>JAFLUH010000073.1 GCA_022508895.1 Oscillospiraceae bacterium
GGAAACCCTTTTGAACAAAAGGGCTTTCCCCCAGACCCCCTTCCTAAAATTTTTGATAAATTTTTTCTTTACGGCGGCACAGCCACCGAAAAGAAAAAATCGTTAAAAGTCTTTGGAAAGAGGGTCTACGGTGTTCGCTTTGGTGGCGCGGCGTCCGTGCCGCGCTTTGGGCGAACACCTACGACATCCTTGCCGTGAGGATAACCTTTCTTCCAGAAAGGTTTCCTCCAGTGGTACAGGCAGCGAACGCACCCCATTGTATAAATGAAAGAAAGTGAGAAATTAAATGAGAAGGGCAGTAATAACGGGCTTAGGCGTAGTAAGCCCCATAGGCAACACCATAGACGAATTCTGGAGCAACATAGTTGCAGGCAAAAACGGCTTCACCCTCGGTCACTGGTTCGAGGGACAAAGCGAGGAGCTGAACGTTTTCGCCGACGTAAAAAACTTCGACCCCGACCAGTACGTTGACAAAAAGGAAAAGCGCAGAATGGACATTCTGACCCAGTATGCGCTGTACGCCTCCATGAAAGCCTTAGAGGACGCAGGCACCGACTTTTCCGACATAGACCCATACAAAAGAGGCGTTATAATCGGCAGCGGCATCGGCGGAATGCACACCACCGAGGAGCAGGTGCTGACCTACCACAACAAGGGCAACCAGCGTGTCAGCGTGTTCACTATCCCCATGATGATAGGCAACATGGCGGCAGGCACCGTCGCCATAAAGACCAAGTTCAAGGGCGTGAACTACTGTCCCGTATCCGCCTGCTCCAGCGGCGCTCACGCAATAGGCGAGGCGTTCAGAGCGATAAAGTACGGGGGCGCCGACGTAATGCTTGCCGGCGGCTCCGAGGCGTGCAGGATAGGCTTCGCCTTTGCGGGCTTCAACAATATGCACGCAATCACAAAAAGCACGGACGTGAACAGAGCCTCTATCCCCTTTGACAAAGAGCGCAGCGGCTTCGTCCTCGGCGACGGCGCAGGTATCGTTGTCATCGAGGAATACGAGCACGCAAAGGCAAGGGGCGCAAAGATATACGCAGAGATAGCCGGCTACGGCGCGACCTGCGACGCATACCACGAGACTTCCCCCTCTCCCGACGGCGAGGGCGGCGCAATGGCGATGAAGTTTGCGGTAGAAGAAGCGGGCGTGCCCTTTGAGACGATAAACTACATCAACGCTCACGGCACCTCCACCGCCATCAATGACCGCACCGAGACTGCGGCGGTAAAGACAGCCTTCGGTGTTCATGCAAATAAGCTTGTTATGAACAGCACCAAGTCCCTGACGGGACACCTCTTAGGCGCAGCAGGCGGCGTTGAAACTATCGCAGTGTGTCTGCAAATGCAGAACGGCTTGGTACACGCCACCGCAGGCTTGCAGGTGGACGACCCCGAGTGCGACCTTGACAACTGCAAGGGCGAGAACCGCAAAATGGAGATAACCGGCGCAGTGAGCAACTCTCTGGGCTTTGGCGGGCATAATGTGAGCCTGTGTTTCCTGCCTGTTAAATAACTACTATTTGTATAATTTAGCATTATTCTACTGAAAGGATAATAAATCGACATGGATAAGAAAGAATTGCTGGAAACGGTAGAGGCGTTGGCAAAGCAGGTGAACGACGCACAGCTTGACGGTATCGAGGTGGAGACTGACGACTTTCGCATAAAGCTCACCAAGAACCACCGCCCCCATCACCCTCCCATGCCTATGGCGCCCCCTGTACCCGTGGTGTCAACGCCGATAATGGCGCAGCCCATTGCTTCCGCAGAGACGTCAGCCCCCGCAGCCAGCGGAAAGTTCATAAAATCCCCCATCGTAGGAACGTTCTACGCCGCAGCCGCCCCCGGCAAGCCCCCCTTCGTTTCCGCAGGGGACAAGGTGAGCAAGGGCGACGTGGTGTGTATCGTAGAGAGCATGAAGCTGATGAACGAGATAACCAGCGAGTTTGACGGCGTTGTAAAGGAAGTGCTGGTAAGCGACGGCGAAGCGGTGGAGTTTGACCAGCCGCTTATCCGTGTAGAATAAGGAGGACACGCAATGCCTTTGATGACACAGGAAGAAATAAAAGAGATAATCCCCCACCGTGACCCGTTCCTGCTGATAGACACCATCGAGGAAATGGAGCCGGGCAAACGTGTTGTGGCAACAAAGCTGATGAAGCCCGACGAATTCTGGTTCAAGGGACATTTCCCCGACTACCCCGTAGTTCCCGGCGTGCTTATGCTTGAGATGATGGCGCAGGCGGGTGCGGTCTCCATGCTTGCTCTCCCCGAAAACAAGGGAAAGATAGGCTTTTTCGGCGGCGTAAAGGAAGCCAAATTCCGCCGTCAGGTAGTCCCCGGCGACCTGCTCCGCATTGAAGTCGAGATAATCAAGGTGAAAGGACCCGTAGGCGTAGGCAGCGGTATTGCCACCGTAAACGGGGAGAAAGCGGTTTCCGCCGAGATAAGCTTTGCCATAAAATAAAGGCGTATCGCCTGTAAAGAGGTAACTGATGTTCAGTAAGATACTTATTGCCAACCGAGGCGAGATCGCCCTGCGAGTGATCCGTGCCTGCCGTGAGATGGGCATAAAGACGGTAGCGGTCTATTCCACCGCCGACAGGACCGCCCTCCACGCCCAGATAGCGGACGAGGCGGTCTGCATAGGCCCTCCCGCCACCAAGGACAGCTATATCAACACAAAAGCGATACTTGCAGCCTGTGAGATAACCGGCGCAAAGGCGATACACCCCGGCTTCGGCTTTCTCTCCGAGAACAGCGCCTTCGTGCGGCTTTGCGACAAATGCGGCATAAAGTGGATAGGACCCACCGCCGCCGCAATGGACGCAATGGGGGACAAAGCCAACGCCAAAAAGACCATGATAGAAGCGGACGTTCCCGTTGTTCCCGGCTCTGACGGCGTTATAGAAAGCGTGGAGGAAGCAAAGGCGATTGCAGCGAAGATAGGCTATCCCGTCATGGTAAAAGCCTCCGCAGGCGGCGGCGGGCGTGGTATCCGCCGTGTCGAAAGCGAGGACGAGCTTGAGGAATGCATAACCGCCGCCAAGCAGGAGGCGATGCAGTTTTTCGGCAATGACGAGGTATATCTGGAAAAATTCATCGTTGACCCACGCCATATCGAGATACAGCTCCTTGCGGACGAGCATGGCAGCGTGGTATATTTAGGCGAGCGTGACTGCTCCTGCCAGCGCCGCAATCAGAAGCTTCTGGAGGAAAGTCCCTCGGTGGTGATGACCCCCGACCTGCGCAAAAGAATGGGCGAGGCGGCGGTAAGGGCGGCAAAGGCGTGCGGCTACACCAACGCAGGCACGGTGGAATTTCTTGTGGACAAGGACAGGAACTTCTACTTCATGGAGATGAACGCCCGCATACAGGTAGAGCACCCCGTGACCGAAATGGTGACGGGCATAGACCTTATAAAAGAGCAGATAAAGATAGCCGACGGGCAGGCACTTGGCTTTAAGCAGGAGGACGTCCGCCTCGACGGTCATGCCATCGAGTGCAGGATAAACGCTGAGGACCCCGCAAAGGGCTTCCGCCCCTGTCCGGGCAAAATAAAGTCCCTCCACATGCCGGGCGGCTTCAACGTGCGCATAGATACCGCCGTGTATCAGGGCTACGAGATACCGTCATACTACGACAGCATGATAGCGAAAGTCATAGTCAAGGGCGCAGACCGTGACGAGGCGATACAGAAGATGAAGGTCGCTTTGGGCGAATTTCTCATAGAGGGAATAACCACCAACGTGGACTTCCAGTTGAACCTGCTCCGTGACAATGACTTTGAAAAGGGCGATTTTGACATAGGATTTCTCAACCGCAAGGACCTCGCTAAATAGTAAACAGTGCACAGTGCATAGTACACAGTAAAGGAGTCTGCTTCGCAGACGGATTTGAATGGCAGGCGGCAATTTTAAATAAGCGGCGCAGCCGCACAACTGCCGTGTACTCTTCACTGTACACTGTCAACTGACGAAAGGGTGGATTAAGCATTGCTTGAAGATTTGTTTAAAGTAGTAAGGGCGCGCTTCAACGAGGACGAGGAAGAAAAAAAGGAGCAGCCCGAGCAGTCCGACGACATAAATATCCCGAAGGACCTGCTGTTCAAATGTCCACGCTGCGGCACGGTAGTCTACATGGAGGACTTTGAGAGGAACCGCAAGGTCTGTGCCTCCTGCAATTACCACGCAAGGCTGCGCTGGCAGGAGCGTCTGAGCATGACGGCAGACCCGGGAACCTTCACCGAGTTTGACGCAGGCATGACAGGGAAGAACCCCATCGACTTCCCCGACTATGAAAAGAAAATAAAAGCCATGCAGCAGCAGGTGGGTACCAAGGAGGCGATAGTCACAGGGGAGTGCCTTATCCACGGCTACCGCTGCGTGATAGGCATAATGGACAGCCACTTCATGATGGCGAGCATGGGCAGCGTGGTAGGCGAGAAGATAACCCGTGCCTTCGAGTACGCCGCCGAGCATAAGCTCCCCATGATACTGTTCACCGCCAGCGGCGGCGCAAGAATGCAGGAAGGCATAGTATCCCTTATGCAGATGGCAAAGACCAGCGGAGCGATTGCCCGCCACAATCAGGCGGGACAGCTCTACGTCACCGTCCTTTGCGACCCCACCACAGGCGGCGTTACCGCTTCATTTGCCAGCCTTGGCGACATAATCATCGCTGAGCCGAAAGTCCTTATCGGCTTTGCGGGCAGGCGTGTTATACAGGACACCATAAAGCAGCAGCTCCCCGACGATTTCCAGACGGCGGAATTCCTGCTGGAAAACGGCTTTGTGGACATGATAGTGGAGCGCACAATGATGCGGCGCACGCTGGCGAGGATAATGAAGCTGCACGATTATCCCAAGGAAGAGAGAGCAAAATCCTGATTTCTGCATATACTCTTGAAAGGTAGACACAAGAACATGAGCAAACTCACGGCTACCGAAAGGCTGAGCCTTATAAGGCACAAGAACCGCCCTACGGTGAACGATTATATACCCGTTATCTTCAATAATTTCCTTGAGCTGCACGGCGACCGCCATTTCGGTGACGACCCTGCAATACTTGCGGGCATAGCCACCCTTAACAGCATACCCGTCACCGTTATCGCCCAGGTGAAAGGCAGAAACATCGAGGAGAACAAGCGCAGCAACTTCTCCATGCCCCACCCCGAGGGCTACAGAAAAGCCCTGCGTCTTGCCAAGGAGGCCGAGAAGTTCCACAGACCAGTGATATGCCTTGTGGACACTCCCGGCGCATTCTGCGGCATCGACGCCGAAAAGCGTGGGCAGGGCGAAGCCATAGCCCGCAACCTGATGGAGTTCATGACCCTGAAGACCCCCGTCATAAGCGTTATCTTAGGCGAAGGCGGCAGCGGCGGCGCGCTTGCCCTTGCGGTATGCGACGAGCTTGCCATGCTGGAGAATGCGCTGTACTCGGTTATCTCACCCAGAGGCTTTGCTTCGATATTGTGGAAGGATCCGGGCAGGGAAAAGGAAGCCTGCGAGCTGATGAAGATAACCGCCGAGGACCTGATGGGCTTCGGCGTGTGCGACAAAATAATTTCCGAGGCGGTAGGCGGCGCACAGAACGACGTGAAGCTGACTGCGTCGAATATTGCGGAATATTTGTCCGACGCAGTGGCAAGAATTTCCAAAACGGATATTGACATAATGCTTGAAAATAGGTATAATAGGTTCAGGAAAATCGGAATGTTCGAGGAATGACTTCAGAAGCCACGGCTCGGACGTACCGTTTATATTCAAAGTTTATTATTTACTGGAGGAAATTTATCATGGTATTTGAAAAGGTAAAGTCCATCATTATCGAGCAGCTGGACGTTGAAGAGGACAAGGTAACAATGGACGCGGTTATCCAAGACGACCTGGGCGCAGACAGCCTTGACATCGTTGACCTTGTTATGAGCTTCGAGGAGGAGTTCGACATCGAGATACCCGACGATCAGGTGGAGAACATCAAGACCGTGGGCGATATCGTTAAGTACATTGAGGATAAAGCCGACTGAGAATTGCATAGAATTGAATATTGTATTATTTGACGCCGTCACGAAAAGTGGCGGCGTCAGTTTGCAGAAAACTCGGAAGGAAGGGGAAGTTTGAAGGGGGAACCATCAGGGTTCCCCCTTCATTTGAAATAAAAGCCGCTCGCAGAGCGGCTAAAATCGAGAACTCCCGCTTTGCGGGAGTTCCGATTTTTAGGCAGCTTGTCGGAAAATCCGACCAAAGGGAGGTTTTTCGACAAGCTGCCGCCGTCACGAAAAGTGGCGGCGTTTTTGTTATTTTTGTCTAATGAATATTGCACAGAAAACTGCCTTAAATTTTGGTTGCATTTTTAGTGCAAATTGCTTAAAAATTATTGATTTTTTATATAAAATATGGTAAAATAACATTAATAAGCCATACAACTGTGTAAAAAAGGCGGTGAGGTCTTGGAGCTTGCGATAATAATACTTTCGATGCTGCTGCTGGTAGCTTCAGCCGCTGCCTGCATTATATTCTATTTATGCCTTTCACAGACCAGACGTGAGCGCACCCGCTTTGACGGTCTTACCGAGACCCTGTTCGACTACCGAATTATCTGGATAGACGACCTGTCCGAGGTGAAGTTCAGCGACTCCCTTGCCTCGCTTATTGAGCGCTGCGGCGAGAAAGCCGACAAAAGCTACGTCCGCAGAATATTTGCAGGAGAAGACGGGGAAAACAGCGACACTCTTTCCATGTGCGTTTCGGCACTGAAGAAAAGCGGAGTCACCTCCGAATACTCCACCAACGACGGCTGTGCGGGTCTTATCAAGTGGAGAAGCGTAGCCCTTGAGCTGAAGGGCGGCAGAAAGAAAATGTACTCCCTCGGCAGCGACATAAGCGACGAGGTAGTTTCCCGCAACATCACCGACCGTCTGCGCAGCGAGCTGGTGGACCAGTTTGACTATACCAACACCGCCGCCGTCAATGCGGAGGCGGGCGTGTTCGCACTTATATCCGACCCCGATTCGGTGACCATAAGCACCAGCCTTTACATAAGCGGCATACTTGGCTTTGAGGACTGCGAGTCCATACCCGTGGAGAAGTTCTACTCCCTTATCAAAAAAGACGAGCTGATGGACGTTCAGCGCAGCTTCAACCATTTTCTGGCAGGAACCAGCGACACCCTTCATGTGGAGGCGTCCATCAAGATAGCCACGGGCGCATACCACACCTTTACCATAGAATGCCGTATCAACAAAAACACCTCCGATTACAGGAAAAAGCGCACAGGCATGATATTCGACACCACCTCCAGCCGCATCAACCGCGAGGCGATGATGAGAGACGGACAGCGTGACATACTGACGGGTCTGTACAACCGCAGCGGCTTCCTTTCGGTGGGAGAGGAGCTGCTTGAGCAGTGCCGTGAGGACGATATGCCTGCCGTGCTGGTGTGCCTTCAGGTGGTGCGCCTGAGAAAGATATCCATGCTTTTCGGCATAGATATGGCAGACACGCTGATGAGGCTGTATGCGGAAACGCTGGTACGTCTTGCCGACGAAGCCGCAGTGGTGGGCAAGATGGGCGCAGAGGATTTTGCCGTACTGTTCGTGTGCAGTGAAAAGGACGCCGTGGACCGACTGATGAAGGAGGTCGGCATAGTTGTGGAGAGCTTCTGCAACAACGAGATACTCCCTGCAATGCTGAAGGAGCAGGCAGGGTTCATTTCGGGAGCCTGCTTCTATAACGGCGTGGACGACGTAAGCACTCTTTATAATAAGGCAAGCGTCACCCTGTTCAGCGGTTCGGGATATTCGGGCGGAGTATGCAGCTACTTCGATTCCGAGCTGGAGCAGAAGGTAAGCGGCCGTGACATCGTGGAGAACGAGATCGGCGACGCTATCAGACAGGGCGAGATGGAGCTTTACTACCAGCCCAAGATCAGCTTAAAGACAGGCGAGATAATAGGCGCAGAGGCGCTTATGCGCTGGAACCACCGTACTCAGGGCGTGATAATGCCCGGTCAGTTCATACATATCGCCGAGGAGATGGGCATAATCACCAAGCTGGACGAATGGGGAATGCAGCAGGCGTGCATACAGAACCGTATGTGGCAGGAAAAGGGCTACGCACGGTTAAAGATAAGCGTAAATATGTCTCAGGCGCAGCTGTACCAGACAGACGTGGTAACGTCGGTGAGAAATGCGCTGGAGGCGTCGGGGATATCGCCCGACTGCTTAGAGGTGGAGCTTACCGAGACGATGGCTATGCTGGACATAGACAGAACGGTCAGCATACTGAATTCGCTGAAAAAGCTGGGCGTTTCCATTTCCATGGACGACTTCGGAACAGGCTATTCCTCTCTGGCCTCATTGAAGATACTGCCTATCGACCTGCTTAAAATGGATCGCAGCCTTGTCTGCGATATCGAGAGCAATAAGACTGCACGCACAATTGCAAAGGCGATAGTTGAGATGAGCAAGGCGATGGACCTTACGGTGCTTGCCGAGGGCGTGGAGACCGAAGGACAGCGTGATATACTTGATGAACTGGGCTGCGACGTGGTACAGGGCTTCCTGTACAGTCAGCCTCAGCCTGCCGCGCTGTTGGAGCGCGCCTTCCTGATACCCGAGCTTGAGCGCAGAACGGCGGGCAGTGTAAAGTGAAGATATAAATATGTGATTTTTCAGGCAAAGCCACAAGTAAATTTGGTTATAATGCCGTTGCACTACCTGAATAATGATGCAAGCCGCAGGCTTTGTCCTGCGGCTTATTTTTGGAGGTAATAATGATGAACAACCGACATCAGCTGAGAGTTGCGGCGATACACGACCTTTCGGGCTTCGGGCGCTGCTCTCTGGCGGTGATAATACCCGTGCTGAGCACCATGGGGATACAGTGCTGTCCCGTTCCCACTGCCGTTCTGTCTACCCATACAGGCGGCTTTGAGAATGTGGTTATAAAGGATCTCACCGACTACATCAGCCCGACCCTTGCCCAGTACAAAAAGCTGGACATCGGCTTTGACGCAGTGTACAGCGGCTTTCTCGCCTCTACGGAGCAGATAGACCACTGCCTTGAATTCTTCCGTGAATACAAGGACAGCTTAAAGGTGGTGGACACCGTAATGGGCGACCACGGCAAGCCCTACCGCACCTGCACCCCTGAGCTTTGCAAGCGCATGGGCGAGTTGGTGGACGTGGCGGACGTGATAACCCCCAACCTTACCGAGGCGGCAATGCTGTTAGGCGAGAAGTATCCCGTGGAGCTTACGGCAGGCGAGGTGAGGAGCTGGCTTGCACGGCTCTGCGAGCGGGTGAAGGTGGCGGTGATAACGGGAGTGCCGCTGGCGGAGGGAGTCATCGCCAATGTGGGCTGCGACCGTGAGCAGGGGGGCTTCTGGCGGGTGGACTGCGATTACGTTCCCGCAAGCTATCCGGGCACCGGCGATATTTTCGCAAGTGTGCTTACCGGCGGTCTGCTTACCGGAGACAGCCTGCCTATCGCCATGGACAGGGCTACCGCCTTTACCCAGATAGCCATAAAGAATACTTACAGCTATGGGCTGGAGGCGCGGAACGGGGTCATGTTCGAGCCGTCGCTGAGCTGGCTGGTGAATGGGAATACGGCTTGGAATTTCAAGAAACTGTGATGGAGGCTTGCGGTGTAAAGCCGTGAGAGGCGCTTACAGGTGCAGTGTCGTAAAGCGCTGCTTTGGCGGAGGGGTTTTGCGTGGTGCGTGCGGAACGTGGGGCGGACGGGTGCTTCCCGCACACGGTGTGCTTGCGCCACGGGCGGAGTGCTGGGGGGGGGGCGG
>JAFLUH010000074.1 GCA_022508895.1 Oscillospiraceae bacterium
AATAACTCTACCGACGGCAGCGAAAATAACAACGGCGACAACGGCGGCAACGGCGACAGCACCGGCACGCGCGACACGCTGGTTATTTCCGTAGAGCAGGGTCTTGAAGGCAAATTCTCTCCCTTCTTCTACGCTTCCGCAAATGACGGTACAGTCGTTGACTTTACTCAGGTTTACACCATGGCGGTTGACCGCGGCGGCGACCCCGTACTGAAGGGCATCAACGGTGAGACCCGTTCCTACAACGGCACCGATTACACCTACTACAGTGCGTCCGACATTACTGTCACCAAGAATGCCGACGGCTCCGTTTACTATGACATGACCATCCGTGACGACATCAAGTTCTCCGACGGCACTCTCGCCACCATTGATGACGTTATCTTCGGTATGTATGTATTTCTTGATCCCGCATACGACGGCTCCGTTACCTTTGCTTCCGTTAAGATCAAGGGTCTTAAGGAGTACCTGAGCGGTATGGAGACTCTGTACAGCCTGATCTACGCTGCAGGTGAGGACGGCACTTCCGAATACTTCACCGACCAGCAGAGAGACTTCTTCTGGGGCGAAGGCCTCCAGCAGGCAGGCGAGGCATTTGCTCAGTCCATCGTTGATTACTGCCTCAACAACTATGCAAGTTACGGTGCAGTTGACGTTGCAACCTCTGCCGCACTGTGGGGCTTTGAGCTCGAAGACGGTGCTACCGCTGCGGATTTCTGGGCTTTAATGGTTGAAGAATACGGCGGAGACCTGGAGGATCTGAGCGACACCGAAGCTGCTTCCGGCTCTCTGTGGAGCTACCTCCCCGAGGAGCTGAAGGTTGCGGTTGCCACCGGCAATTCCGCTGACTACATCTCCGGTATCGAAAAGACCGGCGATTACAGCCTGAGACTTACCACGGAACAGTTTGACGCTACCGCTATTCTTCAGATGAGCCTGCCTATCGCTCCTCTGCACTACTACGGCGACAAGGCTGCTTACGACTTCGACGCTCATAACTTCGGCTTCACCAAGGGCGACCTTTCCACCGTTAAGAAGAACACCAGCAAGCCTATGGGCGCAGGTGCTTACAAGTTCAAGGACTACTCCAACGGTACCGTTTATCTTGAGGCTAACCCCACCTACTACCTTGGCGAGCCCAAGATCAAGTACCTCAACTGCCTGGAATCCTCTGAGGCTCAGAAGATAAACGGCGTTGTAGCAGGTACTCTTGATATAGCTGACCCCAGCTACTCCGTTGACAAGGCAAACCAGATCAATCAGGAGAACGGCGGCAATGAGACCATCAACGGTCACGTTATATCCGGTGATGTTCTGACCACCATCCTCATTGACTACAGAGGCTACGGCTACATCGGCATCACCGCTGACAGAATGAAGATCGGTGACGATGAGGGCTCTGAAGCGTCCAGAAATATGAGAAAAGCGTTTGCAACCGTTCTGGCTGCATTCCGTGATGAGACCGTTGACTCCTATTATGCAAACACCGCATCCGTTATCAACTATCCTATCTCCAACACCTCCTGGGCGGCTCCTCAGCCTACTGACGCAGGCTATCAGATAGCTTACTCCAAGGACGTGAACGGCAACGATATCTATACCTCCGGCATGGACAGAGACGCAAAGGTCGCAGCGGCTCTTGAAGCGGCTCTGGGCTACTTCGAGGCAGCAGGCTACACAATTGAAGACGGCAAGGTAGTTGCGGCTCCCGCAGAAGGCGACAACCACGAGAACCTGACCTACACTCTGACCATCAGCGCAGAGGGCGGCGACCATCCTTCCTTCCTGCTTGTAAACAACGCTGCAGACGCTCTGAAAACAATCGGTATCACCCTGTCCATCGAGAACTTCTCCGATGCCAGCAAGCTGTACTCTTCTTATCAGGGTCCTGCTCAGGACGGTAAAGATCAGACCACCGATATGTGGTGCGCTGCTTGGCAGGCCAGTGCTGACCCTGATATGTATCAGCTGTATCACACTAACGGCAACACCAACTACTACAATGTACATGACGCAGATCTTGACGAGCTGATCATGCTGGGACGTACCTCTGAAGATAACAGCTTCCGCAAGGGCGTTTACAAGGAAGCTATGGACATCGTTCTTGACTGGGGCGTTGAGCTTCCCGTATACCAGAGATCCGAGTGCTCACTGTTCTCCACCGAGCGTGTGAATATGTCCACCGTACCCGGCGACCTGACTCCTTTCTACGGCTGGGCTGCTGAGATCCAGACTCTGGAGCTCAACTGATTTAAAATTCAGACAACACCGACAGAACGGTGATATGTCAAAGCAGGCTGTCGAAACCGGGTGTTTTGACAGCCTGACTTTTGCAAGAGCTTTAACGGATTAAAGAGCGATCGGGGAGACGTCTCCCCCGCTCTTTCAATGCAGGGTCGTGTATCCTGTATTGAAAAAGCGGCGCTGCTTATGCGGTCGCAGCGGATAAAACAAAAAAAGGAGTGGTCAAAAGTTGCGTAACTATATAATCAAGCGCATTTTGCTGTCAATACTGATCCTTTTCTGCACCACCTTTGTAATTTATGCGGTAATGCGCTGCCTGCCCACCTCTTATGCGGAGCAGATGGCTTTGCGCCTTGCCTCCGCACCGAATGCAAAGCCTTATCAGGAGTTGCTGGCGCAGCTGAACAAAACCTACGGTCTTGACAGGGATATTTTCACCGGCTACATAGGCTGGCTCAAGGACTTTGCCGTGGGCAACTTCGGCGACAGCTGGAAATTCACCGTTCCCGTTGTGGACAAGTTTGCCGATTCGGTGGGTATTTCCTTTATAATGGGCGTTATCACCCTGATACTGGAGCTGATCATTTCCATTCCTCTGGGTATTATTGCCGCTACCAAGCAGTATTCCAGAACCGACTATGTCATTTCAGCCGGTGCACTGGTGGGTATATCGCTGCCTACCTTCTTCTTTGCGACTATATTGCAGCTTATCTTTGCGGTAAAGCTGCGCTGGTTCGATACTCACGGCATGGTGGGACGAAACTTTGCTCAGCTTGACAGCTGGGGACAGTTCCTTGACTATGCACATCACATGGTGCTTCCCATTGTCACCATTACGATAGTTTCCATAGGCGGACTGATGCGCTACACCAGAACGAATATGCTTGAGGTGCTGAACGCCGACTACATAAGGACTGCCCGTGCCAAGGGACTCAGCGAGAAAAAGGTCATTTACAGCCACGCCTTCAGAAACACGCTGATCCCGCTGGTAACCATCGTGGGCGGCTCACTGCCGGGACTTTTCTCGGGTGCGCTGATCACCGAGACGCTGTTTGCGATAAACGGCATCGGCTACGTTTCCTATCAGGCGATGGTGGCAGGCGACATTCCTTTTTCGATGTTCTACATGACGTTTATAGCATTGCTGACACTGTTGGGTAATCTGATCTCCGACGTGCTGTACGCCGTGGTGGATCCCCGTGTGCGTGTGGCGGGATAAGGAGGGGATAAAATGAGCGAAGAAAAAGATATAAAGAAAGCTCCCGACAGCGAGCAGGAGTATTCCCTCAACGACGACCGCCGAGTAAAGGTACTCTCCCCCGGCGCAATGGTGGCAAAGCGTTTCTTCCGCAACCGTCTTGCGGTGGTGGGACTTGTTATGCTGGCGTTCATGTTCCTGTTCTCCTTCCTGGGCGGTCTGCTGATGCCCTACGGTGAGGGTGAGCAGTTCTACACTGTGGAGATATTGCAGAAGGACTATGTCAACGCTACGCAGAACAACGATTTCCGTCTCAGCGTTGCAGACGGTCAGGAGGTAGGCGCAGTCCTCTCCACCTATATAAACAAGGCCGCTATCGAAGCAGCGGAGACCTTTTCATACAAAGATGTGAACTACACCAACGTTGCAGAGGGCAACGACACTTATTCGGTATATCAGGGCGACACCCTTCTGGCAGTTTGCTCCAAGGATATCATCTACACCGCCGACGGTCTGGCAGAGCCTTCCTTTAACGTAAAGTACGGCGCACTGGTTGCCAATGCCAAGGGCGGCGGGACATTTACCGCAGACGGTAAGGAATATACCGTTGATGAGGACGGAAACCTGCTTCAGGGTGACACGGAGATAGCTATTATCAGCCGTTTCGTGGTCGTCTCCACCGCTTCCGACATCGTTATCACCCGTGACTTCAGAGAAAAGCTGGAGGAGGCGCTGGTAAACGAGGACGGCAGCCTGAACAAGGAAGGCGAGTTTGTATATACCGGTGATGACGGCGTGGAAAATATCTATGATATTATCTACGATCCCGCATTCGAGGTCTGGGCAATCAAGCAGGGCACTCCCACCGATGTATTCGATACCTACTCATATCCTACCCTTCAGCATCCGCTTGGTACGGACAAGAACGGCATGGATATAATCACCCGACTTATGTACGGCGGACGTGTATCGCTGATAATCGGCTTTATCGTTGTGTTCATAGAGACTTTCTTAGGCGTTATCATGGGCGGTATCGCCGGCTACTTCGGCGGCTGGGTGGACAACCTGATAATGCGTCTTGTTGATATTTTCTACTGTATCCCTTCAATGCCGATACTTATTATCTTAGGCTCGGTGATGGACAGCCTGAACATGGACCCGCAGGTAAGAATGATGCTGATGATGCTGATACTCGGCTTCTTAGGCTGGGCAGGCATTGCCCGTCTGGTAAGAGGTCAGATACTGTCCCTGCGTGAGCAGGAGTTCATGACCGCCACCGAGGCGTGCGGCATCAGAGCTTCAAGGCGTATCTTCCGCCATCTGATACCCAACGTTATACCTCAGCTTATCGTTACCTGTACAATGGGTCTGGGCTCCACCATCATCATGGAGGCTACTCTGTCATTCCTCGGTCTGGGCGTTAAGTTCCCCTTTGCTTCATGGGGCAACATCATCTCCGACGTAAACGACTCCTACGTTATGACTACATACTGGTTCGTATGGATCCCCGCAGGTATATGCCTGCTGGTAGCGGTTCTGGGCTTCAACTTCGTGGGCGACGGTCTGCGTGACGCATTTGACCCCAGAATGAAGCGCTGAGTTAGGGAAAGGAGTAAAAGTAAAATGGCAAAAAATAAACCCGAAGGCTACCTTTCCGCCAAGGAATCCCGCCGTATCTCCCGTGAAAACCGCAGGATAACCAATGCGATGGAGAAAAAGCGCAAGCGCAAAAACGTTCCCGAAAGCGAATATCTCACCGAAATGCACGACAGCGGCAACGCCGTTGAATTTGATAATCTCCACACCTACTTCTTCACCGACGCCGGCACCGTAAAGAGCGTTGACGGCGTTACCTTCGAGGTACCTATCGGCAAGACGGTGGGCGTAGTGGGTGAGTCCGGCTGCGGCAAGTCCGTTACCAGTCTGTCCCTTATGCAGCTTCTGCAGCGTCCGCAGGGACAGGTGGTGGAGGGCGAGATACGCCTGAATTTAGGCAGCAAGTCGTATGACGTTACCAAGATGCCCAATGTTGAGCTGCAAAAGCTCAGAGGCAACTTCATGTCCATGATATTTCAGGAGCCTATGACCTCCCTTAACCCCGTATTCCGCATAGGCAAGCAGCTGGACGAGGTGATTTTCCTCCACGACGGCGACGGCAAGACCAAGGAGGACGTTAAAAAACGCACCATCGAGCTGCTGGAAATGGTTGGCATTGCCAACAGTGAGGGCGTGTACAAAATGTACCCCCACGAGCTGTCAGGCGGTATGAGACAGCGTGTCATGATAGCAATGGCGCTTGCCTGCAACCCCAGAATAATAATAGCAGACGAGCCTACCACCGCTCTTGACGTTACCATTCAGGCGCAGGTGCTCGACCTGCTTAGGAGCCTGAAGGACAAGATAAATTCCTCCATAATGTTCATCACCCACGACCTTGGCGTTATCGCAGAGATGGCGGACTATGTTGTGGTAATGTACGCAGGAAGGATAGTTGAAAAGGGGACCGCAGACGACATATTCCACCACCCCGCCCACCCCTACACCATCGGTCTGATGGCGTCCAAGCCGGTAGTGGGCAAGCAGGTGGATAAGCTGTACTCTATCCCCGGCAAGGTGCCCAACCCCATAAATATGCCCAACTACTGCTATTTCAAGGATCGCTGCGAGATGTGCGTGAACGGCTGCGAGGGAGAGTATCCCCCCGAGATAAGCATTTCCGAAACTCACAAGGTGTCCTGCTACCGCTTCACAGAGGCGAATAAGAAGGGCAATAAGGAAGGAGGCGAGGCGTAATGGCAAACGGACTTGCAGAAGGTAATGCCAGAAACAAGCGTAACAGCGAGGAAGAGCTGAAAAAGAACAACGAGCTGCGCAAGGAACGCCTTGAAAAGAATGCCGAGACGTTAGACGCAGGAAAAGCCTCCAAGCACAGCAAGGTAGAAATAGAAAAGGGCAAGTATACTCCCGTCAAGTATGACGAACAATACATACTGATGGTAAACGCCCTGAAAAAATACTTCCCCATAAAGGGCGGCATGGTGTCCAAGACGATAGGCTGGGTAAAGGCGGTAGACGGCGTTACCTTCAACCTGAAAAGAGGCACCACCATGGGCTTGGTAGGCGAGTCCGGCTGTGGCAAGACCACCACGGGACGCACCGTGCTGCGTCTTTCCGGCGAAAAGACGGACGGACAGGTGCTGTTCAACGGCAAGGAGGTCTACGACCTTTCCACCAAGGAAATGCGTGAGCTGCGCACCAAGATGCAGATAATCTTTCAGGACCCCTTCTCCAGTCTGTCCCCCCGTCTCCCTGTCGGTGAGATAATCGGCGAGGCGGTAAGGGAGCACGGCTTGGTTGAAAAGAACAGATTTGACGATTATATCGACCAGGTAATGGACAACTGCGGCTTGCAGCCCTTCCACAAGGACCGCTATCCCCACGAGTTCTCCGGCGGACAGAGACAGCGTATCTGCATTGCCCGTGCGCTTGCGCTGAACCCCGAGTTCGTGGTATGCGACGAGCCTGTATCCGCGCTGGACGTGTCCATTCAGGCGCAGATAATCAACCTGCTGAAGGATTTGCAGGAGAAGTACAAGCTTACCTACCTGTTCATTTCCCACGACCTTTCCGTTGTTGAGCATATCTCCGACACGGTAGGCGTAATGTATCTGGGAAGTCTGGTGGAGTACGGCTCCACCGCCGATATATTCAAGAATCCCCTGCACCCTTACACCGAGGCGCTGTTCTCGGCTATACCGGTGCCCGACCCTAACGTGCGCATGAACCGCATAGTGCTGGAAGGCTCTATCCCCTCTCCCGCAAATCCTCCCTCCGGCTGTAAGTTCCACACCCGCTGCAAGCACTGCACTCAGCGCTGCAAGGAGGAAACTCCCGTACAGAGAGAGGTCGAACCGGGACACTTTGTGGTATGCCATTTGTTTGATAAGTGATGAAAAACAAGAAAATTTACGATGACGATGACGGACGCACCATTGCCGACATGAGCGGCGTGGGCGTTCCCTCGCCTGTTTTCGGCGGCTTCGGCAAAAGGAACGTCACTCAGGAGGAAGGCGAACAGCCTCGGAAACCCGAAATGCAGCCCTTTGAAATGACCCGCAAGGAGCGGAAAATGTATATCTGGGGCGCTCTCGGCGCAGCCCTGCTGATAGCGGGAGTGTTTATCGTGGGGCTGGGGCTGGCGATACTTCTGATGGTTCTTGCTTGGAGCAGGTGAAATAACACGGTATACGTTAAAATGAAAATTGACAGTTGGCGGTGAACGCTGCCAACTGTCAACTATTATGGTGATTTATGAAAAAGTATGTTAATGCGTTCGTCATGGCGATACTCGCAGGAGCAGCCATTGCCATAGGCGGAGCCATCTACCTTGCCACGGAAAACAAGGTGGTGGGTGCGATATTCTTCTCGGTAGGTCTGTTCACCGTCTGCACCAAGGGCTTGAACCTGTTTACGGGGAAGGCGGTGTACCTGTTCGACAACAAGCCGCTGTTTCTGGTGGACCTTGTTGTGATATGGATAGGGAACTTTGCGGGAGCATGGGCGGTGGCGGCTTTGCTGTCACTGACAAGGCAGGCGGACAGGCTCACCGAGACAGCCGCCGCCCTCGCCGAGACAAAGGCGAACGACAGCCTGCTGTCCCTGTTCATACTGGGCGTTTTCTGTAACGTCTGCATTTACATCGCCGTGGATTCCTACGGGAAAAACTCCCACGAGCTGGGCAAATATGCAGGCATAGTGTTCGGCGTGACGGCGTTCATATTGGCAGGCTTTGAGCACAGCGTTGCGGATATGTTTTATTTTGCCATGGCAGGACGGCTGTTTGAAGGGCATGTACTGCTGTGTCTGCTGATGGTGACGCTGGGCAACGTGGCGGGAGGCGTTGTGTTCCCGCTGGGGCTGAAGCTGAAGGATTATTTGACGGAGAGTAAAAAGTAGGTCGAATTTTGCGATATGTAAAAATCGCCTTAATCCTCCTCAATGGAAGCCAGCTTATCCAGAAACTCCTCCGCAGTAAAAACAGGAAGCGGGGAATTTGTGAAATCCTTGATATTGCGGGTAATGATACAGTTCATTTCAGTCCTTACGGCAGTTTCCACCATAACGGCGTCCTCAAAATCCGAAATTGCAGACGGAATTGCATGACGGCAGTCCATTCCTGCGGTATCCAAAACCTCAAAAATCGTAAAAAGCTTGTTCAGCACGGCTCTTGAGGCCTTGTCGTCATGGGTGTGACGGTGCGTAAGATAGTAAATATCAGCAGCCGATTTTGCTGTCATGCAGCCTGTGAACTGATTGTTGGCTGCGGCAAGGAAAAGGGTTTTAGCTTTTTCGCAAAATGGCTCACGGTTTTGCAGAACGTCCACGATAACGCAGGTATCGATCAGCGCTTTCATATCCTGTCCAGCCTTTCTTCCTTAGCTTTATCAAGATCAACGTCATCGCCGATGACCCCAAACAGGGATCTGGCAATATCCACACGTTCCTGAAACGGATTTGTAAGCTTGGAGATCACCTTGCCGTTGCGTGTGATGTAAATATCCTCCGTAGCGGACAGCAGCAGGTATTTACTCAAATTCATTTTCAATTCGGTAGCGGTTATTGACATACGATCACCTCCTATAAATCGTACTATTATTATACTGCTTTTGTACGATTTTGTCAACAAAAAATGCACAAAATCAAAAATATTTTGCCGAAGGCAAAACCCCACTACTGTTTACTGTGTACTCTTTACTGTACACTGAAAAAACTCCCGCAGCCGAAACTGCGGGAGCTTTCCTTATGAGTGGTTCCTTACGTCTCTTTCCTCGCCGATAAGCTCGTTCTTGCGGAAAAAGAGGGAGATGCACCATATTGCAGCCAGCGCTACTATTATATAGAGTATGCGGCTTACTACGGAGTCGCTGCCCCCGAATGCCCAGGCGATGAGGTCGAAGCGGAAGATACCCACCAGACCCCAGTTAATGCCGCCTATCAGCAATATCCACAGTGCAAGTTTATCCATCATTATGATTCACCCTTTCTTTACAGATTTCGATTTTATCGGAGATTTATCATATTGTTTGCATTTTGGGGGCGTTTATTCTTTGTGCAAATACTTCAAATTTTGGTCTTAAATTTGTAAATATTAACAATTTGTAACAAAATTTCCAAAAGTCGTTGACAATCAAGGCGAAAATCTGTATAATAATAACGTTGCTTGGGAGCTTAGCTCAGCTGGGAGAGCATCTGCCTTACAAGCAGAGGGTCACAGGTTCGAGCCCTGTAGCTCCCACCAA
>JAFLUH010000075.1:0-7348 GCA_022508895.1 Oscillospiraceae bacterium
AAAGGAGCTTACCATGTCCGAACAGCAATCCACCGAAAAACTCATACAGGTCGATCTCGACTCCGAAATGCGCAAATCCTTCTTAGAGTACTCCATGTCGGTAATCGTCCAGCGTGCCCTCCCCGACGTGCGTGACGGCTTCAAGCCCGTCCACCGCCGCATAATCTACACCATGGACGAGTCAAACAACACCTACGAGCACCCCTACAGAAAATGCGCCTACACGGTAGGCGAGGTGCTGGGTAAGTACCACCCCCACGGCGACGCGTCAGTCTACGACGCCATGGTCAGACTTGCGCAGGACTTCAGCATGAGATACCCGCTGGTAGACGGCCACGGCAACTTCGGCTCCATCGACGGAGACCCCCCCGCCGCTTACCGTTACACCGAAGCCCGCATGAGCAAGATTGCAGGCGAAATGATGTCGGATATCAACAAGAATACCGTCGATTTCGGCACCAACTACGACGATAAGCTCCCCGAGCCTACGGTGCTGCCAAGCCGCTTCCCGAATCTGCTGGTAAACGGCAGCGTGGGCATTGCGGTGGGCATGGCGACAAATATACCCCCCCACAATCTCCGTGAGGTGATAGACGCAATAAATATGGTGACAGAAAACCCCGACGTGTCTATCGTGGAGCTTATGTCCGCCATACAGGGCCCCGACTTCCCCACGGGGGGAATAATCATGGGCCGTGCAGGCATAAGAAGCGCATACATGACGGGCAGGGGCAAGATAACCCTCAGAGGCAGAGCGGAGATAGTGGAGGAGTCCACCCACACCCGCATTGTAGTCACCGAGATACCCTACATGGTGAACAAGAGCAGACTGCTGGAAAATATCGGTATGCTTATGAGGGACAAGCGGATAGAGGGGATATCCGCCCTGCGTGACGAAAGCGACCGCAACGGCATGAAGATAGTACTCGAATTGAAGCGTGACGCCAACGCAAACGTGGTGCTGAACAAGCTGTACAACTATACCCAGCTTCAGGACACCGTGGGCGTTATCATGCTTGCCCTTGTGAACGGCGAGCCTAAGATACTCACCCTGAAGGATATGATAGTCCACTACATCGACTTCCAGAAGGACGTAGTGCGCAGAAGGACGAATTATGACCTTGAAAAGGCGAAGGACAGGGCGCACCTCCTGCAGGGTTTCATGCTTGCCATCGACAATATCGACGAGGTGATTGCCATACTGCGTTCCAGCAAGACGGTGCAGGAGGGCAAGGAAAGGCTGATGGAGCGGTTCAGGGAGGCTGACTTATCCAACCTGCTCCACAGGGCAATGGACGAGAAGTATGCGGATATCCGGTTTGAGCATACGGTGGGACTGTCCTCGGCGCAGGCGGACGCTATCGTGCAGATGCGTTTAGGGCAGCTGACGGGTCTTGAGCGGGAGAAGATAGAGGACGAGCTGGCGGAGCTGATGGGGAAGATAAAGGACTACCTGTTCATTCTCTCCGACGAAAAGAGGGTGCTTGAGGTAATTTCCGCAGAGCTTGACGTTATAAAGAAGAAGTACGGCGACGAGCGCAGGACGTCTATCGAGGACGTAAGCGGGGAGGTGGATATAGAGGACCTTATCCCCGTTGAGGAAAGCGTTATCACCTTCACCAACATAGGCTATATCAAGCGGCAGTCCATGGAGGTGTACAACCTGCAAAAGCGTGGCGGCAAGGGCGTTACGGGAATGAAGCAGCGTGAGGAGGACTTTATCGAGGACCTGTTCGTTGCTTCAAGCCACGACGATATCCTGTTCGTTACCAATCAGGGGAATATGTACAAGCTGCGCTGCTATGAGATACCCGAGGGCGGCAGGCAGAGCAGGGGTATCAATATCGTGAACCTGCTGCAATTGTCCGAGGGCGAGCAGGTCGCCGCCATGATGAAAACCTCCGACTTCGGCGAGAACAAGTACTTCATCTGCGTCACCAAGCAGGGCAAGATAAAGCGGACGCAGCTGTCCGAATATAAGAACCTGCGCAAGGGCGGACTGCGTGCCGTCGGCTTGGACGAGGGCGACGAGATAGCCGCTGCGTTCCTCACCGAGGGCGACGCTCACATAATGGTGGGTACAAGAAACGGCATGGCGATATGCTTCCTTGAAACGGATATACGCAAGATGGGCAGGACCGCTCACGGCGTTCGTGCATTGAAGCTGCGTGACGACGACTATATCGTGGGCGCCTGCAAGGTTTATGACGAGAATATGACACTGCTCACCGTTACCGACAAGGGCATGGGGCGGCGGTGCAAGGTCACCGGCTACCGTGTGCAGAAGCGGGGCGGTTACGGTATACTCAACTACAAGGTCAGCGAGGAGAAGGGATATGTGTGCGGTATCCGTGCGCTGGGTCCCGACGATGACGTTATTCTGATAAACACCGACGGCGTTATTATCCGCATACGCGCTAACGATGTGCGTGTTATGGGGCGGTATGCTACGGGTGTGCGTGTTATGCGCCTGTATGGGGACAGCCGTGTGGTTGCCTTTACGAGGACCGAGCATGACGACAGTCAGGAGACGGAGCAGGTGGAGCAGGCTTCCGAAGAAGAAATCAAGGCTGCCGAGTTAGAGGAGCAGAGCGAGGTCGTTGCGCCTGACGAGCCGGATGACGGCGAAGAAGCCGAGGAAGAAAGCGAAGAATAATTAAACGGTGTGAAGCGCCGTAAAAAGAAAATTAGCGAGCGCAAGCGAGCTATTAAAAATTTTTGAAAGAGGGTTTGGGGGAAAACTTTTTGCTCAAAAAGTTTTCCTCCAATGGTACATACAGCAATACGGTGTTCGCTTGGGGTGCGGCATCCGTGCCGCACCTTGGGCGAACACCTACGGCATCCGTGCCGTGGCGTAGCCAAGCGGGGGAGAGCAGTTCACAGTGTTAAGTCAGACCTTAAAGAGCAAATTTGATTTACTGCGAGCTGCGCACATCTTTCTTTACAACTACCCCTGAACCAATAAAGCGCACTTTTTCGCTCGGCTTGCGCCGCAGCTTTGCGTACCAAGGGGGAAAACCTTTTGAAAAAGGCTTTTCCCCCTAACCCCCTTTCCAAAACTTTTTAATAGCTCGCTGCGCTCGCCAATTCTTTAAAAGGGATTTTATTATGAACACTTACGACTACGAAATCGCAATAATCGGCGGCGGTCACGCAGGTGTAGAAGCCGCTCTTGCCTCGGCACGGCTTGGCATGAAAACAGTGCTTTTCTGCCTGTCGCTGGACACACTGGCAAATATGCCCTGCAACCCCTGCATAGGCGGCTCCGCCAAGGGTCAGCTGGTCTCCGAGATAGATGCATTAGGCGGCGAAATGGGCAAAGCGGCGGACGCGACCTTTATCCAGTCCCGCACCCTCAACAAGGGCAAAGGTCCTGCGGTCCACGCTCTGCGAGTGCAAAGCGACCGCAGGAAATACCACGCCTACATGAAATCCGCCCTTGAAGCGCAGGAGAACCTTGAGGTAAAGCAGGACGAAATAACTGAAATAATTGTCGAAAACGGCAAGGTTACAGGCGTTATGTCAAGGTTAGGAGCTTTATACAGGGTAAAAGCCGCAGTTATTGCAACGGGAACCTACTTAGGCGGCAGGATACACATAGGCGAGCTGAACTACCAAAGCGGCCCCGACAACGTAATGCCCGCCCTTCAGCTCACGGCAGACCTTAATTCAAAGGGAATAGCGCTAAGACGCTTCAAGACAGGCACCCCCGCCCGCGTCCACCGCAGAAGCATAGACTTTTCGCAGATGGAGATACAAAAAGGCGACGAGCCTATAACGCCCTTTTCCTTCGACAACACCCTGCCTCTGGAAAACAAAACCGATTGCTTCGTCACCTACACCAACGCAAAAACCCACGAGGTGATACTGTCAAACCTGCACCGCTCTCCGCTTTACGCAGGACGGATAGAAGGCGTAGGCCCGAGATACTGCCCCAGCATAGAGGACAAGATAGTAAGGTTCAGGGACAAGGAAAGACACCAGCTTTTCGTGGAGCCGATGGGCTTGGACACCGACGAGTTTTACTTACAGGGAATGTCGTCCAGCTTGCCCTTTGACGTGCAGATAGAGTTCCTGCGGACTATAAAAGGGCTTGAAAAGGTGGAGATAATGCGCCCCGCCTACGCCATAGAGTACGACTGTATCGACCCCCTTGAGCTGTTCGCTACGCTGGAGTTCAAGAAGATACACGGTCTTTTCGGCGCAGGTCAGTTCAACGGCACCAGCGGCTATGAGGAAGCGGCGGCGCAGGGACTGATAGCAGGCATAAACGCCGCAAAATACTGCAAAAACGAGGAAATGCTGATACTCCCAAGGGACAGCAGCTACATCGGCACCCTGATAGACGACCTTGTGACAAAGGGCTGCAATGAGCCTTACCGCATGATGACCAGCCGCAGCGAGTACCGTTTGCTGCTCAGACAGGACAACGCCCCCGAGCGGCTGGCGGAGATAGGAAAGGCGGTGGGCTTGCTGCCCGATAAACGCTACGCTTTCTTCTGCGATATGCGGGACAAGGTGCAGGGAGAGTTGAAGCGGATAGAGAAAACCACCCTGAAGCCCACCGAGGAGCTGAACAAAGCCCTCACAGACTGCGGAACAACACCGATAGCAACGGGAGTGCGCTTTATCGAGCTGCTGAAAAGACCGCAGGTGGATTACTGCACGCTGGCGCAGTTTGACGGCGAAGCTCCCGAGCTGCCGCTGGGCCTGATAAACAAGCTGGAAATACAGGTGAAGTACGCAGGGTACATCGAGGCGCAAAGGGAGAAGGTGGAGCAGATGCGCAAGCTGGAAAGCCGCAGGCTGCCGCCAGATATCGACTACACCACCGTGAAGGGTCTGCGCCTTGAAGCGCAGGAGAAGCTGAACAGGTACCGCCCGCTGAACATCGGACAGGCGAGCCGTATCAGCGGGGTGAACCCCGCTGATATAACCGTGTTACTTTTGCTGACGCAAAAGTAACACAGTTATATAGTTGACAGTGTACAGTGAACAGTACACAGTGGTGGAGCGCCCTGCGGGCGCAGTTTTAAAATGGCAACTGCTAAACAGATACCAATACGGTTTAACGAAGATGTTCCACATGGAACATCTTAGCAAACTCTTTTATACAGCGAATTTAGGAGATTATAATGCTTGAAGATATAAAACAGCGTTTTGCAAAGGCGGGGATAGAGCTGACGGAAAAGCAGCTTTTGCAGATGGACACGCTCATAGGCTTTTTGCAGGAGTACTGCAAAAAGGTGAACCTCACTGCAATACGGGACAGGGAAGGGATAATCGGAAAGCACCTGATAGATTCGGTGCTGCCCTTGACCCTGACGGAGGTGCAGAGCGGAGCAAAATGCCTTGACATCGGCACGGGAGCGGGCTTTCCCGCAGTGCCTATGATGATATACCGCCCCGACCTGCGGTTTACGCTGCTTGACGCACAGCAGAAGCGGACGGTCTACTTGCAGC
Source organism: Oscillospiraceae bacterium (assembly GCA_022508895.1). Lineage (GTDB taxonomy): Bacteria > Bacillota > Clostridia > Oscillospirales > Ruminococcaceae > Ruminiclostridium_E. Next base: position 5,464 of record JAFLUH010000075.1, read on the forward strand.
AGCTGCTGGAAAGGCTGGAGCTGAAAGCTGAGATAATTCACGGCAGAGCGGAGGAGCTGTGCCGCAAAGACGGGTATAAGGGCGGCTATGATATGGTGACAGCCAGAGCGGTGGGGAGCCTGCCTCTGCTGCTGGGGTACGCCTGCCCGTTCCTGAGAAAGGGCGGACGGTTTGCTGCGCTGCGAGGCTCGGCGGAGGAGGAGCAGGGAGAGGTGCAGAAGGCGCTGGGGAAGCTGAGAATGGAGAAGGTGCAGGAGACGTGCTACTCGTTGCCCAAGGGTGATGGGAGACGACTTGTGGTGTTTGAGAGGAGTTGACAGAAGAAAGTTATGATACTGTTTAATAAAAAAGTCGGACAGCTTTTACTTATTGTATGCGGTGTTCTGTACGGAGCTTTTTTGATATTATCGGTATTGTGGTTTTTCATTAAACAGGAAGCCCCGTATTTTGAAGGAACATGGGCAAATGAAGACGGAAGCTTTGTTCTGGATACTGAGACCTTTACTGCAACAATAAAGACCGATGATGATTCGGAAACATTATTTGTCGCTTATTCCCCGGGGACATATTTTAATATGTATTATCCTCTGCCCGAAGGTGTCACAGGAATATATGCAGGCGACTTTATACACACAGGTGAGATTTACCGAATCAAGTTTTTCGGCATTGACTGCATTCGTGTCAAATGTGATGACGGGTGCTTTGAGGTGTGGTTGAAGAAAGTGTAAAACGCAAAAAACAGCGATAATAATGCCGTTCTGACCCACGGTCAGGGCGGCTTTTCTTATCCCCAAACCCGCCCAATTCCCCCAAAATCCGCCCTCACCCTCGGAAAAACCCGTCAAACCCTGCCGCAAAACACCGAACACCCTCGCACACCGTCAGATAATCCCGTAAATTTCTCCTTGAAAAGCATTCCCCAAAAGGTATAATTAAAGGTGATAATACATAAACGCCGAGACACGAAAGGGGGACGCAAATGCTTTTTCAGAAACAGTCCGAGCAAGTGGTGAACAGTGTGCTGAGCCTGCCCACGTCGGCGATACAGCCCAATCCCGCCCAGCCCCGAGCCTATTTCGACGACTACGCTCTTGCCCAGCTTGCGGTGAGCATACAGCAGAACGGGATAATGCAGCCGCTTATCGTCCGCAAAACGCCCGAGGGGTACCAGCTTATCGCAGGGGAGCGGCGGCTCAGGGCGGCGAAGCTGGTGAACCTTGAATCGGTGCCCTGCATAGTGCTGGAGCGGGAGGACAGGGAGTCGGCGGTGCTGGCGATAATGGAGAACATACAGCGCGCAGACCTGAACTATCTTGAAGAAGCCCTCGCCATAAAGCGGCTGATAGAGCACTACGGATTAACTCAGGAGGACGCCGCCTCACGCCTCGGCATTGCCCAGTCCACCGTGGCGAACAAGCTGAGACTGCTCCGCCTTCGCAACGAGGACAAGGCGATGGTGCTGAAATACGGGCTCAACGAGCGGCAGGCACGGGCGTTGCTCAGGCTGCCCGAGGAGCTGAGGGAGGGGGCGATACGGGAAATCTACCTCAAACAGCTCAACAGCACCCAGACCGACCGCTACATAGATATGCTTTTAGAGCAGAGGGAGAGGGACGCCAAGCCCAAGCCCAAAATAATCGACCGCACCGACCCCATGAACACCATTGGTCTGTACATAAACAGCTTTAACCGCATGGTGGAGGCGATGAAAACCGCAGGGATAAGGTGCGAGGCGGAAAAGAGAAATACCAGCGAAGGGGTGGAGTATACGGTAAAAATTCCGCTTAAATAAAGGGTTTGCAAGCGGTGTTCCACGTAGAACACGACCCCCAAATCAGCGCCATTTACCGTAGGCGTACTACGCGTCCAATGATGCGGTTTTGCG
>JAFLUH010000075.1:7448-9702 GCA_022508895.1 Oscillospiraceae bacterium
CAGCGCCATTTACCGTAGGCGTACTACGCGTCCAATGATGCGGTTTTGCGGAGCAAAACGAATTCCCATAAGGGGAATTCGAGCATCGTTGGATCGTAGTTTGCGGCAAAGCCGCAAACTACTGTGCATTTTGCACTGTAAACTCCGCTCAAATTGATTAAATTTATAACCCCTTTCTTACAAATTGGGGTTTATTTTTTTGACAAATTATGATATACTATATTCACAACGTAAAATTCTGGAAAAGGACGGTCAAAAATGGGCACTGTAATTTCTGTTGTGAACCAGAAAGGCGGCGTTGCAAAGACCACCACCGCCGTAAACCTTGCCGCAGCTATCGGGCAGAAAAACAAGAAGGTGCTTCTGGTGGACCTTGACCCTCAGGGCAACGCCACCTCCGGCATCGGAATGAGCAAAAAGGAGCTGAAATACACCACCTACGACGTGATAATGGGTGAAGTAAGACCCGCCGAGGCTATTGTCAGCTCAGGCTGTAAAAACGTGTGGGTATTGCCTGCTACGCAGACATTGGCGGAGGGTGAGCTTCGCTTAGCCGCCTTTGAGAATAAGACGCTTCAGCTTAAAAAGGCTATCCTGCAGGTAAAGGACGACTATGACATCATTATAATCGACTGCCTGCCGTCGCTGGGCGTGCTGGCGCTGAACGGGCTTTCCGCCTGCGACAGGATAATCATTCCCATGCAGTGTGAGCCCTACAGCCTTGAGGGAGTTGCGGAGCTGCTTGCTACGGTAAAGCGGGTGAAAAGCAGCACCAACAAGGGCTTGCAGGTAATGGGCATCGTGTTCACCATGCTGGACAAGCGTCTTACGGTGAACAGGGAAGTGATGGAGCACATAAAACAGAATTTCCCGCCCGATACCATATTCAAGACCGAGATACCCCGCAACGTAAAAATATCCGAGGCGCCCAGCCACGGCGAGCCCATTACATACTACGACCCCGCCTCAAAGGGCGCAGAGGCGTACAGGAAGCTGGCGGCGGAGGTACTTAAACGGGCTGTGACGGCTGAGAAAATGTTATAACACAGTAAACGGCAACAGAGAAAGGATTGATGATTATGCCAAAGAAGTCAGGCTTAGGCAGCAAGTTCGACAGCATATTTGACGACGGCGCAGGGCTTTTCTCCGAAGGCTCAGATAACGGGATAACCACCATGAAGATAGGCGACATCGAGCCTAACCGTGAGCAGCCCCGCCGTGATTTTGACCCTGAGCAGCTCAACCTGCTTGCTCAATCCATCACCAAGCACGGCGTTATTCAGCCGCTTACGGTGAGGGAGTATAAGGGCGCTTACCAGATAGTGGCAGGTGAAAGGCGGTGGAGAGCCGCTAAAATTGCGGGTTTAAGCGAAGTCCCCGTCAGGATAATGGAGCTTTCCGACTCCGAAACGGCGCAGATAGCGCTTATAGAGAACCTGCAAAGAGAAGACCTTAACCCCATCGAAGAAGCCAACGGCTACAAGCAGCTTGCGGAAAAGTACGGCTTCAAGCAGGAGGAGATAGCGGCAAGCGTCGGCAAGGCTCGTTCCTCCATCGCTAACTCCATAAGGCTGCTTGAGCTGCCCGAGGAGGTGCAGGAGCTGGCACGGCAGGGCAAGCTGTCATCAGGGCACTGCAAGGTGCTGCTGTCAGTCGGCGATGACGTGAAGAAGCTGGAGCTGGCGCATAAGGCGGCAGGCGGGCAGATATCCGTAAGGCAGCTGGAAAAGCTGGCTGCGGTGGACGAGAAGCCCAAAAGGGCTGCGCAGAGAACGGTGCCTGCGTTCTTCACCGAGGCGGAGATAAGCCTGAAGAACCTTACAGGACACCCCGTTAAGATAACGCCTAAGAAGAATAAGATAACCCTCGAGATATCCTGCAAGAACGAGGAGGAGCTGAAGGAGCTGCTGAAGATAATCGGCAGTTGACAGTGTACAGTGCACAATGCAGAGTACACAGTAAATCAGGCTTATAGCGTTGTGCGCTCACCTCTCACTGTCCCGACCTGATTTGTGGTGCTGTGGGCGAATAAGGCGGCACCGCCTCTCACTTTTGCGTGCTGCCCCCCAAGCCACACCTGCACCCGCCCACCCGCCCCCTATAACTTAGTTCCACCAATTCAATCTTCACAACTACCCTTAATTCAATAAAGCGCACCCGCCCGCTCGGCTTACGCCGTAGCTATATATACCATTGGGCTGGAAAATTTTTGAAAAAATTTTCCCCCCAAACCCCCTTTCAAAAACTTTTAATA
>JAFLUH010000076.1 GCA_022508895.1 Oscillospiraceae bacterium
ACGACCCACCTATTTGCTCCGCAAATCGTTGATTTTCACGGCACAGCCGTGAAAAGGCGGCTGCGCCGCCCCCTCGCAAGCACTGCCCTCCCTGCCTCGCACCTCTCCAAACATTTTCCTCCCGCACATAAACTTTACACAAAACCTCCCCATCAACTACAAAAACGAAATATATAATAACACCCAAAGAAAAAAAGTGGAGACAAAAATGGAACTTCAGACCTTCAACCGCAAAGAAACAAAATTCCTGCTGACCGGTGAGCAGTATCAGGCGCTGATGAAAAGCCTGGAGGGAAGCCTGCGCCTCGACCCCCACTGCAGGGACGGCGCCTACAGGATATGCAACATCTACTTCGACACCCCCGACAACGAGGTGCTGCGCCGCTCCGCCGCAAAGCCCTACTACAAGGAAAAGCTGAGACTGCGCAGCTACGGCACCCCCTCCTCCGATCACGACAGGGTGTTCCTTGAGCTGAAAAGAAAGATAGGCGGCATCGTCAGCAAGCGCCGCACTGCGCTTACATACGGTCAGGCAAAGGACTACCTCGGAAACGGCGTAAAGCCCCGCCTGTCAAGCTACACCGACCTTCAGGTGCTCAGCGAGATAGACTGGTTCGTCAGAAACAATCCCGTCACCCCCTATGCCTATGTCAGCTACGACCGTATCGCCATGTTCGGCGCAGAGGACAGGAGCCTGCGTATCACCCTCGACTGCGATCTTCAGGCACGGCGCAGCGACCTGAGCCTGTCCCATGGCAGCTACGGGCATTTTCTGCTGCCCCACGACACATGGCTGATGGAGGTAAAATTTTCGGGCGCCGTTCCTCTTTTCCTTGCCCGCACACTGTCGGAGCTGAAAATATACAGCCAAGGCTTCAGCAAGATCGGCGCAGAGTACAAGCTCATGCTCGCCGAAGGCGAAAGGCAGACCGCCGCCGTATAAATATTTCTAAAAACTACAAGACGAGGTTACAACAATGGAAAATATTTTTTCTTCTATCATCGATGACGGACTTACCCCCGTCTCAATGCTGATACTGCTTGGGTGCTCCCTTGTGCTGGGCTTTATGATAAGCATCGTCTACATACTCACCCACAAGAAAACAGGCTTTGCTCCCTCCTTTGCAATAACGCTTGTAATGCTCCCCGTGATAATCGCAGTGATAATCCTGCTTATCGGGGACAACGTGGCAAGAGCCTTCAGCCTTGCGGGAGCCTTCACCATAATCCGCTTCAGAAGCGCCCCCGCCGACCCCAAGGACATCACCTACATCTTCTTCACCCTTGCGGCAGGTCTTGCGCTGGGCCTTGGGTACATCGCCTACGCTGCACTGTTTACAATAGTTCTGGCGCTGGTGACGGTGTTTATGGAGGTGTTCCGCTATGCAGTTCCCAAAAACGACCACATGATACTTAAAGTGACCGTCCCCGAAAATCTCGACTACCAGAACCTGCTCACCGACGTTCTGGAGGAATACACCCTTTCCTACAAGCTGAAAAAAGTAAAGACGGTGGATTTCGGCTCACTTTTTGAGACGGTGTACTATATAGAGCTGAAAAAGGACTGCAACCAGAAGGAAATGATAGACAAGATCAGAGCAAGAAACGGCAACCTGAATGTGCAGCTTCTGTTCCGTGAATATGAGGACAAGCTTTATCAGTCACAATAAATTGCTTTTGGTAAAGCGTTATACACTGCACAGCCGTTTGCTATGCAAGCTGCTGTGCATTTTTAATAAAGTTTCATGGCAAATTTTACAAATTTTCGGACAAGAAAATATGCAAAAAAGATATTGCATAGTACATCATGTTGTGGTATAATACAAAACGTACAACAAAATAAGGCAAAAGAAAGGGAGACAAAGATGATAAAAGTAAACGTCATAGGCGGTACGCTCAGCGACGCCGAAAAGGAAGCCTACGTTCAGAGAGCAAGGACCCTCTACCCCGAAAAGCGCATCAACGAAATGAACATCACCGTCGTTGACGATGATTTTGTCGATATAGAGTATCATTACGATACCACTCCCTTTCAGCGTATCCGCCGTGTGACCGGCTATCTGGCAGGCACGCTTGACCGCTTCAACAACGCAAAAAAAGCCGAGGTAAGAGACAGAGTAAAGCACGACGTGACCGTCTCCGACTTCGAGGACGTGTATCTGGAGGCGTAAGCCCTGACATATAAACGACCCCCGCTTAAAGCGAGGGTCGTTTTTTGTTGCTGCAAATACGTCTGATGGCAGGCTCGTTTTTACATCGGTGTAAAGAACTCCTGCACCCAGTAGTAACGATAGCCCTGAGCGTCATTCCCGCTGAGCTGGACAAAGCCTACGCCCATATACTGATAATCGCTGCTGAGTATGGCTTCACGGTGTCCATGTGTGCTTGCCATCCAAGCGTTCACTACTGCCTGCGCAGTTCTCTGACCTGCGGCAATGTTCTCGCCTGCCGTGCTGTAATTCAGACTGTATTCCGCAAGCACGGTATAAAATCCGCTGCCGTTGGGACGGCTGTGGCTGTAAAAGGCAGATATTTCTTCGGCACGCTTACCTGCCGCAGCTGTAAGTGCGTCCATCTTTTTATAGGCGGGCAAGCCGTACTCCGCCCTTATCTGATTTACCAGCAGGAACACCTCCTCCGCCATTTCCTCGGGAGAAACGGACGAAGAAGCGGTGGTCGTAGTCGTGGTAGTGGTAGTCGTAGTCGTAGTTGTAGTTGTTGTCGTGGCGGCTGTGGTGGTTGTTGTCGTGGCGGCTGTAGTGGTGGTCGTGACAGGCGGCACGGTCGTGGTAACGGGAGGCGGAGCCGTCGTCGTTTCGGAAGTCTCGGCGGAGGTGGAGGTGGTCGTATCGTCGGTGACAGCGGTGGTAGTCGTCGTATCGGCAGTGGTCGTCTCCTGAGTTTCCGGCTCGTCGGCGGCAGTCGCCGAGGCAGTCTGTGCGATATCCGGAGTTTGTTCCTGCGGGAGCTCCTCGCTTTTTGAGCAGGAGGTGACGGCAGCCGCCACGGACGCAGCCAGCAGGACAGCCGTTATTTTTTTCAGAGCATTTGTCATTTGCGTACTCCTTGTAATTTTTTCGCTGAAAAAAGTATACCCTAACATTCGACATTTGTCAATAATAAAGACCCAACCTGCCTTATGCAAATTCTGACAAAAAACGGCTGCAAACAGCAGCCGCTATTTTAAATATGCGGCGAAGCCGCACTGCAACCGTGCACCGTACACTGTCTACAGGTTAGTATATCCCAGCAGCGTTTTATCCACCTCTCTTGCACATTCACGCCCTTCTCGTATCGCCCACACCACAAGGGACTGCCCTCTGTGCATATCGCCGCAGACAAATACTTTATCTGCGTTTGTGGCATACCGTCCCGCTTGTGTTTTCACGTTGCTCCTGCCGTCGGTCTCCACGCCGAACGCCTTGGTGACATAGCTTTCGCTGCCCGTAAAGCCTGCCGCAATAAGCACTAAATCCGCAGGCACGGTGTACTCGCTGCCCTTGACCTCTTTCATGGACAGCCGCCCCGTTTTCTTGTCCTTCACCGCCTCTAACTTCACCAGCACAAGCTCTTTCAGCTCGCCCTTTTTATTCTTGACAAATTCCTTGACGGTGGTCTGATAAACTCTGGGGTCAGCGCCGAACACTGCCGCCGCCTCCTCCTGTCCGTAGTCGGTCTTGCACACTCTCGCCCACTGAGGCCACGGATTGTCCTCGGCTCTCCCGTCGGGCAGCTTGGGCATCATCTCTAACTGCAAAACGCTCTTTGCACCGTGGCGGACGGCGGTGCCCACGCAGTCGTTGCCCGTGTCGCCGCCGCCGATTATTACGACGTGCTTGTTTTTTGCGCTGATAAAGCTGCCTTCCGCAAGGTCGTTATCCAGCAGGCTTTTCGTAGTCGAAGTGAGGAAATCCACCGCAAAGTAAATGCCCTTTGCGTCACGTCCCTCGGCGGTTATGTCACGGGGTTGAGAAGCGCCGCAGGCAAGAATAACGATGTCGAAATCATTCAGCAATTCCTTTGCCTCCACATTCTCACCGATATTCTTCCCTGTCTCGAAGGTGATGCCCTCCTGCTTCATTATCTCAACTCTGCGCTCAATAACGTGCTTTTCCAGCTTCATGTTGGGGATACCGTACATAAGCAGACCGCCCACCCTGTCGCTTCTCTCGAAAACGGTAACGGAGTGCCCCCGCTGATTGAGCTGGTCAGCCGCCGCAAGTCCCGACGGTCCCGAGCCTACGACAGCGATTTTCTTCCCCGTTCTTACTTCGGGGATATGAGCCTTTGCAGCGCCGTTCTCATAGGCGTACTCCACTATGCCGTATTCGTTCTGCTTCACGGAAACGGGGTCGCCGTGAACGCCGCAGGTGCACGCCGCCTCGCATAACGCAGGGCAGACACGTCCCGTAAATTCGGGGAAATTGTTGGTCTTGCGCAGCCTGTGGTAAGCCTGCTCCCAGTTGCCTGTAAAGATAAGGTCGTTCCACTCGGGGATAAGGTTGTTCAAGGGGCAGCCGCTTACCATGCCGCCTATCACCATTCCCGACTGACAGAAGGGCACGCCGCACTCCATGCACCTTGCGCCCTGCAGCTGCTGCTTTTCACGGGAAAGGGGGGTGTGGAACTCGTTGTAGTTTTCTATGCGTTCATTGGGAGAGACAGCCGACCCATTCTCCCTCACATATTCAAGAAATCCCGTAGGCTTTCCCATCTCAGTTTGCCCCCTTTCCGTTTACGATGCTGTAAAAGGCTTCTATCTGCGCCTGCTCGCTGGTAAGTCCTTTTTCCTCGAAGCTCAGTATTGCGGCGGTCATCTGCTTGTAATCGTGAGGAATTATGCGCTTGAATTTCGGCAGGTATTCCTCGAAGCTGTCCAGTATCCTCTTTGCCTTTTCGGAATTTGTTGCGGCGAAGTGCTGCTCTATCAGCTCTTTCAGCTCGATTATATCGTACTTTTCCCTGACCTCGCCGCTGCTTACCATTTCCTTGTTCAGCTTCAGGTAAAGATCTCTGTCCTCGTCCAGCACATAGGCGATGCCGCCGCTCATGCCCGCCGCAAAGTTTTTGCCCGTCTTGCCGAGAACTACCACACGGCCGCCTGTCATGTACTCGCAGCCGTGGTCGCCTACGCCCTCAACGACGGCTGTTGCGCCGCTGTTCCTTACACAGAAGCGCTCGCCTGCAACGCCGTTGATAAAGGCTTTGCCGCTTGTGGCGCCGTAGAGAGCCACGTTGCCGATGATTATGTTGTCCTCCGCCTTGAAGGTGCTGACCGCAGGAGGGTAGACAACTAACTTGCCGCCCGACAGACCTTTGCCGAAGTAGTCGTTGCTGTCGCCCACCAGTTCAAGCGTTAAACCGTTTGGAATGAATGCGCCGAAGCTCTGACCGCCTGCGCCGTGGCAGATTACCCTGAAGGTGTCGTCCGCAAGGGTGTCGTGATATTTTTTGGTTATCTCACTGCCCAGAATCGTACCCAAGGTACGGTCGGTATTCTTTATTTTTATATTGACGGTCTTGGGTTTTCCGCTCTTGATATTTGCGGAAAATTCTTTCAGCAATACCTTTTCGTCCACCGTCTTTTCAAGCTGAAAATCGTAAAGCTGCTTGTCTTTGTACCTGACTTCTTCCGAAACAAATTCTTCGTCGGGAGCGATTATCCTTGACAGGTCAAGCTCTGCACCGTGACTGTCAAGACCGCTCCTGCGCTTGATAAGGTCAACCCTGCCCACCAGCTCGTCAACGGTGCGCACGCCAAGCCTTGCCATATATTCACGCAATTCTTCCGCAACGAATCTCATGAAGTTGATGACGTACTCTGGTTTTCCCGCAAAGCGTTTTCTAAGCTCGGGATTTTGTGTGGCAACGCCGAAGGGACAGGTGTCCAAGTTGCACACTCTCATCATAACGCAGCCCAGCGTTACCAGCGGAGCGGTGGCGAAGCCGTACTCCTCTGCGCCAAGCAATGCCGCAACAAGCACGTCACGTCCCGTCATCAGCTTGCCGTCCGTCTCGATAACGACCTTGCTGCGCAAGCCGTTCATAATGAGGGTCTGGTGCGCCTCTGCAAGTCCAAGCTCCCACGGCAGTCCTGCGTTGTAGATGGAGTTTCTGGGAGCGGCGCCGGTGCCGCCGTCGTAACCGCTTATGAGTATCACCGCTGCGCCTGCCTTTGCAACGCCTGCCGCAACGGTGCCTACGCCGCACTCGGACACTAACTTGACGCTTATCCGTGCGTCCTTGTTGGCGTTTTTCAGGTCGTAGATAAGCTGCGCCAAGTCCTCGATAGAGTAAATGTCGTGGTGAGGGGGCGGGGAGATAAGACCAACACCGGGGGTGGAATGACGGGTCTTGGCTATCCACGGGTACACCTTTTTGCCCGGCAGGTGTCCGCCCTCGCCGGGCTTTGCGCCCTGCGCCATTTTTATCTGAATTTCCTCGGCGCTGGTGAGGTACTTTGAGGTAACGCCGAAGCGTCCCGACGCTACCTGCTTGATGGCGGAGCAGCGGTCGTTCTTGGTGCCCCTGCTCTCCAGGCGGTCAAGGCTCTCGCCGCCCTCTCCCGAATTTGAACGTCCGTGGAGGGTGTTCATGGCAATCGCAAGGGCTTCGTGTGCCTCCTGCGAAATGGAGCCGTAGCTCATTGCGCCCGTCTTGAAGCGGCGTACTATTTCGTCAACGCTCTCCACCTCGTTTATGTCTATGCCCTCGTCGGGGAAGCTGAAGTCCATCAGTCCACGGAGATTTACCGGTGACATTTCCTCGTTTATCAGCTTGGAATACTGCTTGTAAAGCTGATAATCGCCTGTTCTTACCGCCTGCTGCAATAAGTAAATAGTCTGAGGGTTGTACAGGTGCTCCTCCTGTCCGCTTCTGAATTTGTGGCTGCCTCTGCTGTCAAGGGAGTCGTCTACATTTAATCCTAACGGATCAAATGCCATGGTGTGGAGACGGTCTGCGTTGCGCTCTATGTCTTTCAGGGTAACGCCCTCAACACGGCTTACCGTGCCTGTGAAGTAGGTGTCGATGACCTCCTTGCTGATACCTATCGCCTCGAATATCTGTGAGCCTTGGTAGGACTGTATGGTGCTTATGCCCATTTTGGAGGCTATCTTTACTATGCCGTGAAGCACTGCGCTGACATAATCGTTCACTGCGGCGTAGTAGTCCTTGTCCAGCAGGTCACGGGCGATAAGGCTCTGTATTGCCTCCTGCGCAAGATAGGGGTTCACCGCGCTTGCGCCGTAGCCTAAAAGTGTTGCGAAATGGTGCACCTCTCTGGGCTCGCCGCTTTCCAATATCACTGCAAGGGAAGTCCTCTTTTTCGTTACGACAAGGTGCTGGTGAAGTGCGGAAACCGCAAGGAGAGAGGGAATTGCAACGTGGTTTTCGTCAACGCCTCTGTCCGACAAGATCAGTATGCTTGCGCCCTCGCCGTGGGCTTTGTCCGCTTCAAGATTAAGCCTGTTAAGCGCCTTTTTAAGCGACGTGTTCTTGTAGTAAAGCATGGGTATCACCGCCACCTTGAAGCCTGGGATATTCATGTTTTTTATCTTCAGCATGTCGGTGTTGGTGAGTATGGGGTTCTTGATTTTTATTACCTGACAGTTTTCGGGGCGTTCCTCTAAAATGTTGCCGTCCTCGCCTATGTAGACGGTGGTGGAGGTGACTATTTCCTCACGGATAGCGTCTATCGGCGGGTTTGTTACCTGTGCAAAGAGCTGCTTAAAATAGTTGAAGAGTGGCTGGGGTTGATCGGAAAGCGCGGCAAGGGGACTGTCGGTACCCATGGCGGCAATGCTCTCGGAGCCTGTCTTTGCCATTGGAAGGATACTTGTCATCAGGTCCTCGTAGGTGTAGCCGAAGGCCTTCATCAGGCGCTTGCGCTCCTCATGGTCGTGGTTCTCCACCTTCATGTTGGGTATCTTCAGCTCGGACAACTGCACCAGATTGCTGTCCAGCCACTCGCCGTAGGGCTGTCTTGCGGCGTAGCTCTCTTTAAGCTCGTCGTCGTCTATCACCCTGCCCTGAACGGTGTCAACAAGCAGCATTTTGCCGGGGCGGAGACGTTCCTTTTGGGCGATGGCGGAGGGGTCTATCTCAAGTGCTCCTACCTCAGAGGAAAGGATAAGGAAGCCGTCCTTTGTTATGTAATAGCGGGAGGGGCGCAGACCGTTTCTGTCAAGGACAGCGCCCATTATGTCGCCGTCGCAGAACAGTATCGATGCGGGGCCGTCCCACGGCTCCATCATTGTGGCGTAATACTGGTAGAAATCACGCTTTGCCTTGCTGATGGTCTCGTTGTTGTCCCAAGGCTCGGGGATGGTTATCATCACCGCAAGAGGCAGCTCCATGCCGCTCATTACCAAAAATTCAAGAGTGTTGTCCAGCATTGCGGAGTCGCTGCCCTCGGTGTTTACAACGGGGATAACTTTATCCAAATCGCCTTTCAGGTGCTCGGACTTCATTGTCTCCTCACGGGCAAGCATCTTGTCGGCATTGCCCTTGATGGTGTTTATCTCGCCGTTGTGGACTATCATGCGGTAGGGGTGGGCACGCTGCCAGCTTGGGTTTGTGTTGGTGGAGAAGCGGGAGTGTACCATGGCTATGGCAGTCTCGTAGTCCTTGTCCTGCAGGTCGGGGAAGAACCTGCGCAGATCCTGCACAAGGAACATTCCCTTGTATACTATCGTGCGGCTGGAGAGGGATACGACGTAGGTATCCTCGTTGCTCTGCTCGAAAACCCGCCTTGCAACGTACAGCTTGCGGTCGAAGTCTAATCCTCTGCCAACGTCGGCGGGGCGCTTTATGAAGCACTGCATTATGCAGGGCATACACTCTGCGGCACGCTGTCCCAAGACCTCGGGAACTGCAGGCACCCTGCGCCAGCCCAGCACCTCCAAGCCCTCCTTATCGACTATTATCTCGAACATCTTTTTCGCCTGATTGCGGGCAAGCTCGCTTTGCGGGAAGAAGAACATTCCGATGCCGTAGTCACGCTCGGCTCCAAGCTCTATGCCTTCTTTGGCGGCGGCTTTTTTGAAGAATTTATGTGAGATTTGCAGGAGTATGCCTACGCCGTCGCCTGTCTTGCCCTCGGCGTCCTTGCCTGCACGGTGCTCAAGAGTCTCCACGATGGTGAGGGCGTTCTCCAGCGCCTTGTGAGAGCGCTTGCCCTTGATGTTCACAACTGCGCCTATTCCGCAGTTGTCGTGCTCGAAGGAGGGTGAATAGAGGGTTTGTTTTTGGTGTGCCATTTTGCTGCCCCTTTCCTGTGTGTTGTGTAAGTATAGTATAGCACGGGTTGAGGGGAAATGCAAGATTTTGTTTTGAAAATTGCAAAATTTGGTGTAGATATTTTGAGGTGTTTTTGTGGAAGTTTTTGTGGGTTTTTAACAAAATCAAGGTGTACAGGCTTGATTTTGAGCGGGAAATTTGAGGTTGAGTCGGTGACGGACGGTACGGATGAGATAGGGTTTTGCAGGAATATTGTTATTTGTCTTGCAAAAAGTGTGAGGCGGGAAAAAGAAAAAGCCCTGCGGTCGGCAGGGCGCTGCGGTTGCGTGACGTAGGGCGTGCTGCTTGCCGAGGGGGCGGCGAAGCCCCGA
>JAFLUH010000077.1 GCA_022508895.1 Oscillospiraceae bacterium
ATGCTGTTGATGATCTCGGCGGCGGTGCTGCGGATAGTTTCAAGAGAGCTTTTCAGCTCGGCAAGCTCGCGCCCGCTGCTCCACCCGGCGACATAGCCGAAAGAATAGTCCGACGTATCAAGCCCGTAGTGTTGGCACACGGTATAGGCGACGCTTTCCGCTTCGACTTCGCGGGTGCGGCGGTCGGGGCGGTTTTGCAATTCCTCTAAGGGTGCGTTAAGGTCAATATCGTGCAGCTTCGCGTGGGCGATCTCATGGATAGCGGTCTTTAGGGTCTGTAACTCGCTCATGCCCTCGTCAATGGCAATCCGCTTTTCCTCCAAGTGATAATAGCCGTGTGCGCCGCCCTCGATCTTCTCAAAGCCGATAGGGACAGGGGACGTTTTTTCAAGGGCAGCGAAAAAGTCCTTGTATTGCTCCACGTCACCCGTCAGCGTATCAACGGCAATATCGGGAAGCTCCTTGCCCTCGGTCTGCGAAACGTCAAAGACAGATACCACCTTAAACGCGGGGATAGTGATTTCTTTTGTTTCCGTGACGGGCTTGCCGTCCGCGCCGATCACGGGCTTTTGTGTCTGCGGGTCTATCTTCTCAACTTCCCGTGTCACCTTATACGGCGACGGGGCAAGAATACGGATACCTTTTTCACCCTTTAGGACGTTGCGCTGAAAGGTATTTTTCCATGCGGAAAAGCCAGCCACAAGGGAAGCGTCCGGCTTCTGCATGGCGATAAGCAGCGTATTGTTGAAGCTGTAATTATGGAATTTGGACATGACGCGCAGATATTCCTTGAAGCGTTCACTTTCAAATAATTCTGTGATACCTTGCTCCAAGCGGTCGGTGATCTCTTTCAGTTTGTCGGCGGGCTTCTCTGCGGTAAGGACAATCGGCTTAACGGGGATAGGCTGCGGCGGCTCCTGCGTCTGCTCCGCAAGGGGTGGCGCGGCGTCCATTTCCACCTTTGACGGGTCGGGGCGCGTGGGCGGCTGCGGGTAGCTCATAACGCGGTATTCCTCCGGCACGTCGCGCCCGTCGTACCACTCCGTAAAGGTGTTTTTGTTGTTGTAGATATAGCCCTGCTCGGTAAATCTGCCGCCGTCATTGATAGCGGCGTCCCGCCCGTATTCCTCATACATGAAATACTTTTTTGCTTCTTCGGGCAGCTCCATTTCGTCCAGCTCGTCGATCAGATAATAGCCGTAATCTTCTTCGCTTTGGACGGTGGGATAAATCCAGTAGCAGTCAAGGTTTTGTGCAAGGTTGATAAGGTCTTTCACGCTCCCGGCGTACTCGCCCAGCGTGACCGCCGCCGCGAATTTTTCCCGGTCGTCGTCAAAGAGAAGTTCAAGCTGCTTGCCTAAGTAGTTCAGCTCGTCCATGCTGCCGCGCTGTATCACGTCAAGCGGCACGTCAAAGGGTATGTCCTCGGTGCTTGCAAAGCCATTGATAAAAAAGTCCTGCGGGTTTTCCGCGCTGATACCGACGCTTTCCATAGCCGCGTGAAGCTGCTCGGTGGTCGTCGGCATAGAGAGCCACACGCCGCCCGGTTGCCCGGTTTCAAAGCGGCTGCGGCTGTCAATCAAGATTGAAAATGTTTCGCTCATTCGGTCGCTCCTTTCGTTTTGCGTTATATAAGGGTTTGGGACTATCCCAACAAGCAGAAAAGCCCCGTCCGGCTATGGTAGCAGGACGGGGCTTTTGACGGAAAGGGTACCCCTTTCCTATGCTTGCTGCGTAAGTTTCTTTATTTCTTCTGTACCTCAATACGGTAGTTGACGTATTTGCCGCCCGTATCGGCTAAAAGTACCGTTCCGTCGTAGGTCTTGCCTGTTTTCGGGGAATACAAGCCCTTGACTTTCGCCTTGCCGGATTTCAAGAGCGCGGCGGCGATCTTCGGGGTAAAGGCGGTTTTGCGTTCCTCAAAAAATCGGTCGTTCTTCCACATGACAAAGCCGCAGTCCCGGTTAGAGCAGTAATAGTTTTTCTTGCCCTCATGGACGGGGCAGCCGCAGCGGGGGCATTTGCCAAGCGTGGGCTTTTCCTCTTTGAACAGGTCTTTTTGTTCGTCGGAAAGGAAAGGATAGGTTTTCACCAGCTCCCGCGTCATATCCTCAATGCCCTGCATGAAGCTGTCCGGGTCAGACTGTCCCTTTGCGATCAGCGTCAAGGCGTTTTCCCATTCAGCGGTAAGCTGCGGGCTTGTCAGCGTGTCCGGCAGGACGCACACAAGGTTGTTGCCGCTTTTGGTGGGGATAAGCTGCTTGCCCTTGCGCTCCACAAAGCCGGATTTCACCAGCTTTTCAATGACGGCGGCGCGGGTGGCGGGAGTGCCAAGCCCCCGGCGTTCCGCGTCCTCGTTGGTTTCCTCATTCCCGGCGCGTTCCATAGCGGAAAGCAAGGTCGCTTCGGTGTGCTGCTTCGGGGGTGTGGTATCGTGTGCCGTTACCTTTACGCCGGGACGGTCAAACTGCTGTCCCTCGGTGAAGTCCGGCAGCACGTTTCCGTCCCCGTCGTCCTCGGCGTCGGGTTTGGTTTTCAGCGTCGCCCGGTACCGCTTTTCAAGGTCTTTCCAGCCGCCGCAAAGCACCGTCTTTCCCGTGGCGGTAAACTCCGTATCGGCACATTTGAAAACCGCCTTTACTGCTTCGTAGGTGTGCGGCTCTGCGGCAGCGAACAGCAGCCGCGCCCCGGCAAGGGTAAGGATATTTCTTTCGGTTTCCGGCAGCGTCGCCGGGTCTGCCTTTGCAAGCTCCATAGTGGGAATGATTGCATGGTGGTCTGATACCTTTTTGCTGTCCAGCGTCCGGGAAACGTCGGGCGTAAACTCCGCGCCCTGCATAAAGGGCAGCTTTTCCATGAGCAGCGCGGCGATCTTCGCCGCTGTGCCGCCCATGTCGTCGGTCAAAAATGCGCTGTCTGTTCTCGGATAAGTAAGCAGCCGTTTTTCATACAGGGCTTGCGCCAAGTCAAGGGTCTGCTTCGCTGTGTAGCCGTAAATACGGTTTGCTTCCCGCTGCAAGCTGGTAAGGTCAAAGAGCTTCGGCGGTGCTGCGGTCTTTTTCTCGCGGGTGACGGAAACGCAGACAGCCGCCGACGCTTCGCAAGCTGCTTTCAGCGCGTCCGCTTTTTCGGCGTCGGAGATCTTCGCGCTTGCTGCTTCCGCGCCGGAGAGGTCAAGCCGCACATGGTAGTATTTTTCTTTCTTAAAGCCCGTGATCGCGGCGTCCCGGTCTACCAGCATTTTTAAGGTCGGGGTCTGCACCCGTCCCACGTTCAAGGTCTTGTTATACAGGCAGGAAAAAAGGCGTGTCGCATTGATACCGATAATCCAGTCTGCTTTAGCTCTGCATAGCGCAGAGGAATAAAGGGCGTCGTAGTCTTTCCCGTCCCCAAGATGTGCAAAGCCGTCCCGGATAGCTTCGTCCTCCATTGAGGAAATCCAAAGGCGGCGCATGGGCTTATTGCAGCCCGCCACGTTGTAGACAAAGCGGAAAATCAGCTCGCCCTCGCGCCCAGCGTCGCAAGCGTTCACCACTTCGGAAATGTCGGCGCGGTGCATAAGCTCCTTTAGGGTCTTAAACTGCTTGCCCTTGTCCGCTGATACGGTGTACTGCCAATCACGGGGCAGGATAGGTAAGCTGTCATAGCTCCATTTTTTGTACTGCTCCCCATAGGCGGCAGCTTCCGCAAGCTCCACCAAATGACCGACGCACCATGAAATCACATAGCCGCCGCCCTCGATATATCCGTCCTGTTTTCCCTTAACGCCAAGCGCGGCGGCGATAGACTGCGCCACGCTCGGCTTTTCTGCAATGACTAATTTCATTCGTCCTCGCCGTCCTCCTGTTCTTCATATTCCGGGGCTTCTTCCTCGTCCTCGTCGTAGTCGTCAAAGTCAAAATCTTCAAGGTCGGTATTGCCCTTTACGTTCTGCTTCGGCTTCATAATCTTGAAGTAATAGAACGCGCCGCCCCCGGCAAGCAGCCCGACAACAAGAAAGATGATAAGCCCGCCCATGTTGTTGCCCGTGTCTTTCTCTGCGGGCGGCTCGGTTTCCTCCGGCTGCTGCGGTGTACTCGGCGTACCGATACAGGCGTTTAAGTTGGTGCTGCATACCGTACACATGGTATTGACTTTCCCAATCTCGCATTTATCCGTACAGGTACATACAGCGGGCGCGGGTGTGGTGGTCGTCGTGCTGCCGTCCTCGTCGATGATCGCCAGCAAGTCGGCTTCGTCTACTTGATTGAGGAAATGGACGGTGTTTTCGCCCTCGGCTGCGTTGTCAATGACGATGTAAAAATAGTTGCCGTTTTTGCTCTGCACGACGATAAACTGCTTATCCCCGGCAGCGTCGCCGGATATGTCGTCAACAAGGCTCATGTTGCCCTCCGGGGTAAGGGGCTGCGGGTCGGTGTGGGTTTCGGTCGGCGTCGTCTGCTCGGTTTCCCCGTAGTCGTCGCCGCCGCCCGCATAGGCGGTCGTGGTAAAGCCGCACAAGCACATGACGGCGGCAAGCATGACGGCAAAGATACGGAAATGCTTTTTATTCTTCATCTGCGTTGTCCTCCTGTTCTTCATCATTTGCAGGGGCGGCAGCAATGCCGGGAATACCGCCGCCGGAAAGCATAGCGGTAAGCTCCTGCGGGGAAAGGCGCATAGAGCGCACAAGCTGGACGATTTGCAGGTTTTCCGCTTCGGTTTTCTGCGCTTCCAGCCCTTTCAGTTTGTTTTGGTACTCCGTGATCTTCTCACGGGTCTTTTGGATTTCTCGGTCGATACGGTCAATTCTATTTGCCAATGTCTGATACTCCTTTCAGTTTTCAAAATGGTTAATCCCAATTCATCAGCCCGTAGCCTTTGATACAGGCATAGTCAAGGGGATAGCTCTTAATCTTGCAGGCGTCGCCGGAATTGCCCTCAACGGTATATACACGGCTTCCGTCTGTGCCGATCACAATTCCTACATGGTCTGCGGTGCCGTCGCCGTCCCAGTCAAAGAAAATCGCGTCGCCGGGGGCTATGTTGCTGTAACCCCGGTCAGCCCATTGCCCGTGGGAAACAAACCACGGAACGCCCTGCGATTGACAGGCGGCAAAACACGGCTCGGATAAGCCCATTTGGTTATAGCACCACGATACAAAACAGGCGCACCATGCAACGCGGCTGTTAAAGCCGTACCAGCTCCAATAAGGACGCCCGCCCACGTTTCCGACTTGCGCCTTTGCAATGTCAACAACAGCTTGATTGCCGGGGCGCGTACCGTTTACAAAGTGGACGCCGCTTAAATCCTCGGACGGGGTAAGGTCGGCAGAGCCGCCGCCAAAGACTAAGGGCTTGTTGCCGCTGGTCTGCAAATACACACCGAACATTTCAAGCTGTTCAGCGGTCAGCATTTCCCCGGCGAAAGAGGATATAGCCCGGTTTGTCAGCTTCACATTGAGAATGTAATAGTTGTACGGGACTTCAACCTCATATTCGTATTCCTCGGTGATCGTTTCGCCCGTTTCCGGGTCTGTGCTGGTGGTCGTCCCCGTCCTCGTTTCGGTACGGTAACGTACTTCCACTTCCTCGGTCAGCGTCAGCGTGTACTGCTTTGCAAATACCCGTTGCAGCTCGCTTTGTACGTCTGCAAGGGTGTAGCTTTGGAACATGGCAGTTAAGTAGGACGCTAATTCGTGGGGGTCGTGGAAAATGCCGTCAAGCTCATAGCGGTATTCGTCATAGCCGGGGTAGTCGTTTTCTATGTTGTTGATCTGATTTTGCAGCCCGTTTTCAAGCCCGCAATACGCCTGTTCCACGGCAACTAAGTCCGCGTCCTCCGACGTGTACGACGTTCCAAGTACGCTGTTCATGCTGCCGGAAAAGATAGCGGAGCAGGACGACAGCCCGGAAAAAAGCATAATGAACAGTAGCAGCACCATAGCGGCGATACCAAAACCTTTCCAATGCCGGACAACAAAGGAAGCTGTCTTTTCCGTGGCTTCGGCGGTTTTCTTTGCCGCTTTCGCTGTGTTCTCGGCTGCGGTCTGTGCAGCTTTCACGCCGCCAGCTTTCGCCGCCTTTGCATACTGCCGTTTGATCTGCTGTTTCTGAAGAAAACGGGACAAGGGATTTGTAGCAGCTTGCGGGTTATCGTGCAGCACCTTTTGATACTGGAAATTCACGTTTGCCTTTTCTGCCGCTTTCTCTGCCTTTGCCGCCGCCCGGTAGGGTTTCAGCTTATGGCTGCGGTAGCCCTCCCGGATTTTCCGTACTCCTGTCTTTGCGCTGCGCTCGGCTAATTCCTCGGTTTTGTGTGCGCCCTCCACGCCGGAATTGTCCTTTTCAACGGAATGTACCTTGTTGTGGACGAAAACGCCCGCTTCCTGTACCGGGCGGGAAAGCGGGTTTGCTCCCTTGCCGCCGCCGATAGGCTTTTCCCGTTCCTCAAAATGAAGCCGGGTTTTGCCCTTGCCTGTGGCTTCGTCAAAGGTGCGTTCCTTAACAAGTTTCTTTTCTTTGGGGATAGCCGCCTTTGCCGCGTCCAGCCGATCAGCCGCTTTGTTGGACTTCTCGATATAGGGGGCAAGCTCCGGCGTGGCTAATTCCTCGTCGGTAAACTGCAAGCGGGACGAATGGGCGCGGGTCTGTGCTTCCCGCTGCGCCCTCTGTGCTGCCTTTTTACTGGATTGCCGGGTATGGGCTGCGTCGATACGTTCCATGACGCGCTCGGCTTTTCCCGTGTCCTGCCTGTGGGGTAAGCCCTGCGCCGGGGACGGTGGCGGTGTGCCGGAAGATACGGGGTCAAGCGGCGCGGCCGCGTCCTGCGGCTGCGCTGCCTGTTCCGGCTGCTCCTGTGTCGGTTGCCGTATGGTTTTCCGTTTCCCCGGCTGTGCTTCCGGCTCGGCGCGGTCGGCGGGCTTCGTAAAGTCGGCTTCCTGCTCCCGGCGGCTTACGCGCCTTTCGGTTTCTTTGGTTTCGTTTACCTCTACCAGCCCGTCACGGGTCATTTTCTGCGTGATCTTGTCACGCGCTTTTAATTGTCTGCTCATGCGCCGCTCACTTCCTCCGGCTTCGTCGTCATTACACGGTAAAGCTCGGTGTCTTTCGGGAAGCGGTCTACAAAGGGCAGAATGACGTTGCCGTAGAACAAAAGCCCCTCGCCAGCTTCGGAATGGGTGACATAGCTCATTTGCTGCGGCGATATGTTGAGCTGCTTCGCAAGGATAGTACGGTCGCCGGCAGCTTGATTGAGCATAAGGACAAAATCGCTGTTCTCAAAGATGTTTTCCACCTCACGGGAAGCAAGCAAGTCCTTGACGTTCTGCGTGATCGCGGTCGGTATGCCGCCCCATTTTCTAAAACGCTTCCAAATCTCGACGCTGTATGCGGCGGTTTCTTCCTCACGCAAGAGTAGGTGAAATTCGTCCATGTAGTAGCGCGTGGATTTCTTTTCTGCCCGGTTGACTGTCACCCTGTTCCATACTTGATCTTGAACGATCAGCATACCCAGCTTTTTAAGCTGCTTTCCAAGCTGCTTAATGTCAAAGCAGATAAGGCGGTTATTCAGCTCCACGTTGGTACGGTGGTTGAAGATGTTAAGGCTGCCGGAAACGTAAAGCTCCAATGCCGCCGCGATACGCGCCGCTTCCGGCTCCGGCTGCTGCAAAAGCTCGTTGTAGAGGTCGCCCAAGATAGGCATTTTCTCCGGGTCGGGGTCGGCAAGGAAAGGTCGGTAGACGTTCCTCACGGCGCGGTCAATGACGGTCTTTTCGACGGGCTGCAAGCCCTCCTTGCCGCCAATGACAAGCTCGCAGAGGGAAAGGATAAAGTCGGATTTCAGCGCAAGCGGGTTGTCGTCCTCGGAATAGTTAAGGTTAATATCCATAGGATTTACATACTGCGCCGTCGTCGGGGACAGCCGTATCACTTGACCGTGAAGCCGCTGCACAAGCGGGTAATACTCGGCTTCCGGGTCGCAGATGATAATATCGTCGTCGGTAATGAGAAAGGCGTTTGCCATTTCACGCTTTGCCGCAAAGGATTTACCGCTGCCCGGTGTTCCCAAGATCAGCCCGTTAGGGTTTTTCAGCTTCTTTCGGTCGCAGAGTATCATGTTGTTAGACAGGGCATTTAAGCCGTAGTAAAGGGATTTGCCCGTCTGAAATAGCTCCTGCGTGATAAAGGGAATAAAAATAGCGGTGCTTGAAGTCGTCAGCCCCCTTTGAATGGGGATAAGGTTTTCC
This sequence comes from Oscillospiraceae bacterium, assembly GCA_022508895.1. GTDB lineage: Bacteria > Bacillota > Clostridia > Oscillospirales > Ruminococcaceae > Ruminiclostridium_E. The sequence continues at coordinate 8,229 of JAFLUH010000077.1, forward strand.
CCAAGTGGGACGCTCGACATAAAGCCCGCTTCCTGCTGGTAGTCAAGGCGGGTCAATCGGCAGTTATATTTCTGCGCGATACCCGCCGCCGCGAATATGTCATTGTCCAGCTTCCTTTTTGTGTCCGCCATGTTCACCACAAGGAACGTAAGGAGAAACATTCGCTCGTTGCGGCTCTGTAAGTCCTGCAAGAGATTTTTTGCTTCGCTGCCGAAAGTGGCAAGGTCGGACGGAATAATATCCATGTCATACCCAGCCCGGACAGCTTTCTTTTGTTCCTCAATCTTCATCTTGTCAAGGTCGGTGATCTTGCGCTTTACGGTCTTGATCGCTTCGGTCTGGTCGATACTCTTGATATGGAGATTGACAATGATACCCGTTTCAAGGTCTAAAATGTCCGCAAGCATACGGTCGTTCAGCTCCGGCGCAAGGATTTCAAGGAACGATACCGCGCCGATTTTCTTCCCCATGCGGAACGTCCTGCCCTCGCCAAAACGGAAAGAGGACGGGGCGATAAAGTCCTTTGTGGAAAGCCCGGACGGGGCAAGCCAGTCAAAGGAGAACGAAAACGGCTCGCCCTCCGGGTGGAAAATGCCGTGTAGGGTCTGCAAGCGTTCATAGCCCGTCATGGGGTGCGCCGATACGCCCAGCACCTTAAAATTGTTGAGTACGTCGGTTTCGATACGGGCAAGCCGCGCCTTTGCCGCGTTCAAGTTGTCGGCTTCAATGGAGAATGTGATAAATTTACGCTTCACAAGCCCGTTGTTGCCCTTTGCAAGCTGGTTTTTCAGCATATCCGCGTATTCTTCGCGGATAGAGTTGAAAGCGTCGTCCTGCGGGGGAATGTTGATCGCGTTCTCCGCTTCGTCGCGCTGGTTGCCTTGATTGATGAAAGAGAGCTGCACCGACACGGAAGCGTCAAAGTAGTTTAAGAAGTCACACCAATTTTCAAAAATGGCGGTCTTTTCGTCAGCCTGTGCAAGCTGGTAGTTAATATCTTCAAAGGCGACGCTTTTGCTGTACCGCTTTTCCGATACCCGGCAGATACCGTCCGGGTACATCTGCGTATAGGGTATGGTCTGCTGCGCGGTATGCGCCTTGCCGTCGCCCTTTGCCGCCTGTATGACGGCGGCGATCTGCTTTTTCTCGGCGCGGGTCAGCTTCCGTTTAGGCTTTGCGGCTGCCGCGTCCTGCGCCGTTTTGGTTTGTGCCTTTGACAATGGCAGATACCTCCTTTTCAAGATTTCGCTGCCGTTCTAAGACGGCGTAAAAGTTTTCTGTCTGATAGGGGCGTTCCTTTGGTCGGATA
>JAFLUH010000078.1 GCA_022508895.1 Oscillospiraceae bacterium
TTCACTCTTCACTCTTCACTGCCGTTTCGCCTTTGGCGAAACGGCTTCCTTCTCGCTCCCGAATTTCCCAAAAAACAGTTGCAATTCCAATTCATTTGTGCTATAATATAATAAATATCACCCAAAAGCACAAAAACCCGTCATTTTTACCAAAAAAATCGGGGAATGCTTTACCATAAATGTGCCGCAACATTCTGTTATTCGGCAATTAGGAGGTATGACTTTGGGAAAGGTCATCATTAACGAGGAGCGCTGCATAGGCTGCAACTCATGTGTAAGAATATGTCCCATCCCCACCGCTAACCGAGTGGACGGCAACACTGTAAAGGTACACAGCAAGGAGTGTATCCGCTGCGGCGAGTGCGTCAAGGTCTGCAAGAACGGGGCAAGGGATTACATTGATGAGCTGGAGGACCTGCTGAGACTTATGCAGAACGGCAGAGTCTCGGTCATCGTCGACCCCTCCATCAAGACCGCCTTCGACGGCAGCTGGCGTCATGTGCTGCAGTGGCTGAAGGATAACGGCGTGAACGAGGTTTACGACGGCGCCTTCGGTGCGGATATCTCCACATATATGAACGTGGAATACCTTAAAAGAAATCCCGGCACAAAGATAGTGTCCCAGCCCTGCGCCGCAATAATAAACTATGCAGAAAAGCATCAGGAGAAGCTTCTCAACAAGCTGTCTCCCGTATACAGCCCGTTGGTATGCAGTGCGGTGTATGTGCGCAAATATCTCCACAACAACGACACGCTGGTGGGGCTTACCCCCTGCCTTGCAAGGGACGGCGAATTTCACCGCACCGGCTTCATCTCCCACAACGTCACCTTCAGAAAGCTGGGCGAGTACTTCCGCAAGAACAATATCACCTTCCAGAAGGGCTACAGCAAGTTCGAGTTCTCCGCCACCAGAGGCTTTGACGGCGCATACTACCCCCTGCCCGGCGGCATGAAGGAGTGCCTGAGAGTATACGACCAGGATATGCCCGTGCTCACCTCCGAGGGCGTTACCAAGGTCTACGACGACTTGGACAGATACGCCGTCACCTCCTCCAGCAAGCTGCCCTTGGTTTACGACGTTCTGTCCTGCGAATTCGGGTGCAACTCGGGCGCAGGCGCAAGAAGCGATTTTGAAAACTCCTTCACTTCTTACGATATAATGATGAGCGCCAGAAAGTGGATACTCGGTCACAAGCTGTCCAAGCGTACTCACAAGGCGATATTCAAGAAGCTGAAGATGGAAGACTTTGTGCGCTCCTACACCAACAGAAGCGTCTCCCAGCCTCCCAGCGAGCATGAGCTGGAGCGTGTGTTCAACGAGATGAGCAAGTTCACCGAGCAGGAAAGAAACGTCAACTGCCACGCCTGCGGCTACAAGTCCTGCCGTGCCATGGCGCTGTCCATCTGCGCAGGCAACAATACGCCCCACAACTGCCTTACATACGAAAAGAACTTCGTCAACCGAACCAGAGAGGAGCTGGACAAGGAGCACAACACCCTTTCCGAAGCCGTGCGCAGCATAAAGGATTCCCTTGTGAACCTCACCGAGAAGATCGACCCTATTGCGCAGATCTCTGTAGACAATCGCACCAAGAACGCAAACATAGTGGACGAGATGAAGGAGCTGAACAGCAGCATCAAGGAGATCAACAAGGCGATAGACGATATATGCGTCGCCGCCGAGAGCATAGGCAGCGGCATCAGCATCTACAACCAGATACTGAAGGATATCAAGAACATTGCGGATCAGACCAATATCCTTGCAATAAACGCCTCCATCGAAGCGGCAAATATCGGTGCGGCAGGCAAGGGCTTTGCGGTAGTTGCGGACGAGATAAGGACCCTTGCGGTGAAGTCCGACGACACGGTAAAGCGTGCCGAGCAGCACACCAACGGTATCGCAAAGAATTTGGAGGATATCAACGAAAGCGTCCGCGATATCTCCCACCGTGTGTCCGATACCGAGTCAGTCGCCAACGGTACGCTTGAATCGGTGCATGAGATGAACGAGGGCGCCGAGAATATCAGCACCAGCGTGCAGGAGGTTTCCGCAATAGTAGATGACATCAATTCCAGCGTTTCGGCGATGGTATAGGGCTTGGATATATAATAAACCCCACCGATAGGTGGGGTTTAATTATATATATTGAGGCTCCGCCTCAAACTCCGCTTAAGGGCGGCTTTTCTGAGAAAAGCCCCCTTAAGAATCCCCGAAAAGCACCATTGGTGCTGTCGGGACGTTCATAACCTTATTTCAATGTATTCCCCGTCTTCGCTTTCCACCTCGACTATCTTCAAATCGGGGAACCGCTTTTTGCAGCGCTTTATCTCCCTGAACAGCCTCACCGCCTGCCTGCGGGTCAGCTTCACCTTGCTGCCTTTCATCGCCATCGGCACAAAGCAGGCGGTAAACCCGTTCAGCACCAAACCGATGGGAAATCTCAGCCGCACAGGGCGATGCTCCATGCTATTTACTACTATCTTCATGGCTTACTCTGCGAAAATGCGCACGGTGTCGCCGTCGGCGGAGTCCACTTCCACAAGATTGCCCACTACGCCCTGACTGACCATTTCCATGATTTTTCTCAGGTCAATGCTTTTTAGGGCGTCATTGTCGGATATCTGGGACATTTCCATTCCCGTTTCAAGAGCCACCTGCACCAGCGCCATGGGGAGGTTGACCCTCACCTTGTCCCCGTCCGCCGACTCCACCACGATGCGCAGCATCATATCCTTGATGTCCTTGCGGCTCTCCTCAGGGAGCATTCTGACGGCGGGCTGTGTCTCGGCGGATTTGCCGGACAGCAGCTCGTCCACCGTTACTCCTAAAATGCGGGCAAGCTCCGGCAAAAGGGTAATGTCGGGGCAGGACAGGTCGTTCTCCCATTTGCTCACAGCCTGCGGACTTACGTTCAGCATTTCCGCAAGCTCGTCCTGCTTCAGTTCCTTCTCACGGCGAAGGGCGGCTATTCTTTTTCCGATGGTATCCATGATATTTCTCCTTTATAGTGTGAAGATTTAACGGTCAATTGCAATTGTTGTTATGCCATTATTATAACATAAAAAGAGCACGGAGCGAAGCGGAGTGCGATACCTCTGAATGTTACAATAAACTTAAGCAATTAAAATAAATTCTTCCTCTTTGCTTTGCTTAAGTTTATTATAACACATTGTGAGCAAAGCGGAAGATATTGTTGGTTGTTTGAGGGTCTTTTTTGACAACCGCAGGTTGATTATTCACTCAACCAAGAGTTGAAAAGCAGCGAAGCCGCCGCTTTTCAGCACCGCTGCACCAATATCACAAAAGGCGGAAGGGAAAGGAGGTATGGAGGAAAAACCATCAGGGTTTTTCCTCCATTCCAAATCAAAAAATCGAGAACCCCACGAAGTGGGGCTTCCGATTTTCGCCGCTTTGTGAATTGCGACCGCAGGGAGCGGTTCACAAAGTGGTGCGAGCCACCGGCACCAAAAAAATCCTGTCTGACGACAGGATTTTTTCTGGTGCCGGTGGCGGGGGTCGAACCCGCACGGTATCGCTACCACCGGATTTTGAGTCCGGCACGTCTGCCAATTCCATCACACCGGCGTGTTAGTTGCTTAAATATTATATCACTGCTCGGGAAAAATGTCAAGCCGACGGCTGTTTACCGTTCCGGTTGCATATTTGTACGCAACATCTAAAAAATTTTTTCCATTTCTGTAATTTTTGCCAACAAACTATTGACAATTTGTTAAAAATACCTTAAAATTATAATAAGGTAAAGTATGCTGGTATGCTATATACATTTTACACTTCGGCGTACCTGAACATATAAATTTACTTTATTTTATTTCACGCCATACGGCGTTTTAGGTTACATATAATCCCGAACTATGACAGTTGACAGTTGACAGTAAATAGTAAACAGTAGTGGGATCTGCTTCGCAGATATATTTTTGATGACGTTTATCATTCGCAGACGACGACCCAAATCGTCCACGCAGTGGACACCATTACTTTTTACTGTTTACTCATTACTATTTACTGCTTTATATATATGCCGAGTCCAAGGAGCTTTTGCCCTTTAGTGCCGGTTTATGGGGATTTTTCGGGTAACCGGGACTATATTTAAAGGGAGGAATAGCAATTTGGAACCTTGGTTGGCAATAGTTCTCATCATTGCGGCGTTTGTCGCAGGTGCAGGGTTGTTCGGCTTCATCATGTTCCGCATGGGCATCGAGCACCGCAGGAAAAATGCGGAAGCGCAGATAGAATCCGCAGAAAAAGAAGCCGCCCGCATCATAGCCGAGTCCAAGGACAAGGCGGCAACCGCCAAAAAGACGGCGCTGCTTGAGGCAAAGGAAGAGATCTACAAGCTCAGAGAAAATGCAGAAAAGGAAGCGCAGAAGCTGCGCAGCGACACCGAGCACGAGCTGAAGGAGCGCAGGGCGGAGGTGACCAAGTCCGAGCGCAGATTGCAGCAGAAGGAGGAGAACCTCGACCGCAAGACCGACAAGATAGAGCGGCTGGAGGAGAGCCTTAACGCAAGAAACGAAAACGTAAAGAAGAAGCTGGAGGAAGCCGAGGCGCTGAAGGCGCAGCAGCAGGCGAAGTTAGAGGAGATAAGCGGCTACACCGCAGAGCAGGCGAAGGAGCTGCTGCTGGCGCAGCTTGACGGCGAGCTGACCCACGAAAAGGCAGTAAGGATACTGGCTTATGAGCAGAGACTGAAGGACGAAAGCGACGACAAGGCGCGCTCCGTTATAGCATTGGCTATCTCAAGGCTTGCTTCCGAGACCGTTTCGGAGCTGACGGTTTCCGTCGTGCCCCTGCCCAATGACGAGATGAAGGGCAGAATAATCGGACGTGAGGGCAGAAATATCCGCACGCTGGAACAGATGACAGGCGTTGACCTGATAATCGACGATACCCCCGAGGCTATCACGCTGTCCAGCCACGACAGAGTAAGGCGTGAGATAGCGAGGATAGCGCTTGAAAGACTTATACAGGACGGCAGAATACACCCCACCCGCATTGAGGAAATGGTGGACAAGGCAAGGCGTGAGGTTGAGCAGAAGATAAAGAAGGAGGGCGAGCACGCCTGCTTGGAGACCAACGTGAACGGTCTCAGCCCCGAGCTGGTGAAGCTGCTCGGACGGCTTTATTACAGGACTTCTTACAGCCAGAACGTGCTGGTTCACTCCATTGAGGTGGCGCACCTTGCAGGGATAATGGCAAGCGAGCTGGGCGTTGACGCAGCTATGGCACGCAGAGCGGGCTTGCTCCACGATATAGGCAAGGCGCTGACACACGAAATTGAGGGCAGCCACGTTGCGATAGGCGTTGAGGTCTGCAAGAAGTACAAGGAAAATCCCGAGGTTGTTCACGCAGTGGAGGCTCACCACGGCGACGTTGAGTGCCGCACGGTGGTGGCAGCGCTGGTACAGGCAGCCGACGCCATCAGCGCCGCAAGACCTGCCGCAAGAAGCGAGAACTACGAGAGCTATATCAAGCGCCTGCAGAAGCTGGAGGAGATATGCACCGATTACGACGGCGTTGAGAAGTCCTACGCAATTCAGGCAGGACGTGAGGTGCGCATCATCATCAAGCCCGAGGTGGTCAACGACGAGCGCATGACCGTCATCGCAAGAGATATCGCTCAGAGAATAGAGAATGAAATGGAGTACCCCGGTCAGATAAAGATAAACCTCATAAGAGAATCCAGAGTTGTGGATTATGCTAAGTAAATAAATTGTCCCGCCGTCAGGCGGGACATTTTATTTATTGAGGCTCCTTGGCGTTCGCTCTGTTGGCGCGGCGTCCTAGCTTGGGGTATTCGCTTTGTGTGTGCGGCATCCTTGCCGCACTTTGGGCGAATACCTACGGCATCCTGCCGTGCGCTTTGGGCGACCGCCTGACGGCATCCTGCCGTGCCTCAAACTCCGCTCAAGGGGCGGCTTTTCTGAGAAGAAGCCTTTTTCGCACGGCGAAGACCCCTTGAGAATCCCCCGAAAAGCACCACGCAATCCGAACGCACTGCCCCTTTGAAGGCGTGTTAAAAAGTTTTTGAAAGTTCTTAGGAAACTTTTTTCAAAAAGTTTCCTAAGCGGAGTTTGAGGCAGAGCCTCAATATATAAATAAACCCCACCAAACGGTGGGGTTATTTATATATATCTCTACCTCGCTGCACGGAACTTTATCTCGTTGGTTGCGTCCAGATAGTAGGTCAGGGAACCGCATTCCACGTTGTTGTCGTAAATGGCGTTGAACAGCTTCAGCGTAACGCCCGGGTAGCACTTGTTCTTCACGGTGAGCTGCAAAAGCCTGCTTTGCGCCAGCACCTTGTCGTCCTGCTCTATCTTTGCGCTCATGTCCGCAAGGGTGTTGCGCTCGTTCATGATGAACAGGAACGCCTGCTTGCGGGCATTTTCCTGCTCGTTGGTGAGATTTTGCACCTTCTTCAGGTCGTTCAGCTTCTCGTACAGGTTTTTCAGCTTCTTATAGTTTTCGCTCAGCGTCTTGAACTGGTCAACCAGCACCTGATGCTTGGACATGAGCACCGCAGTGTTGCCCAAGTTTATCACCGTCTTGGCGTAGCCCTCGGAGCCTACCTGATTGGCGGTGACATTGCCGTAGCATATACACTCGCCGCCGATGATAACGCCCTTTTTGCCGCTGACGATGACCTCGCCCTCGCAGACTACGTTGCAGTTTACCAGCGATTGCGCCAGCAATTGCTCCTTGCACTTTATCTCGCAGGTCTCGGCGAAGGTGGTCTTTATCTCGCCGTCGCAGTTCAGCACGGAGTTTACGGCGCCGCCCAGCTCCATGCCCAGCGTCGCCTCCAGCGTTGCGTTGGTGACGGTGCCCTTGACGGTGATGTGCTTGCCCTTGATGGTGTAGCCCTCGCTGACGTTGCCCTTGACGAGAACGTCGCCGATAAAGTCGATATTGCCTGTTGAAGCGTCCACGCTGCCGCCTATGTTCACCACGGTGTCAACCACAAAGCGATCTCTGTCCCAGCGCAGGTTGCCGTCGTCGGCGGCGTAGATCTTGCTCTGGTCGTTGCTGAGTATGGTGCCCGTTCCCACCGAAAATTTGGGAGGAACGCCGGGAAGAGGCGCTATCACAGCTCCTCTTACGTCGCTGCCCGCAGTGCCTTGGGTGTTATATTTTATGCTGGCGATAAGGGTGCCCTTCTGAATATTGCGCACCTTGCCCAGCTCCTTGAAGTCAACTATGCCCGTTTCCTCGTCCACCGAAGGCTTAAGGTCGGAGCTCGGCTCAAACATATAGTCCACCTTGCCGTTTTCGCCGTCTACTGCAGGCACCGCCTTTGCCACGATAACGCTCTTGTTTTCGGGAAGGTCTTTCAGGTACTCCGAGAGAGCCTCCTCGTCGATATGAGCGGTAACGCCGTTTTGCGCAAGGACACGCCTTACCTCGTTGACGGTAGGCACCTTGCCGCCGTTCTGCGGCTTGGACACAAGTACCTTCGCCCACATATAGGCCTGGTCAACTATGACGGATATGGTGCTGTCCAGCTTAATTTCGTCGAATTCGTTTGCCATAACGAAACTCCCGTACTACTTTTTACTGTTTTGCCGCAAAGCCTGCGGCGCTTCTTTTATTACCTGTTCAACTGCTCCTGCAGACCTTCGGTTTGTGTCTGCAAAGCTTCTGCCTGCTCACGCAGACCGTCCGTGTACTCCTTAAAGCTGTTGGTGTATGCCTTGCTGTTATGCTTGCACACCTTCATGGCAAGCTCCGCCTGTTCATAAGCCTCGTCGAAGCTGCTGCCTGCATTGAACACCTTGGAGCAGGAGACGCACACCGCAATGTTCACCACCTTGCCCTCTGCGGTCAGCGGTTTTTCAAAGGAGTCGATTATCTTGCCTATCATTTTCTGGGGAGTGTGCTTCTCGTTTACCTCCATCATCGCTATCACAAAGGTGTCGCTGTCAAGTCTGCCCACCACGCAGCGCCCCTGCTGCTTTTCCCAGAGAACGGTGACCACATGCCTGAGCACCGTGTCGCCCATTTCGTAGCCGTACTGGTTGTTGATGTAGCGGAAGCCGTTGATGTTCACCAGCACCACGCAGCGGTCGCCGTCGTAAATGCGGTTCTCGTACGCTCTTATCACCGAGGTGCGGAGCATTGCGCCGGTAAGGGCGTCAATGTTGGTGCGCTGCTTGAGGGCGATACGCTTCTGGGTCGTGATGTCGGATATCCTGCCGATGACGCGGGTAACCCTGCCGTCCTCCAGCCCTATCACCTGAGCTTGATGCTCTACCCAGATATATTCTCCGTCCCTGTTCTTTATCCTGTACTCATACTGCATCTTCTGGTCGGGCATTATCGCCATGTGGTCATAGTTGAAGAAGCGGTCCACAAAGCCTTCCCTGTCGTCGGGGTGTATAAGCTCCCAGTAGGGTCTGCGCTCGCCGTCGAAGTCCTGCATATCCGTTATGCCGAAGATGGACTCCGCCACCTTGGGGTTGAGGGAGGTGAGCTTGTTTTCCCCTACGTTTACCTCATAGAATGCGTCGGAGCTTGCGTCCAGCATAAAGCGGGATTTCAGATTTTCCGCCTTGAGACGGTCTGACAGCCTCGATTCCGCGTCTATATCGCTTACCGTCCCCATGCACACCATTTCTTCGGTGGCGGGGTTTTTTATGCATTTCCCCTGTATTAACACCGAGATGACCTTTTCCGAGGACAGCCTCATCTTGCCGAATATGCTGAAGCTTGAGCCCTTGTCTTCGTCCATTCTTTTCAATGCGGAGTTGAACTCGGCTCTGGTAAAGGAGGAGAGGATATGGCGTATGTCCTTGGTCTTGCCCAGATCGATCTCGCCGTAGGTGTTTTCCCAGTACTCGCCGAAATCCAGCCGCATATTCTTTTCGGAAACACGCCAGAATATATCCCTTGACATGGCGGTGCTTGCGATGGCGACCATGTTGTTGAACTTTGCACGCTCGTAGGAATCCAGCTTGCCGCATACCCAGCGGGATATCTCCTCGGGCTCGGGAAGGCGCTCGGTGTATTCCAGGAACGCCTCCACGTCCTCCCTCGGGAAGGTGTCGAGTATCTGCCTGAAAACGGCGTCGTAGCGCTTGCGGGTCCTGATGTAAACCATCGCCGTCAGCACCGTCCACAAAAGAAACAGCGCCGCAGGCAGTATCGCCAGCCACATGAATTCCTCGTCCAGTTCGTCTCTGCGGAGAATAAGCATAAGCACGGTGCTGCCGCAGACAAGTGCCACAAACACCGACATTATTATGTATGCAGGTAAAGGACGAAGGTTGAAGTTTCTTTTCATCTGTTTTTCTCCGACTGGCGGGATGATTTTATAGTTATTCAATTCTATTATAGCCTATTATTATAGTGTTGTCAACAGGGGGGAGGAAAAAAGTTTGAGTGCCTTGCGCAGGCGGCGGTTGCGGGG
>JAFLUH010000079.1 GCA_022508895.1 Oscillospiraceae bacterium
AGCTGGTTGTAGTGGGTGTGGCAGAAGCCCTGCTTGTTGGTGTCGATGCGCACGTCAGGCTCCATCATTGCGGCGCCCATTATGTACTCGCAGATGTGCTCCTCGATGCCGTCGCGCAGGCGGCAGATGGGGCAGCCCTCTCTGGGTCCGAATACGTCGTTTACGGGGATAGTAAGGATACTTTCTCTCATTTTTTATGCTTTCTCCTTTATATGGTTTCGTTATGATATTTCAGAGGATTTTTGCCATGTAATATTCGTCAGCGTAACGTCCGTTGACGTACATTGATTTGCTTCTGGTCCCCTCGACCGTGAAGCCGCTTTTTTTGTACAGGTGGATCGCTGCCTCGTTGCTGCATTCCACCGTCAGCTCCAAGCGGGTTATGCGGTTTTCTGCTGCCCATTTGTCCAGACGCTCAAATAAGGCTGTGCCTATGCCTTGTCCTCTGTGGCTTTGCAGTATGCCTGTGATTATGTAGGCGGTGTGGCGGGTGCGGTTGAATTTTCCGCGTTCTGCGTGGATGAAGCCGACGATTTTTCCGTCCTCAATTGCTATGTGGATGAAGTCCTCATTGTTTTGGATGTCGCTTTTCAGTTGGGATAACGATGTTCGGGCTGCTCTTTCGTTTGGCTCGTACATCATGAAGTCCGTTTGCGTGTCCAAGAGGTTCAGGAATGTCCAGAAGAGGTCAATGTCGTTGGGGGCGATGGGTCTGTATTCTATCATGAGGAACTCCGTATAGTCGTTGGGGATTAGAGAATAGTTGCTGTGATTTCAGCGGCTGCCCCTTTCGTGGAAGGGTAGTTCTCACGGTTCGGTATGGCAGCTGTGCTGTCACGGGAAGCTTGTGCTGGGCGGCGGCGAAGCCGCGGTTGAAGCGAAGCTTCAACCCAATGATTTGCTTCGCAAATCATTGCTTTTCGGCGAAGCCGAAAAGGCGGCTTCGCCGCCGCAGAAACGTCGTGCAGAGAGAACGGCTGCCGGACTGCACCGTGAGAACTGCGTTTCACGAAAGGGGCAGTTTACGGTTTACAGCGCGCCGCAGCCGTAAACTGTCAAAAAATACTTGTCTTTTCTCTATTATTGTATTATAATATTAAAAAAATATCAAGTAGAAAGCGAAAAAAAGATGGAATTTTCTTTGGAGACCACCTGTCTTGACCTTCAGCAGACCCTGTTCTGCGGTCAGTGCTTCCGCTTCCGCACACTGGAGGACGGCAGCTTCGAGGGCATGGCAGGGGACCGTTACATAAAGCTGAGGCAGACCGACAGCGGTGCAAGCATAGTCGAAGCCGCAGAGGAGGACATACCTTTCTGGCAGGACTACTTCGACATGGAGCTGGACTACGGCAGGCTGCTGAGCGACTTCGCCTCCGACCCCGTTCTTGCCGCCGCCTGCAAAGGGCGCGGGATACGGGTGCTGCGGCAGCAGCCCTTCGAGACGCTGATAAGCTTCATCATTTCCCAGAACAACAACATAAAGCGCATAACGGGAATAATCGACCGTCTATGCGAGAGCTTCGGTCATAAGGTGAAGGGCGGTTACTCATTCCCCGACCCGAAGACGCTTGCAGGGCTGACGGTGGACGACCTTGCGCCGCTGAGGGCAGGATTCAGGGCAAAGTACATAATCGACGCCGCACAAAAGGTAAACGGCGGCGAGGTGGATTTTGAGAGGATAGCCCTGCTGCCTGACGACGAGGCGAGAGAAGCGCTGAAGGTCATCAAGGGCGTGGGTGACAAGGTGGCGGACTGCGTGCTGCTGTTCGGTCTGCACCGACTGTCCGCCGTGCCCAAGGACGTGTGGATAAAGCGGGTGATAGCCCACTACTACCCCGAAGGTCTTCCCGAATGTGTGGGAGAATATGCGGGCATTGCCCAGCAGTACCTGTTCGATTATGCAAGGACTGATTTAAAGGAGATGCTGAAATGATTTGTACAAATTGCGGCAGAGAAATGCCCGATACCGTCAGGTACTGCGGGATATGCGGTACGCCAAACCAACTGCTTGAAGGCGCTGCGTCTGCTCAGGAGCCCACGGATACCGAGAGCCTTTCCGCTCAGGAATACGCCGCCGATACACCCGCGGAGGAGCCTTCCGTACAGAAGAAGCCCGTCGGGATACAGTCCAGCGTTACCCATTTGCAGGAGCGCCCCGCCTACCCGCAGACGGGCAGCATACCTGCTCCCGAATACAGAGCGTACACCCCTGACCACATGAGCCGCTCGGAGGAAAAGGAGAAGCGCACCTGCTCGCTGTCGGTGGTGATATTCTGCGGGGTGGTCATCTTCTTCCTGTCGGTCGCCTGCGGAGTGCTTGCGGGGCTTTACCTCAACGCAAGGTCAGCCGCAGCCGCTGCGCCTTATTCCCTCACGGAATATCGGGAGAGCTGACATGGTGAAGTTAGGAAACAGGTGGGACGAGCTCCTTGAGGAGGAATTCGGAAAACCGTACTATCTGCAGCTTCGTGAGTTCCTTAAAGCGGAGTATGACAGCTGTCGGGTGTTCCCGCCCATGGAGGATATTTTCAATGCACTGCGCTACGCCGATTACGACGACGTTCGGGTGGTGATATTAGGGCAGGACCCATACCACCAGCCGGGACAGGCTCACGGGCTTGCTTTCTCGGTGAAGAAGGGCTGTCCCGTTCCGCCGTCGCTGAAGAACATCTACGCCGAGATACAGCAGGATCTGGGCATTGCGCCGCCCGAGCACGGAGAGCTTACCTCATGGGCGAAGCAGGGTGTGCTGCTGCTGAACACGGCGCTGACCGTGCGCATGGGGCAGGCAAACAGCCACCGTGGAAAGGGCTGGGAGCAGTTTACCGACGCCGTGATAGAAAAGGTAAACCGCAAGAGGACGCCTGTGGTTTATCTGCTGTGGGGCGCCAACGCACGGGAAAAGGTGCGGCTGATAAACAATCCCGCTCACCTTATACTTACCGCCGCTCACCCAAGCCCGCTGTCGGCTTACAACGGGTTTTTCGGGTGCCGTCACTTCTCGAAGGCAAATGAGTTTCTGAGGAACAGCGGGGCGGTGGAGATCCGGTGGAAAGTTGACAGTGAATAGAGTGTACACGTGACTTTGCTTTGCAAAGTCACAACGTTGCGGTGTCTGACCCTCTTTGCAAAGCAAAGAGGGTCAAATTTTTTTAAAAACCTATTGACAGCTTCAAAAAAATATGTTATATTCAAAGCATACTAAGTGTACTACTTGCATTAGTACACTTATCCCACCCGAAAGGAGTGATCCCATGATAACCGTAGACTACAAGGACCGCCGTCCCATCTACGAGCAGCTCACCGCCAAGATCACCGAGCTTGCCCTGTCGGGGGAGCTGAAGCCCGACGAGCAGCTCCCCTCAGTCCGTCAGCTTGCCTCGCAGCTTGGCATAAACCCCAACACCATCTCCAAGGCATACACCGAGCTTGAGCGCCGAGGCATCATCTACAGCGTATCCGGCAAAGGCTCCTTTATCAATTCCGACCTGTCCGCCGCCGCAGGCGACAGGCAGAAGGAGCTGGAGCAGCGGCTGCGGGAATGCGTCCGTGACCTGAAGCGCAGCGGTGCGGATAAAAAGCGGCTGCTGGATATAATAGAGGAAGAAATCCAAGGAGAGGAGCAATAACATGATCGAAATAAACGAACTGAGCAAATTCTACACCGAATCCGGCGTCCTGTCCCTTGACAGTGTGACCCTTGAGATCCCAGAAAAGAGCATAGTGGGACTGATAGGCACCAACGGCGCAGGCAAATCCACCCTGCTGCGAATAGCGGCGGGCATCTACCGTCAGGACAGCGGCACCGTGCTGATAGACGGCGAGCCTGTCTACGAAAACAACGCCGCAAAATCCAAGATCGCTTACATAAGCGACGAGCAGTACTACCAGCCGGGAATGACCATGAAGCGCATGGCGATGATACACGCCGCACTCCGTGAGGACTTTTCCATAAAGAAATTCTACCGTCTGGCGGAGCGGTTCGGGCTTGACGTGAACCGCAGACTGTCAGGCTTCTCCAAGGGCATGAGACGGCAGAGCGATATTGCCATTGCCCTGTCCTACGGCGCAAAATATCTGCTGTGCGACGAGACCTTCGACGGGCTTGACCCGCTGACCCGTGAAAAAACCAAACGCATTTTCATAGAGGAGATAATGGACAATGACGCAACTATCCTTATGTCCTCCCACAACCTCCGTGAGATGGAGGATATCTGCGACCGCATAGTGCTGATACACAAGGGACAGCTTGTGATAAGCGCCAACGTTGACGATATGCGTGGACAGGTCAGCAAGTATCAGGTGGTGTTCTCGGGCAGCAATATCTCCGTCGCTTCCCTCAACCCCTCACGCCTTACGGTCAGCGGCAAAATGATGACCTTCATTGCGTCGGGAGACCCGCAGGAAATGGAAAAGAAGCTGTCCGAGATAGCGGCAGGAGCGAACAGCACCGTCGTCTACTGCGAGGCGGTGCCCCTTACCTTGGAGGAGATATTCAGCTACAAGCTGGAAAGCAGCGGGCTTGTAGAAAGCGATGAAATGGCAAACGGGGAGGTGATGTAAATGGAAAACATAAAGAAAATTACGGGATTTCTTCCCGAAAATGCAGTGGAGTATGCAAGAAAAACCTTTAAAATAGCCGTTTTCGGCGTGAAGAACAACTTCGTGCTGGCGGGCATTCTGCTGATAGGATTCTGCGTGATAGCTCCCGCAGTGTTCGTCACAAACTCTGTAAACAGGAATATAGACGGGGAGTATCTGCGGAACGTCATGGGCATATACACCATGATAGCGGGATATGTGGGAGGTCTGTTGATACCTGCGGTCATGTTCGGCTATGTTCATAAGCGCAGGGACAGGGATTTCTATCACTCAATGCCCGTAAAGCGGGGACAGTATTTTATCGGGTACTTCGGTGCGGGCTTTGCAATGTATGCCGTTTCCTATCTGCTGATGTGCGTTGTCATGGCTCTGTTCGGAGGAGGAAGGATAGACGTTGCCTTTGATTATGTGCTGTACGCTCTGGTGCTGTACATTATCATCTACGCCACCGCCACGTTTTCCATCATGTTCTCAGGCTCCATGCTCAGCTCGATAGTCACCCTTGCATTTCTCAACGCTTTTCCCGTAACGGTGCTGTACTGCTCCATCTACATGACGGGCACGGTGAACGCCGACTCCTACTACACCCTGCTTGCGCCGTACCTCTACATTTTCACTCCCTTGAGCAGCGGGTACAGCTTTTATGCGTCCGTTGTGAGTCAGGCGCCCTACGGCTGGACGATCTGGGTGCAGCTTGGGATAGCGGTGGTTGAGCTGGTGCTGTCGTTCATCATGTACAACCTGCGCAGGGGCGAGACTACCATGGCTGTCGCCTTCCCCAAAACACGCTATGTTTTGCAGTACGGCACCATGTTTCTGGTAGCCCTGCTCACCACCTCCATGTTCAGCGGCTGGTGGGTGGGCGGCTCCACAGGAACTATCGTTTGGACGGCTATCTTTGTGTTCGTAGCCTTCGTACTTTTGAATATGATACTGGAGCAGAATTTCCGTGCCGCCTTTCACAGAATACGTCACCTCTTTATATTTGCGGGGGCGTATGCGGTGGTGCTGGCTCTGATAATAGGCGTGGTGAGCAGCCTGCCTTACTGGGTGGTCCCCATAAGGACGGACGCGATTCTTATACGCCACCAGTGCTTTGTCAACACATACGACGAGCCCGACGGTTTTGATGAGGAGCGTCGTTGGTGGTATTATACGGAGGGCGAGTACGCAGGAATGTATGCAAACTGGTTTACGGATCAAAACGGCAATGCGATATACAGCATTGATTTTGGCACGGACTGGTTTATGGTGACCGACCCCGAACAGGTGGCGGAGCTTACAAAGCGGATATACGACTACGAGAACGATCCGAGCTATATGTATAGGAGCCGTTACAATGTAATAGGCGAGTACTACTACACCAGCCTGACCCTGTACACCCTGAAGCCCGGAGAGGAGATCACAAAGGGAATGTATATCGACGATATACAGGGTATCGCTGCACAGGAATACTCCCTGTATTTAGGCGACATATCCCCTGAGGAGGTGGAGGGCTTCAAGCAGGGAATGGATCTGATGAAGACGGATTGGCGACCCACATTTTATTAAAATCCTGCAGCGGGGAATATCCCCGCTGTTTTTGTTTACAAATGGGGAAAGATGTGGTAAAATAAATATCAGTGATTTTGAAAGGAGGGTGCCGCAATGAACAGCGATAAACTGACGACAGGATTGACCTCGGAGC
This sequence comes from Oscillospiraceae bacterium, assembly GCA_022508895.1. Taxonomy (GTDB): domain Bacteria; phylum Bacillota; class Clostridia; order Oscillospirales; family Ruminococcaceae; genus Ruminiclostridium_E. The sequence goes on from JAFLUH010000079.1 coordinate 6,290, forward strand.
AGGTAAAGCGGCTCACTGCCGAGGGCAAAATAAACGGCACCCCCGACGCCCCCACCAAAAGCGTAGGCGAGATAATCCGCACCAACACCCTGACATTCTTCAATCTGGTGAACGTGATATTAGGCGTGCTTGTCCTGCTGACAGGCTCACTGAAAAACTGCCTTTTTCTCGGCGTGATAATCTGCAATACGGTTATCGGTATATTTCAGGAAATTCGGGCAAAAAAAGTAATAGACAAGCTGAGCCTTATCTCCGCCCCCAAGGTGACGGTGCTGCGGGACGGCGGGGCTTGTGAGCTGCACTCCGCAGAGATAGTGTTAGGCGACCTCATGCTGCTGAACACGGGCAGACAGGTGTGTGCCGACAGCACCGTTTCGGAGGGCGAGTGCGAGGTGAACGAGAGCCTTATCACAGGCGAGAGCGACCCCGTGCTTAAAAAGGAGGGGGACGAGCTTTTGTCAGGCAGCTTCATTGTAAGCGGCAGCGTCAAGGCTGAGGTCATTCGTGTAGGCGCAGACAACTTTGCCTCCAAAATAACCGCAGGGGCAAAATACCTGAAAAAAAGCAACAGCGTAATGCTGAAATCCCTGGACAGGATAATAAAGGTAATAGCCGTGTGCATAGTGCCGATGGCTATTGGGCTGTTCCTCAATGCGATACTTGTTTCCGAGCAGTCAACAGACCGTGCCATTGTAAGCACGGTGGCGGCGCTTATCGGAATGATACCCGAGGGCTTGTACCTGCTGGCAAGCGTGGTGATGGCGGTGAGCGTGATACGCCTTGCCGCACGCAAGACCCTTGCGCAGGATATGTACTGCACCGAGACCTTGGCGAGGGTGGACGTGCTGTGTCTTGACAAAACGGGCACCATCACCGAGGGGATAATGCGGGTGGAGGGCACCGAGCTTTTGCAGGAGGACTTTCCGCTGGACAAGTCTATGACCGCCTTCTGCGCCTGCATGACCGACGACAATCCTACATTTAACGCAGTAAAAGCAAAATGGGGCGGCGGAACGGCAAGCCCCCTGCGGACGCTGCCCTTCTCCTCCGCAAGGAAGTGGAGCGGCGCTGAGTTTGCGGAAGGCAGCTTTATCTTCGGTGCACCCGAATTTGTGCTGAGAGGCGATTACGAGCAGATAAGGGAGCAGTGCGAAAAGGTGCAGGACGAGGGACTGAGGGTGCTTCTCTGCGCTTGGTCGAAAAATAAATTTGACGGTCATGAGCTGCCCGAAAATATCACTCCCGCCGCCCTCATTTTCATCGGCGACGTGATAAGGCAGGAGGCGCCAGACACCCTCGCCTACTTCGACAAGCAGGGCGTGGATATCAAGATAATTTCAGGCGACAATCCCGTTACCGTTTCAAGGATAGCCCGCAGAGCGGGAGTGAAAAACGCCGAGATGGCGGTGGATACTTCGGCGCTGAAGGACGATGAGATTTTTGAAGCGGCAAGGAAATATTCCGTTTTCGGGCGTGTTACCCCTGACCGCAAGCTGGCGCTGGTAAAGGCGCTGAAGGCGCAGGGGCACACAGTGGGAATGACGGGCGACGGGGTAAACGACGTGCTTGCGCTGAAGGAGGCGGACTGCTCCATTGCGATGCAGTCGGGCAGCGACGCCGCAAAGCATGTATCGAGCCTTGTGCTGCTGGACGGGAATTTCGCTTCCATGCCCAAGGTCGTGGCAGAGGGTCGCCGCTCGGTGAACAACATTCAGCGCAGCGGAACGCTGTTTCTCACAAAAACCGTTTACGCTTTCCTGCTGGCTTTGATATTTATATTCCTGCCGTTGCCTTACCCGTTCGAGCCGATACAGCTCACGCTCATAAGCGTCACCACCATCGGCATACCCAGCTTTTTCCTTGCCCTCGAACCAAACACCGATATGATCAGAGGGCAGTTTATACGCAATATACTGCGGCTTGCCTTTCCGAGAGGTGCGGCGGTGGCTTTTTGCGCTATAGCTTCGGTGCTGGTGTCCGAGTTCACCGATCTGCCTATGGAGGGTATGTCCACCCTCACCGCCTATACCGTGGCGGGGGTGGGGTTCCTTGCGCTGTTTCGGATAATGAAGCCGCTGAGGGCTTGGAAGATAGGGCTGCTGGCGGGGCTGGCAGTGGTGTTTGCAGGGGCGGCGGTGCTGTTCCCCAATATGTTCGGATTTCACCCGCTGGGTCTGCTCAGCTGGATAACCGCAGGGGTCATATTCGGCGGGGGAGCTGTTGTTATGATACTGCTGGAATGGGCGGCAGACCCGCTGTTCGACCTGCCGGGCAGGCTTGCGGGAAAGATAAAGGGAGCGGTCAAACGGGAGGACTGAGCTTATGGGAGAGAAAAAGCTTGTGTATATATTTTCCGACGGGGCTTGCTCTGGCAATCCGGGACCGGGAGGCTACGGAGTGATACTCCGCTGCGACGGCAGGGAGAAGGAGCTGTCGGGCGGTGAGGCGAACACTACCAATAATCGCATGGAGCTTTCAGGAGTTATTGCAGGACTGGAGGCGCTGAAATTTCCCTGCAAGGTGATACTGCAGACCGATTCGCGGTACGTGGTGGACGGTATCGAGAAGGGCTGGGCTGAGAGCTGGAGAAGGAACAACTGGATAAAGAGCGACAGGAAGCCTGCTTTGAACAGGGACCTTTGGGAGAGGCTGCTGGGGCTTTTGGAGGTTCATGAGGTGAAGTTTGTCTGGATAAAGGGGCACGCCGGGTTCGCGGAGAACGAGAGGTGCGACAGGCTGGCGGTCGCCGAAAGGGACAGGCAGGCGGCAGGGAAGCTGTGATGGCGCTGATGGGAAGAAGCTGTGCCTGACGGGAACGGGTGCTTGCACAGGGGCGGCGAAGCCGCCTTTTCTGCGGGCGCAGCCCGCAGAAAAGCACTGATTTGCTCCGCAAATCAGTGGATTGAGCGCCGCAGGCGCTCAATC
>JAFLUH010000008.1:0-14724 GCA_022508895.1 Oscillospiraceae bacterium
AAGCGGTAACGGACGCTGATACTGAATATCACTTTGGAGTTGCGGGCTGAACGGATATCTTATTAAGCTTCGACGTAATCTCTGCGTTAAAGAGAGCCGTTTGTTTGAATGGTTTAATGGGTGGTTACAAGAAGCTCTTGTCCCGTTAAAGGGGCAAGAGCGTTTTTATTTGACAGCGTATGCTTGTTCTCCGTTGGAGGAAAAAATACATGAAATCACAGAGAAAAATTATACTGATAACCTTAATGAGCATATTCCTTGGTTTTGTACTGATAATTGCGGCGTTTGCAGGTGTTGTTCTGTGGCGCACCACACTGCACGTTCCCAACGAAGGCATATGGGGGTGCGACGAGCCGTATGTCCGTATTTATGCAGACGAACACCGACTTGAGATAGAAGAGGACGGCATAATCAATGAATACAATATCGCATGGGGCAATGAACTGAATTATGAAATAGGCATTGAAGATGACGGTGGAGTATTTGTCACAGGCAGCGGCTCCATAGAACTGCATGACGGAAAAGTACACCTAAAATCACACAGCGGATATATTGACGTCTGGCTGACAAAAATCGAAGAATAAAAGTAAAAAATGCAAAGGAGAAAATAAAAATGTACGAGAAAGTAGACAGCGCACTGTCCCCTGTAGAGCGGGAAAAGAAGGTAGAAAAATTCTGGCGTGAGAACGACATTTTCAGAAAGAGCATGGAGGTCCACAAGGACGACCGCTCCTATGTGTTCTACGACGGTCCTCCCACCGCTAACGGCAAGCCCCATATCGGTCACGTTGAGACAAGAGCCTTCAAGGATATGATTCCCCGCTACCACGCTATGAAAGGAGCCTTCGTTCCCCGTAAGGCGGGTTGGGATACTCACGGACTGCCTGTTGAGCTTGAAGTGGAGAAGAAGCTTGGGCTGGACGGCAAGGAGCAGATCGAGGAGTACGGGCTTGAGCCTTTTATAAAGGAGTGCAAGGAGAGCGTCTGGAAGTACAAGGGAATGTGGGAGGATTTCTCCCAGACCGTGGGCTTTTGGGCTGATATGGACGACCCTTATGTCACTTACCACAACGATTTTATCGAGTCGGAGTGGTGGGCGCTGAAAACTATCTGGGACAAGGGGCTGCTTTATAAGGGCTTCAAGATAGTTCCCTACTGCCCTCGCTGCGGCACTCCGCTGTCCTCTCATGAGGTGGCACAGGGGTACAAGGACGTTAAAGAGCGCTCTGCGATCGCACGGTTCAAGGCTAAGGGCGAGGACGCTTACTTCCTCGCTTGGACGACTACGCCTTGGACTTTGCCCTCCAACGTTGCATTGTGCGTAAATCCCGTAGAGACTTATGTTAAGGTAAAGAGCGGGGAGTACACCTACTATATGGCGGAGGCGCTGGTTGCCGCCGTGCTGGAGGAAGGCTGGGAGATACTGGAAAGATATACGGGCAAGGAGCTTGAATACAAGGAATACGAGCCTTTGTTCAGCTTTGTTTCCCCAAAAGAAAAATGCTGGTATGTCACCTGCGACAGCTATGTTACGCTGACCGACGGTACGGGTATCGTGCATATCGCTCCTGCATTCGGTGAGGACGACGCCAATGTGGGCAGGAACTACGGCTTGCCGCTGGTGCAGCTTGTTGACACCAAGGGCGAGATGACCGAGGAAACGCCTTGGGCGGGGACGTTCTGCAAGGACGCCGATAAGGAGATACTGAAAGACCTGAAGGAGAGAGGTCTGCTGTTCAGCGCGCCGCCCTTTGAGCACAGCTACCCCTTCTGCTGGCGCTGTGATACTCCGCTTATCTATTACGCACGCAACAGCTGGTTCATCAGAATGTCCGACGTGCGGGAGAAGATGATAAAGAATAATGAGGAAGTCAACTGGATACCCGAAAGCGTGGGCAAGAACCGTTTCGGCGACTGGATAGCCAATGCGCAGGACTGGGCGCTGAGCCGCAACAGATACTGGGGCACGCCGCTGAATATCTGGGAGTGCTCCTGCGGGCATAAGCACTCGGTAGGCAGTATCGAGGAGCTGAAAAAAATGAGCAATAACTGCCCCGAGGATATAGAGCTGCATAAGCCTTATATCGACGCAGTGACATTGGTTTGTCCTGAGTGCGGGGGAGAGATGAAGCGTGTTCCCGAGGTTATCGACTGCTGGTTTGACAGCGGGTCTATGCCCTTTGCGCAGCATCACTATCCCTTTGAAAACAAGGAGCTGTTCGAGTCCCAGTTCCCCGCCGACTTTATCTCCGAGGCGGTGGACCAGACGAGAGGCTGGTTCTACTCTTTGCTTGCAATTTCTACCCTTGTATTTGACAAAGCGCCTTACAAAAATGTGCTTGTTCTGGGTCTTGTTCAGGACGAGGAGGGGCGGAAGATGTCCAAGCATCTGGGCAACACCGTTGACCCCTTTGAGGCTCTCGAAGCCTACGGCTCGGACGCAATACGCTGGTACTTCTACACCAACAGCGCACCTTGGCTGCCTAACAGGTTTTCGGGGAAGGCAGTCACCGAGGGGCAGAGAAAGTATATCTCCACGCTGTGGAATACCTACGCTTTCTTTGTGCTGTACGCAAATATTGATGATTTCGATGCGGGCAAGTATAAGCTGGAGCCTGAGAAGCTGACAGTCATGGACAAGTGGCTGCTGTCCAAGCTGAACACCGTTGTAAAGACCGTTGACGACAATCTGGCGCAGTTCCGTATCCCCGAAGCGGCAAAATCATTGCAGGATTTCGTGGACGAGATGTCCAACTGGTATGTGCGCAGGAGCCGTGAGAGATTCTGGCAGAAGGAGCTTACGCAGGATAAGATAAACGCTTATATGACCTTGTACACAACGCTGGTCACTGTGGCTAAGCTGACTGCGCCCATGACCCCGTTCGTGGCTGAGGATATTTACCGCAATTTAGTCTGCACGGGCGACAAGACTGCGCCTGAAAGCGTGCATTTGTGCAGCTATCCCGTGTGTGACGAAAGCCTGATAGACAGCGAGCTTGAGACCAAAATGGACACTGTTTTGCAGATAGTTGCGCTGGGTCGTGCGGCGCGGAACAACGCCGCCGTAAAGAACCGTCAGCCGCTGTCCGAGATATTCGTGCAGGCGGAGCAGCAGCTTGACGAGCTGTACAGCGAGATAGTCACCGACGAGCTTAATGTGAAGAAGATAGAGTTTGTGGAGGATACCTCGGTATTCACCTCCTATTCGTTCAAGCCGCAGCTGAAGCTGCTGGGAGCGAAGTACGGAAAACAGTTAGGCGAAGTCCGTACCGCTCTGGCTGAGCTTGACGGCGCCAAGGCTATGCAGGAGCTGAAGAATACGGGAGTTATGACGGTCACTCTTTCTACGGGCGATATCAAGCTGACCGAAGAAGAACTGCTGATAGACGTTTCCCAGAAGGAGGGCTTTGCCGTTGCAGCCGACAGGGGCGTTACCGTGGTGCTGAACACCGCTCTTGACGAGGCGCTTATAGAGGAAGGCTTTATCCGTGAGATAATCAGTAAATTGCAGACCATGCGCAAGGACGCAGGCTTTGAGGTTATGGATAAGATAAAGGTCTACTGTTCGGGCAACGACAGGATAAGGGATATAATCGCAAGAGGAAAGGACGAGATCTCCGAGAATACGCTCACTGAGGAATTTGCCTTCGATACAACTGGCGGATATACCGCTGAGTGGGATATCAACGGGGAGAAGGTTACCTTTGGGGTTGAGAAGCTTTAAATAAAAATTCCCCGTCCGAATGGGCGGGGAATTTTTGTGGAAAGGAGTTAAAATGAAGGTAGAGCTGAAACAGGTCACGCCAAACGAAAAGCACATACTGAACAACCTGATGGAAAAGCATATTTACGAGTTTTCGCAGTATGACCTTATCCCATTTAATGAGGAGGGACTGTTCAATGACCCTCACATTGACAGCTATTTCACCGAGGCTGACCGCTTTGCGTATCTTATTTATGCAGACGGAAAATTAGCGGGACTTGCATTGGTTAATAAATACCCCGAGTGCGACAGACCCATCGACTGGGCGGTGGCGGAATTCTGGATCACCTATCATTACAGACACAAGGGCGTAGGGACGGCGGTCATGGATATGCTGTTTGAGAGGTTCAAAGGTATGTGGCACATCAAGTATCACCCAAAAAATGAGGTCAGCCACATTTTCTGGAATAAAATAGCCGATAAAGCAAGCGATGGGAATTATGAGACTGTCAGGGGAAAAGAAGATTATTTTGACGGAACGCCAGCTAAGGTACTGGTGTTCAGGGCATAAAATTTGAGGAGCTTTTGACAGCTCCTCTTTTTTACGATTCTATTCGGTTTCCGTCGCATACTGAACATTCCTCGCCGCATTTCTTTTTCCGAACAGCGTTTTGAAAACCTTTCTTATCAGCGGTTGGATAAAGAAAAGCTGACTGAAAAACGCAAACGGAAAATTGAAGCACACTAACTTCACCCAGTTTGCAAGCAGGGTAAAAACGTTGAAGCCTGCGTAATACGGATAGTACAGGAACGCCGCTATCAGGCTCATTGCAGGACACATAAGCCCCACCGTAGCGCAGATTATCGCCGTTTCAAACAAAACGGGGTGAGTGGTTTTCATGTCGAATATCTTCGCCGCAAGCCTGAAGGAGCAGGGACTTCCCATAAATATTTCAAGAAGATAGGCGAGGATAAACTCAACTAAAACTACCGCCCATATCGGCACATAATTCCCGCACATATACACGCCGCCCTGTGCGTTGATGGCGGCGATGACGCTGTTTGTACCGTTTATCTCCATAAGTATGCTGCCGTTTACTACATAGAGACTGTAGAAAACGTAGGCGTGCACGGTGACTATCACCGTCAGAAGTGCGAATATCATTCGCTGTGCTTTGGTTTGTGGCATGATTTCCTCCTTTTGCACAAAAAAACACACATGGTAAAAGCGTTCTGCGGATATTGCTCCCGTAATCAGATTTACACGCTTTTGCGCCACATGTGTCGTATGCAATATTATTTTGTTGTATTTATTTTAGCACATTTAAAAAAATATGTCAAATAAAAACCGCCGCCTCGACGACGACGATTTTTGGTTATTTTTCTTAACGGAACGCACCATCAGTTATCCACTCCGGAATATACCCCGCACGGTACAGCGAGATCACGGTGAACACGATGCCGCCTACTATTGCTATAACAAAGCCCGCTATGGCAAGAGCCTTGAAGCGTGATTGCCCCACAAAGCCCACGATGGACGCAATGGCGGATACGGGGTGCAGTATCACGGAGGCGCTGAACATTCCCACGATGGCTGCCACAAAGCCCAGTATCGCAAACAGGTCAAAGATGTTCAGCGGCTTTTTGGGCTTGGGTGCGGGCTGCTGATACATCATCGGAGGGGGCATCTGCATGGGTCCGGGGGGTATGGGCTGCGGTCCTGGAGGTATGGGCTGCGCCATGGGAGGTACCTCGCCGAACGTGTCACAGCGGCAATTGAAGCAGAACTGGTTTTCGTCGCCGTTCTCTGCTCCGCAGTTTGTACAGTATTTCATATCGGTTTCCTTTCTGTGTAATTATATTAAAGTCGGCGGCTGCCGGACTTTTGCAAGGCTGCAGGAGCTTGGGCATGGCGCTTTCGCAGCACGTTACCTGCCGAACACAAACAGATGGGACAATGCGAACCATTCCCTCACCCAATAAGTGGGCACCAACCAGAAACGTGTATCGGCGCTGACGGCATACGCCTCCACGCCCATATCCTTCGCCATAAGAGCGGCTCTCAGCTGATGAAATCCGTCGGTGACTATGGCTATGTTTTCTGCCTGTATGCCTTCGTTTTCAAGCAGCAAAAGCGAATATTCAAGGTTTTCGCTGGTGCTGGTGGACCTGTCCTCTATAAGTATGCGCGAGGGGTCTATCCCCTTCTCCACCAGCTTATCCCGTATCACCTGCCCCTCGCTGAGGGCTTCGTTGGGACCCTGCCCGCCGGAGGCTACGCAGATAAGCTCCGGATTTTCGGACAGATACTCGTACGCCTTCTCTATCCTGTACTCCAGCATCATGCTTGGGTTGCCGGTCTTGCCCACCTTGCAGCCCAGCACCACGACTGCGTCCGGCTCATGAGGACGGTTTACGGCAGCTCCCGTCATAAACGCCGACAGCACAAGGGCGTAGAGCATAAGCAGCCCGAGCACCGCCGACGGAACGATGATAAGAGCCTTCCCCCACTTTTTTCTCCACAGCTTTTTCAGCAGCCTGAGGATAGGCTCCCAGAAAGCCGCTGCCGCATAGAACAATGAGGTCACTGCAAGTCCGAAAACGTTCCCCAAGTCGATAAGCCTGCCCGTCATCGGCGTGACGAACAGCGCGATAGCTATCGCTATGAGCGCCAGCAAAAGCGCCTGACAAATTCTTCCTCTCCTGCTCATTTTACTTTCGGTCAGCTAACTTTACATAGGACGCGTCCTTGCTTACGCTCATGTAAGCGGGACGGATTATCTTGCTGCCGTTTATCAGCTCCTCCATTCTGTGAGCGCTCCAGCCGCTTACTCTTGAAACGGCGAATATAGGCGTGTACAGCTCCAGGGGCAGTCCCAGCATACTGTATGCAAAGCCGCTGAAAAAGTCCACGTTGGGGCTGACTCCCTTGTACATTTTCTTGCGGGAGGAGATTATTCTGGGAGCAAGGTCGGCTACCTTGGCGTAAAGACGGTACTCCGCCTCCAGTCCCTTTTCCACGGAAAGCTTCTCCACATATCCCTTGAACACCTCGGCTCTGGGGTCGGAAACGGAATAGATGGCGTGACCTATACCGTATATAAGCCCCGCATTGTCAAAGGCACGCTTGTCCAGAAGCGCTTCAAGATAAGCGCTTATCTCCTCGTCGTCCGTCCAGTCCTTCACCGTCTGCTTCATGTCGTCAAACATGTGCATCACCTTCAGGTTTGCGCCGCCGTGCTTGGGTCCTTTCAGGGAGCACAGCGCCGCCGCCATTGCGGAGTAAGTATCGGTGCCGGAGCTGGTGACAACGTGGGTGGTGAAGGTGGAGTTGTTGCCGCCGCCGTGTTCGGCGTGGAGCACCAGCGCAATGTCCAGAACGTGAGCCTCAAGCTCGGTATAGCCGCTGTCGGGGCGGAGCAGGTGGAGCAGGTTTTCCGCTATGGAAAGCTCGGGTCTGGGCTGATGTATGAACAGGCTTTGTTTTTCTATATAAAAGTTGTACGCCTGATAGCCGTATACCGACAGCATGGGGAACAGGGCTATCAGCTTCAGGCACTGTCTGAGTACGTTTTCAAGGGTTATGTCGTTGGCGTTGGGGTCGTAGCTGTGCAGGGTCAGCACGCTGCGTGCAAGGCTGTTCATCATGTCGTCGCTGGGACCCTTCATGATAACGTCTCTTATAAAGTTGGTGGGCAGGGTCATCAGCTCGCCCAAAAGCTGCCTGAAATCGCTAAGCTGCTTTTCGGTGGGAAGGCTGCCGAATATCAGCAGGTAGGTGACCTCCTCGAAGCCGTAGCGCTTTTCGGCTATAAAGCCGCTTATGATATCCTTGACGTTTATCCCCCTATAGTACAGGTTTCCCTCGCAGGGGACGGACTGCCCGTCAACGGTTTTGCTGGCGATGACCGCCGATATCTCGGTAAGCCCTGCAAGGACGCCCTTTCCGTTTAAGTCACGCAGTCCACGCTTTACGTCGTGTTTTTCGTAAAGAGAGGGGTCGATGTTGCTGTTGTTTACGCAGCGTTCCGTAAGCTCCCTTATTCTGGGGTCAATTCCTGCGTAGCTGTTGATGTCCATGATAGTTTCCTCCTTTTCTTCTGCCGATCTCTCTCAAACTTCCTTTCATTTTCATGGGTATTACCCGTTTTATAGTATGTAATATTAAGTATACCATAATAAAGCGAAATTGTCAAAAATAAAAGGCGGCTTTAAATGAGCCGCCCGAAAAATACCGTATATCAAAGCATTCTGTAGGTTATCCCGTCTATGGTGACTTCCCTTTCCAGCGGGTCGTAGCTGAGCTTTTCCTTGCCGAGCTTCAGAAAGCAGTAGTCCTTATATGTTATTTTGCCGCTTTCCTCGTCGGTCTCGGGCATATCCTTCCATACGTTGAGGGTGTACTTGGCTGTGGTGCCGTCCGCAAAGGTTATCTCGCTGTCGGAAACGGTCACCTTGTCCAGCTTTTTGTCGCCGTTTTTGTAGTACTCGCCGAGGTAGACACGGTTCTCCTGCTCCGTATCCCCGTATTCTGCGTCGGTATCTCCGCCGTTTTGAGCCGATACCGTGAACAGGGCGGTGCCCGTTATCAGCATTGCCATACCTATCGCAATAATAAATGCTCCGAAAACCGTTCTTTTCATAGTCCGCCTCCTTGTAAGCCTGTCTACTATAATTATACTCCGTATTTTCCAAAATACAATTACAAAACGGTTACAATTCGGTTACAAAACGGTAACAATTTGTCAGCTTCAGGACTTTTTTGCCATTTTCAGTATCTGTCCTATCTTCAGACGGTTGCCTGAATAAAGTATCATGCCCTCGTACACCTTTGCGGTGAGCAAAGCGGCAAGGCAGGTCATCACCGCCAGCATGACCAACGCTATCACCGTTTCAAGTGCGTCCATTTCCCCCATGAGTATCGCCGAAGGCAGGGCAAAGGGAGAGGAGATGGGGAAGAAGTGGGAGAAGGTTATAACGCCGTCCATGTCTCCCTCAAAGTTCATTGCAGAGGGCATATAGGAAAGCATAAAGCCCATGACCGCGATAAGCATAAGGGGCTGCATGGCTCCCGCAAGGTCCTCCATCCTGCTTACGCTGGCTCCCACCAGACCCGCCAGCAGCGCAAAAAAGAGGAAGCCTAAAATAAGGGTTATTATCACCGCAATTATTGAGCCTGCGTTCAGCGCTCCCGGCAGGGCTGCCGCCAGCTCCGCTCCGATATTTACAGCGCCTGCCGCCTCTGCTGCGCTGCCTACCATCTCACTGATGGCGGGAGCGGACGCCGCTGCCCCCGCTATGCCGAAGGGAAGGGTTACGGCAAAGGCAAAGCCTCCCGCCGCACCGATTATCGCTATCTGGGAGACGCAGACCAGCAGCGTGCCCGCTATCTTGCCTATGATTATGGCAAGGGGACGGGCGGAGGTTATCAGCAGCTCTATAACTCTTGAGCTTTTCTCGGTAGCCATGGAGGTGGCTATCTGCTGGGAGTACAGCACGATGAACATATAGAATATCAGCGCCAGCGCCATGGGAAGCAATATGGCAAGCACCTGCTGTATCTCGGATTTCTCGTCGTATACCTGAACGTAGGTCCTGACCTCCGCCTGAGCCAAGGGCAGGTCCGCTTCGTCCACGCCTATGCTTAAGTAGAGCGCCTTTGTGAATTCATCGGTAAATTGGTCGGCGAAATCCTGAGCGACGTATTTTGACAGCGCCTTCTCGTTCTCGGGACGGAAAAATGCAACGGTAAAGTCCTCCTTACCTCTTATCAGAAGCAGCAGCTCAGGATTTTCGCCGGCAGTTATCTCATTCAGCTTGTCTTCAAGCTCCGACTGCTCCAGCCGGATATATTCCACTCCCTCCATCACGGGCAATTCAAAGGGCAGCTCGTATTCGGTATAGATGTAAAGCCTATTTACACTTGCAGGCTGAGCGCCGCCGCCTGAGCCGTCGCCTGAGCCGCCGCCAAAGACGCTTCCGTCTGCCATCATCGCAGGCACCACGTTTATTGCGGCGCACATGAGCATTACCAATACGCATATCACTATAGTGCCCGTCTTGAAGGACTTGGATTTCATGGTCTGCATATATGTAAACGCCAGTATCTTTTTCCAGCCCTTAATCTTCATTGTGCTCACCTACGCTTTCTATAAATATCTCATTGAGGGTGGGCTCTCTCAGCTCGAACTTCACGGGAGATATGCCTGCGTCCAGCATTTTATGCAGCAGACCGTACGCCTGCTTTTCCTCCCCCACCGTGAAGCAGACGCCGTTGGGGGTGTTCTCCTTGAGCTGTAAGCCGCACTGGGAGGCAAGGGGCATGAAGTCGCCCTCGACCTTCACAAGAAGATTGTTTCTGCCCGCCCTGCGCTTTATCTCGTTGAGGTTGCCGCTGAGGACGGTCTTCCCCTTGTGGAGTATCACGATGTCGCTGCAGAATTCCTCGATTATGTTCATCTGATGGCTGGACATTATGATGAACTTGTTTTTTGCCATCTCCTCACGGATAACCGATTTGAACAGGTCGGCGTTGACGGGGTCAAGTCCAGATAACGGCTCGTCCAGTATTATAAGGTCAGGGTCGCCGATAAGCGCCGCTGCAAGCTGCACCTTCTGCTGGTTGCCCTTGGAAAGCTGGTCGGCGTTCTTCTGGCGGTATTCGTCGATGCCCAGCCTGCCGAACCAGTGGTCTATCTCGCGCTTGGTGTCCGCCTTGCTCAGGTTTCTCAGCGAGGCGAAAAAGTTTATCTGGTCGATGACCTTGTACTTGGGGTACAGTCCCCTGTCCTCCGCTAAGTAGCCCACCTTTTCGTCTGCGGGTCTTATGGGTCTGCCGTCACGGGTGACGGTTCCGCCGTCTGCGGACAGCATACCGAGTATCATGCGTATGGAGGTGGTCTTCCCTGCGCCGTTGGTGCCCAGCAGGGCGAATACGCCCGGCTCCCTCATCTCAAAGCTCAGGTCCTCCACTGCGGTGAAATCTCCGTATTTTTTGGAGATATGTTCAACTTTCAGTGACATTTTGCTCCCCCTTGTTTTTCTTTTATTTCAGTATATCATAAAAGGCAATATATGTCAATAAGATTTACTAACGATTTTGGATTTTTTAAAAATACAGTAAATTTAATTTACTAAAAAATTTTTTAAATTTTTTTAAAAAAATGCTAAAGTTTTCCTGCCTGTTGCCGATATAACAAATGAAGACCATAATAATCTTTAATGATCTTATAAAATTAAAACAGGAGGAATTATTATGAACATCGGAAAAGTTGCAGAGCTGTCCAATCCCGTGCCTTCCGTAACACCCAAGAGCACAGTTGAACAGACTGCCAAGAAGGATACCACCAACTCTGCCGACAACCCCAAGACCGACAAGTTTGTCCGCGAGTCTGAGGCTACCTACACCCCCGCTTACACCAAGTCCTCTTCCAAGACTCAGCACGAGACCGACAAGAACAAGGATACCAAGGTAGAGAAGCCCCAGTCCTTTAAGGCAACAAAGAATCAGGCATTCCAGAAGATGGTAGCAGACATCATCGGCAAGCAGAGCGGCGCCGCTTGGAACGCTATCATGAAGGACGCCGACAAGATCCAGAACGGCACCATTGACGACTACTGGAGCGCAGACGCTACCGCACAGCGTATCTACGACTTCGCACGCACTCTTGCAGGCGACGACGACAGCAAGCTGGAAGAGCTGAAGGCTGCCGTTGAAAAGGGCTTTGCTCAGGCAGGCGCTGCATTCAGCAAGAAGTACGGTCAGAAGGGTCTGCCCTCGATCTGCCAGGATACCTACAAGAAGGTTATGGACATGTTCGACGACTGGGCTAAGGAAGCCGCTGACAAGAAGGCTGCCAAGACCACTACCACCAATACAGACAACAAGGCTGAATAAAATTAAAAAACCCGCAATGCGGGTTTTTTAATTTTATCCGATCATAAACGGAGGGGACCCTGACGGTTCCCTTTCATACCTCCTCCGTTTTCAAAACCATAATGAGTTTTTTACTTGTATTTTTCGATGTTTTATGATATACTGTAATTAACGATTAACAGATCCATTTTATTACGAAAGGATAGTCAACATGAAGATCATTTACGCAACCAGTGAAGCTCAACCCTTTGCCGCTTCAGGCGGATTAGCCGACGTTGCAGGCTCGCTGCCCAAGGCTCTTGTTGAGGAGGGGCATGAATGTATCGTGGTAATGCCCTACTACGTCAACACCATCAAGGATTCCCACAAGAAGAATTTCAAGTACGTTGACAACTTCTACGTTTCGGTGGGCTGGAGAGCGCAGTACTGCGGCGTGTTCCAGACTGAGCTGAACGGCGTTACCTACTACTTCCTGGATAACGAGTATTACTTCAAGCGTGACTGGGGACTGTACAGCTATTATGACGACGGCGAGAGATTTGCGTTCTTCTCCCGTGCGGTGATGGAGCTGATACAGAAGTTCGACCTGCGCCCCGACGTCATCAACGCAAACGACTGGCAATGTGCGCTGATACCCGTTTACTACAACCTGTACTACCGCAACAACTACAATATGCAGAACATACATACCGTTTTCACCATACACAATATCCAGTATCAGGGACGCTACGGCATGGAGCTGCTGGAGGAGATTCTGGGCATTCCTCAGTACTACCGCTCGGTGATGGAGTATGACAGGGACGTGAACTTCATGAAGGCTGCCATCGAGGTTTCCGAGAAGGTCACCACCGTTTCTCCCACCTACGCCACCGAGATACTTGACCCATGGTTTTCTCACGGACTTGACCGCATACTCAAGGGCAAGGAGTACAAGACCTGCGGCTTCCTCAACGGCATCGACACGGATATGTACGATCCCGAAAAGGACGCCACTATCCCCGCCAAGTTCAGCGTAAAGAGCAAGACGGGCAAAAAGACCTGCAAGCAGAAGCTGCTGGAGGAATTGGGTCTGCCCTCGGAGGACGACGCTCCCGTTATCGGTCTGGTTTCACGTCTGGTGGAGCATAAGGGCTTCGATCTGGTGAAAAACGTGTTCGACGAGATAGTGGGACTGGGCTGCAAGGTGGTAATACTCGGTTCCGGCGAGGCCCAGTACGAGAATTTCTTCAACGAGATGCACTACCGCTACCCCGACAAGGTGAGCTTCACCTGCGGCTATGTTCCCGCACTTGCCAAGAAGATATATGCGGGCGCAGATATGTTCCTGATGCCCAGCAAGAGCGAGCCCTGCGGTCTGGCACAGATGATATCCCTGAGATACGGCACTATCCCCGTTGTAAGAGCCACAGGCGGTCTGAAGGACTCCATTCCCGACTACGGCGAGCCTGACGGCAGCGGTCTGGGCTTCACCTTCCAGACCTACAATGCGCAGGATATGCTTGGTGCCGTCAGACGCTGCACCGAGCTGTACTACGGCGACAAGAAGGCATGGGGTGCGCTTGTCACAAAGGCGATGAAGGCGGACTTCAGCTGGAAGCGGTCGGCTAAGCTGTATATCGGACTTTACAAGGAGCTTTGCGGACAGTAAGCGCAGAATAAATCGAACCATAAATGATAATAATATTGGCAGAGACCTTATACTGAAAGTAAAAAAAATAAGGTTTTTTGCCAATATTTTTTTATTTGCCCTTGACAAAAGCGCAGTTATATAGTATTATATGGGTATATATCGGCAGTTTTTTGTCAAAGGGCGTGTTTGGGGGAATAGTTTTGGGCTTCAAAAACGCCTCGTCCTTTCAGCGCTTTGTGGCATTTGCAGCGGCTTTTTCAGCGGTTTTCTGCCTGTTTGCGGGAATGCTGGATTCCTTTGCGGCGGAAAACAGCGCCGAGTATGCAAGCCCTTATGCCGAGCTGCACAGGGAGCTGTATGTGGAGCGGTCTGCAATAACGGAATACGAAAACGACGATAACTGCATATATATCACCTTCGACGACGGTCCCTCGCCTTATACCGAGGAGCTGTTGGAGATACTGGACAGGTGCGGGGTAAAAGCCACCTTTTTCCTGTCGCCCGAGGACACCGAGTACGATTTCCGCATGATGAAGCTGATAGCGGAAAAAGGGCACGTCATCGGGATACACACCAGCTCCCACGTTTTCTATGAGATATACGCCGATGTGGAGAGCTACCTTGACGATTTTGCGAAAGCTTATGACTTGGTGTATAAGGCTACGGGGCAGAGGTGCAGGTTCTTCCGCTTTCCGGGCGGCAGCGTGAACTCCTACAACTATCGGATAAGAAACGAGCTTATCGACGAGATGAGCAGGCGTGGGTTCACCTACTTCGACTGGAACGTGGACAGCATGGACGCCAAGGGCGCGGCTTTAGAGCAGATACGGAGCAATGTGCTCAATCAGGCTGAAAACGTATCGCCCGCTTTCGTTCTTTTTCACGACGGCATGAAAAACACCTCCCTTGTTCTGGAGGATATTATAAAAGCCCTCAAGGCAGATGCAAGGGGGTATTCCTTCCGTGTTATAACGGAGGAGGTAAGACCCTTGCAATTCTAATACGAAAGGATCGTAAAAATGGGACTGAAGGAAAACTTTTCACAGGCTGTAAGAGAGCTTACAGGCGGTGCAAAGGGCGATGAAAAGAAAAACAATGCGCAGGTCACGGGACTCAAAAGGGCGCTGGGAGAGGACAACGACTTCCACAGCCAGAACGACCCCGAGGGACAGCGCTTCATTGAGGGCGCAAGCCAGCCCTATTACCGTCCCAAGGCTGAGGACGGTCAGCAGGGCGGCAGACCCATGGAACAGCCCTATTACCGCAATGATACCGAAAACAGGGGCTACAATCCAGATACCCGTGAGTACAACAACTACGACGACTATAACAACGACTACGCCCGTGAGCGCAACGTAAGATACGAGCGGCAGGGCGAGTACGAGGGCATCAGAGGCGGCGAACAGAACCGCAATGCGGGCTACGACAGGAATGCGGGCTATGACCGTGACAGGGGTTACGACAGGAACGCAGGCTACGACCGTGACAGGGGCTATGACAGGAACGCAGGCTACG
>JAFLUH010000008.1:14824-47133 GCA_022508895.1 Oscillospiraceae bacterium
ACGACCGTGACAGGGGCTATGACAGGAACGCAGGCTACGACCGTGACAGGGGCTACGACAGGAACGCCGACTACGACAGAAATGCGGGCGGCGACAGAGGATATGACAGGAACGCCGCTTACGGAAACAGACAGGGTCCCGACAACAGAATGAGGGATACATACCCCATGGCAGGGCGCAGAGGTCAGGGTCCGACAGAGGACAATCCCGAAGCCGAGCTGACCGTTATCTCCGCCAACACCATCGTTGACGGAAACGTGCGCTCCTTCGCCAACATGAGCATTGACGGCGACATAAAGGGAGACGTTGAGACCACCAAGGATATCGAGCTGAACGGCCGTATCGTGGGCAACGTCACCTGCAACAACGCCAACATGATAGTGTCTCAGGTGCAGGGCAACGTGCTGCTGAAGGGCAACGTGGAGATAGGACGCGACACGCTGCTGATAGGCGACCTGACCTCCGGCTTTGCCAGCATAAACGGCAAGGTGAAGGGCAACGTGGAGATCTCCGGCAAGGCGGAGTTCAAGGCTGACGCAGTCATCTTCGGCGATATCAGCGCCTCCACCATCACGGTGGACGACGGCGCCATCATTCAGGGCTATGTGAGCACCACCTTCCTCAACAAGGAGGAAAGCGCAAACATATTCCCCGAGGCTGTCAGCATAAGAGAGTGATGGCAGTACACAGTTACACAGTAGTTAAGAATAACCAAAAATGCGCCGTTCTCAGCGAGCGGCGCTTTACTTTTAACAAGGAGAGGACAGAAAAATGGAACAGCGTTCTGTAGAAGCGATAAAGCAGGAATTTACCGATATATACAACGACAAGATCAAGCGTGAGGGGGCTGACAAGCTGCTGGACTACCTCACCAACCGCTGCGATTTTTTCACGGCTCCTGCCAGCACACGGTTCCACAGCTCTTATGAAGGCGGGCTCGCCCAGCACTCGCTGAACGTGTATGAGTGCCTTGTGCAGTATCTGGCGAGGGAGCGGGTAAAAGAGGTGTACGGACTTGCCTGCAGCGAGGAGACGGCGGCGATAGTGGCGCTGCTCCACGATATGTGCAAGATAGATACATATATAAGGGATTTCCGCAATGTGAAGAACGAGCAGACGGGGCAATGGGAAAAGGTGCCGGTCTACCGTGCCGAGGACAAGCTGCCCTACGGACACGGGGAGAAGTCGGTGTATATGATAAGCGGCTTTATGCGGCTGACACGGGAGGAGGCTATGGCTATACGCTGGCACATGGGCTTTTCCGGCAGTGAGGACGCTAATCTGGTGGGACGGGCGCTGGAGGCGTACCCCCTTGCCTTTGCGCTGGCAACCGCCGATATGGAGGCTACTTACTTTTTGGAGGGGTAACGTGTGCGGGGAGCGTGGTCAAAGTTTTTGAAGGTTCTTAGGGCTTCGCCGCGCGAAATCAAACTTCTTTTCAAAAAGTTTCCTAAGCAGGGTGTGGGACGGAGTCCCACGAATAAAAATTATACCCACCTTAAGGTGGGTATAATTTTTTTGGACTTCGCCCCAAACCCCACTTAAGGGAGACTTTTTTGCAAAGAAGCCTAATTCGCACGGCGAAGACCCTTAAGAATCCCCGAAAAGCTTTAACGCCCCCCGCACACGTTACCTCTGCCCAAAAGTAAAGCCCACCGCATCGGTGGGCTCATTCTTAATGATGTATCGACAGGTCGGACTGCAGCGGTTCAACTACGGGCGAGCAGAAATCCTTCACCTCCGTGACGGACTCCTCCAGCCAGTCTACGGAGAGTATCTCGCCGCTTTTCAGAATGGCGCCCTTTTCAACCTTGACGTTGCCGAGATTGTCCTTTATCTCGCCGTTGAATATCACCGCTTTGCCCGCAGCACAAAGCTGGTACAGCGCGTCGCATATCTCAACGGTGCCTGCCTTGCAGTTTTCGTTGAAGTCAACCAGTCTCACTGCTCCCTCGTCGATGCCGCCGAGATAGGTCACCGATTGGGAGGTTTCGTACCTTACGGTGCGGAGCATATCTACGATGAATATGGTAACATTGTAAAAGCAGCCTGTAAGGTAGTTCTCAGGCGCAAGCTCGGGAGTGTTGTACGCCATGCCTATCACCTTCACGCCTCTCTGCTCACAGTACTCGACGGCAAAGGTGGAGTAGCTTGCGGTGAATATCACGTCGCAGCCCTGAGCTATCAGATCGTCGATAGCCTGCCTGTTTTCCTCGTCGTTGTTGCCCCATGCGTAATTCAGACGCACGTCGGTGGCGGACTCGGTAAGCTCCTTTGCCCCCAATATATAAGCGTCAACTATGTTGTAGCAGGAGAGAATGGCAGGGTCGGCGACCACGCCCAGAATATTGCTGTTTGAGTTGTATGCGGCAGCCATTCCGCATACATAAGCAGCCTTGTACATTTCCCCCTGGAAGCAGGCAAGGTTGAAGGAATTCTTGACCCCGCCCACGCTGATGAAGTATACCTTGGAGTTGGCTCTTGCCTCGTCGTATACTGCGTTGGCATAGCGGCTGCTGGCGGCTATTATCACATTGCAGCCGTAGGACACAAGCGCAGCCGTTGCGTCCTCGAACTGGCTCACAAGAACGTTTTCTATATAGAATGTGTTGGCATTCAGCACACGCTCCGCCTGCACCCTTGCGCTCTCGAATATCTGTGAAACTGCGTCACCGCCTGCGACACCCGGGTAAATGAAGCCTACGTTCAGCTCCTTCTCCTCGGGTATAAGGGAGATGATGGAGGTCACCACATTGCCTTCATCATCGGTAACGGGATTGCCGTCCTTGTCCGTTACGGTGACCGACGGTTCGGTGCTGGTCGTTTCGCCGTCACCGTCGCCGCCGCTGCAAGCCGTCAAAAGCATACAGCCCGCTAATATCAGGCTCAATAATCTATGTTTTTTCATCGGATTTCCTTTCAAGCTGACGAAAGTTGTATATACCTAAGTATAACATACTTGTCGATTATTTGCAATACCTTGTCCTCAGAAAAATCATGATTGCCTTTTGTGCGTTTTTGTGGTATACTTGTTATACGAACAAAGAAAGGACCTGAAAATGAACAAAAAAGTAATATCGCTTTTTCTTGCGGCTGCAATGCTGCTTACTGCGTCGGGCTGTTCGGAGAGCGGCAGCAAAGAGATAAACGACCCCGTCGCATATATCGAAAATCCTCCTGAGGACGCAGGTACCCGTCTTAACGTGACCTACAGCGAATGGCATAACGAGTACCTGTTCAACATGGCAAAGGGCGGCTATGACGAGGAGCTTCACGTCGTCATGTCTGAAAAGTTCAAGCGGGAGATTTTGGAATATCTGGTGCAGGAGCACGTTTTCCTTTATCTTGCGGAGAAGGAGGGCATCACCGCCGCAATTTTCACCGAGGAGGATACCGCTTATATCGAACAAAATGTGAAGCTGGCATGGGACGAATGGTGTAAGTCATACGAGGCGGAGGCAAAGCTGGAGCTGGGAGACGGCTACACCGAGGAGGAGCTGTACGAAAAGGAGTTCGAGCTGTTCACCGCATTTATGGCGGAATCGGGGCTGACGCCCGACATATTCTACACATGGGAAACCAACGAGGTGATACAGAAAAAGTTCTTTGAAAAAACCTCGGAGAGCATAACCGATGAAGATGTGAGGACTTTTGTGCAGGAAACCATCGACGACGCAAAAAACGCTTACGAAAACGACCTTGCGACCTTTGAGCAGACCTACACCGCATTTTACGTCCCCGAAGGGACAAGGCTGGTACAGCAGATATATCTGAAAATAAGTGCCGACGACGCAAATGAGATAAAGGCGTACCGCAACGACGGCGACGACGCTAAGGCGGACGAGCTGCTGGAAGCGGCGCTGGAGCCTGTCCGTCCTATCATGGAGGAGGTGCTGGAAAAGCTGCTTAACGGTGAGGACTGGCTGGCGGTGCAGAAGGAGTACAATAAGGACGTCAACGGCAACGACGTCGATTATGTAGTTTACCCTAAAAGCTCTTACATTCTTCCCGAAATAACCGAGGCTGCAATGGCAATAGCCGAAAAGGGCGGCGTTTCCGATATCATCGTCAGCGATTCGGGACTGTTCATTCTTTATTATAAGGACGACCGTGTGTTCAGCGACGAGGAGATGCAGAGCCTGCTGGAGCAGGGGAGAGACTATCTCGAGCAGGATGTGTCGTATAAAAAAGTAAGCGATTTTATGGAGCAGTATCCTTATGCGTATGATTATGAGCTGATGGGATTGAGTGCTGAATAAAAAATTGCCCGCTTGTGCGGGTAATTTTTTATGGGGTTATTGCCTGCGAGGAAGCCCGACAAGTCGGATTTCCTCTGTACCTCACTTAGGAAATTTTTTTGAAAAGAAGTCCGATTTCGCACGGCGAAGCCCCTAAGAGCCCCCAAAAAGCACCACGCAATCTAAACGCACTGCTCCTTATCCGGGTGATGTGAAAAGCCCCGCCTGATGGTGGGGCTTTTGTGTCGATCTTAGTCCGGTTTGTACTTGCCGTAAACGCCGACGGCGCTTCCGTTGCCGTCATCATAAGCATAGGCGTCGTCAAAGCCGTCCACTGCGCCGATTATGACGGAGGAACCGTCGGGTGCGGCGGGTACGGTTGAGCTTGTGTTGATGTAAATAACGCCGTTGACGGCGGAATTGTTTACGGAAACGAGAAATGCGCAATTGTCGGGAAGAGCGACCGCCAGACTGTCACACATTCTCTCTGCCGCCCGCTTTTCGCCTTTGTTGCCGATTCCGGTAGCGTCCTGAGCAACACCGTTCTGACTGATGGTAGCCATCGCTTTCTCGGTGGCGTCGTAGTAGAGGGTTATGCTGAGCTCGCCGTTTTCCCTTACGCCCTCGATCAGGGTGATGTTTATGGCGTCTACCTGATTGCCGTCGGCAAGAGCGTTGTTGGCGCTGTCGGCAACGGTGCGTGCAGTGTCCTGAAGGGTAACGTAGCTCGCCTGCGCAGCGTAGCGCGCGATAAGAGGGATAAGTATTGCGGTGAGTATGGCGATGATGGCGATGACTACGATAAGCTCTACTAAGGTAAATCCTTTTTTGGCTTTTAGGCTGCGTATTATGTTTAACATTTTTTCTCTCCTGTAAGGATATGTATGACGGCAAACCCTTGGGAAAACCTTTCTCCGTTTTTATTATAGCACACGAAGCGGCGTGTGTCAATGCTAAGCTTGTTCGCTTGCCCACTGTCGAAAAAAGTGGTATACTGATATTGTCGGTTCCACCATACTCCGACAGGAGGAGGTGAGGATATGGCTCGCTACATATTAAGTTTTGTGCTGTCTGTTGCAGGGCGCATGGTCGGCTACTATATGTGTCGATTGCTTGACAGACTGCACGGAGCCGGCAAAAAGTAGTCAAAACCCCCGGGAATGCACCTCCCGGGGGTTTTTTGTGATGGTATGACTCGCTACTTAGAATCTTTCCGTTAGCTATTATAGCACAAAAGCTTATCTTTGTCAACACTTGAGAGAAAAACCTCATTTTCCCATCACTACGGCAGTATGAACGTGTTCTTCCCGCTCTGCGCCAGCTCCTCGGGCCATGCGCCTGCATAGCGGGCGTCGCCGCCGTCGCCCAGAACGCATTCGGCGCTGAAAAGCTTGCTCCTTGCGTCGGCAAAGACGGAGTCGAATACCTCACCGTCAGTCTTTGCCTCCACGAAATAGGTGCTGACTACACGGTACTTGCTGTCTATAACGGCAAAGTATACGCCGCTTCTCTCGTTGCTTATCAGCATTTTGCGCAGGGAGGTGGCAAACTCCTCGTATGCTTTGTAGGCGTGGGTGTTGGCAAGCTCCACCTTGTCGTCGGTGTCGTCAACGTCCTCCAGCCATGTGGGAGTGGTTGCGGTGAGAGTGCTGATGCTGTCGCTGTAGGACATATAGAGCTGTACGCCGGTGTAGTCCGTCTTGTTCCGGTTCACATGGGCGCAGACAAGGGTGTAATCCCCTTTCAGCTCGGTATTCGCCAGCTTCTCGTCCACCATCAGCTCCTGCACGTTGGAATAGAAGGAGCGCGCGTATTCTCTGACCTCGTTTTTGCGGGCGTCGGTGGTGGAAAGCATGGGTATAAGTATAGCAAGCATAATAGCCATCAGTGCTATCACCACTATCAGCTCCACCATGGTGAAGCCTTTTCTGTTCAGAAGCTTTTTCACGGTACGTTCCTCCTATACAAGTTTCCCCGCCCAGTTTGAGCGGGGAAAACGTGTTTGGTTTAAATCAGGTTAAGTAAGATCAGGTTTTACCAGGACCGTCAACGCCGTCGCCAAGGTAGTCGCCGGATACGCCGATAGCGGCACCGGTCTTGCTGCCGGATGCGTAAGCACTGTCAAAGCCGTCAACCTCATGGATGGAAGCAACGCCGGTAGCGGGTGTGTTTGCGTGGTCGGTGGTGTAAACAACGCCTGCAACTGCGGAAGCCTTAACCTTGATGAAGAAGGAAGCGCCATCGGGCAGAGTGCTGTACAGGGATTCCCAAAGCTTCTGTGCTGCTCTGGTGTTGCCGTCATTGCTGTAGGTCTGGTTGGGATCCGAGTTAACGGTTACTGCATCGGAGCCGGTACCTATGACAATGGTGAGGGTAGTGCCTGTCTTGTTGCCGGTGATCTGAGTGGTGTTAACAACACCCTTCTGGTTCGCATCACTCATTGCATTGTTAGCTGCATTTGAGACGGTGCTTGCGGCTTCCTGAAGAGTTGTGTACTGAGCCTGAGCGGAGTAACGTGCGATCAGAGGCACGATAACAGCAGTCAGAATCGCAATGATTGCGATAACTACGATCAACTCAACGAGGGTGAAGCCCTTTTTGTTCTTGAGTTTCTGGATCATTTTAATCATTTTATTTGCCCTCCTGTCGGCATTAAAATATCGTAATTGTATTATAGCACACTAAAGCGTATCTGTCAAATGTTTTTTCGCAATTTTTTCATCTTTGTTGAAATGTTATTAAAAGACGGTTACATTTTAAAATAATATGATTTGAGTGAAATGTAACCGTTAAAACAGCGCACGGTATACGTTACGGACGTCACTTCACTCCCAGATACTGATCGAATTCCTTGCGGTCGTGGCAGCGTGTCTTTGCGATCTCCTCGGTGACCTTACCGCTGCGGACGAGCTGTGCAAGGTGCTGGTCGAGGGTGAACATTCCTTCGGACTTACCTGTGGCAAGGGTGTTGGGTATCTGGAATATCTTTGCCTCACGGATAAGGGCGGAAACGGCGTCGGTCGCCTTCAGCAGCTCAAGCGCCGCACAGCGTCCCTTTTTGTCGGCGGTGGGGAGCAGCGTCTGGGATACTATGCCTACAAGGACGTTACTGAGCTGGGAGCGTATCTGACCCTGTGAGTGGGCGGGGTAAACGTCCACGATACGGTCAAGGGTATCCGCCGCACCTGTTGTATGCAGGGTGGACAATACAAGGTGTCCCGTTTCTGCCGCAGTTACCGCCGCATTTATCGTCTCGAAGTCACGCATTTCTCCCACAAGGATAACGTCGGGGTCCTCACGGAGAGAGCTTCTCAGCGCTCCCGCAAAGCTGTCCACGTCAACGCCCACCTCACGCTGGGTTATCATGGACTGCTTGTGGTTATGTATATACTCGATAGGGTCCTCGATGGTGATGATGTGGCAGTTTTTGTTGCGGTTGATGTGGTCTATCATTGCCGCAAGGGTGGTGGACTTACCCGAGCCTGTAGGTCCCGTTACCAGCACAAGACCGCGGGGTCTCAGCGCAAAATCCCCCAGCATGGGAGGCAGTCCCAGATCCTTCAGGGTGGGTATCTCGTTGAGCAGGAGACGGAGAGCGACGGCATGATAGCCTCTCTGACGGTATACGTTGACTCTGTGGCGCTGTCCCGCCGTAGAGACGTAGGAGAAGTCGGCGTCGTTGCCCTGCTGGATCGTCTGCTTGTGCTTGACGGTGGTTATCTGGTTGATTATTCCCACGATAAGCGGCTCGGTCATGTCGGGGTATTTGGAGAATTTCTTGATGTCGCCGTTTACTCTCACTATGGGGGGCAGACCCACGGTGAAGTGTACGTCCGAGGCTTTTATCATTCGGGCTTCGTCCAGAATTTCGTTTACGTCTAACATATATGGATCTCCTTAAAAGTATATTTTATACTGTATAAGTTGCCTTTACAAGCTCGTCAAGAGAGGTCTGTCCTGCAAGCACCATGTCGGCGACGTTCTCACGCAGCAGCTTGGTGCCGTGATTGCGGGCGAATTCGTTTATCTCCTCGGCGGTGGCGTTGCGGGAGATAAGCTCCTTGATGTCGTTGCCTGCAACGATTATTTCGTGTATTGCGGTACGTCCTCTGTAGCCTGTGCCGCCGCATTCGCGACAGCCGCCCAGACGGGGAGTGTATACCTCGGTGCGTTCTTCCCTGCCCACAAGCCGCAGGTCGGCGGGGTCGTTGAGGATTATCTTCTCCTTGCAGGCGGGGCACAGCAGCTTGACAAGTCGCTGGGCGATAACGCCGATAAGGGAGGAGGCGACCATGTAGGGAGCAACGCCCATGTCTATAAGACGGAGCATGGTGCTGGCGGCGTCGTTGGTATGGAGGGTGGACAGTACAAGGTGTCCCGTGATGGCGGCACGGATAGCGATGTCCGCCGTCTCGCCGTCACGTATCTCACCGAGCATTATAACGTCGGGGTCCTGACGGAGGATACTGCGCAGTGCGGCGGCGAAGGTCATGCCTGCCTTTGCGTTTATCTGCACCTGATTTATGCCGTCCATCTTCTTTTCCACAGGGTCCTCAACGGTAACTACGTTTACGTTGGGCTTGGACAGCTCGCCGAGGGCGGCGTACAGTGTGGTGGACTTACCCGAACCTGTAGGTCCCGTAACCAGCATAACGCCGTGAGGACAGCGTATGATGCTCTTGAACATTTCGTAGTTGTAGTCGGTCATGCCCAGGTCGGTTATCTTTCTCGCCTTTTCGTCGGCAGTTGACAAAAGACGGATAACGCACTTCTCGCCGTAAACGGTGGGTATGGTGCTGACACGGACGTCAAGGTTCACGCCGTCGATGGTGGTACCGAAACGGCCGTCAAGAGGGACGCGCTTTTCGGCGATGTTCATGCCGGAAAGTATCTTGATACGGGTAATGAGGGCGTTGTGGACGTTGGATTTTACCGACATCTGCTCCACAAGCTCGCCGTCGATACGGTCACGGATACGGGTCTTGGTCTTGAAGGGCTCGATGTGTATATCCGACGCATTCTTGCGGAACGCGCTTTCTACAAGGGTGTTTACCAGCTTTACGATAGGGGCGTTGTCGATACGCTCGTCGGCGTTCTCCAGCTCCGCCTGCATAAGTGCGGCGTTGGCGTCATACTCCTGATTGATGTCGTTCATGATGTCGCTGGTGGCGTTCTGGGAGTATGCACGGTCGATGGCGTCGGTTATCGCCGATTTTGTGGCAAGCTGGGGAACTATCTCCATGCCTGCGGTTATCTTCAGCTCTTCAAAAATGTAGAAGTTTACCGGGTCGTTTGTGGCGACGTAAAGCCTGCCGCCCGACACTCTGTAGCCGATAAGGGTATTCTTTCGCGCCGTCTCCTCGGGTATCTTCTTCACCGCTTCAATGTCTATCTTGGCGGTAACCAGGTCGACATACGGCACCTTCAGCCTTGCCGACAGAGCGTGCACCACCTGCGTTTCGCTGACGAAGCCCATTTTCAGCAGTATCTCACCTATCTTTTCCCCCGCGTAGGTGGATTTTTGCTGCGTCAGCGCCTCGCCGAGCTGTTCCTCGGTGATGTAGCCCGATTCTACCAGAAGTTGACCTATCGGTACACTTTTCATTGTTTTCCAACCTCTTTCCTTAAAGAGTAACAAGTTTTGAAAAAGCAGGCTTGCTTTTTTTCAGATATGATGGTAAAATATACGAAGTATAAAGTATATTACAAATTGAAAGGGATCGCTATGGATATTGCATTGACTGTGGTGCTCAGCATTATGATGTTTGCCTTCGGCAGCGTGGTTGGCAGCTTTCTCAACGTGGTGGCATACCGTGTTCCCAAAAAGGAGTCGCTGATAAAGGGGCGTTCCCACTGCACCACCTGCGGAAAGAAAATACTCAACCGCGACCTTATCCCCGTGTTCAGCTGGATATTCCTCGGCGGCAAATGCCGCTTCTGCAAAAGCAGGATATCCTCTCAGTACATGGTCGTGGAGCTGATAATGGGGCTGTCTTACTTAGCGGCGTATCTGGTGCTGGGACTTACGCTGGAATTGGCGTACGCTGTGGTGCTGTTCCCCATTCTGATGACGCTGAGCCTTTGGGATTACGAGCGCAAGGAGATACCCTACGCCTGCAGCATAAGCATCGCCGTGCTGGGGCTAATCTCCATCTTCACCGCCGAAATGCCGTGGTATGAGCACCTTATCGGAGCGGCGATAATCGCAGTTCCCTTTGCGGTGCTGGCGTTTCTCGGCACAATGGGCGGAGGAGACGTTCAGCTTATGGCGGCAGCGGGGCTGCTGCTGGGCTGGAACATTCTTCCCGCAGCAATGATCGGCATTATCTTGGGCGCCATCTTCGGCATCGTCATCAAGGCGATAACCAAACACAACCTTATTTGCTTCGGACCGTTCCTGTCGATAGGTATCGCTGCGGGGTATCTTTTCGGCACCGATATAATCAACGCTTATGTGGGTCTGATAAGGTAAGATAAGAGTAAGAAACAGGGGCGGGGTTACCCGCCCCTTTTCTATTTCCTATCAAGCTATATACACCGAAGTGTAAAGTATCAGATAGCAGTGTCCGTTTATCTCGGTCTGAGCCTCCGGATCCACGTCCGTGTACTCGCCTGTGCCGGTGATGTCGCTGAAGCCGTCCACTCTGGTGTTGAGCAGGTTGAAGCTGAGAACGTGCTTCTGATTTATGATTTCGCCGTTCCTGAAGCACTGGCTCGCCACCTGCAGGCGTTTGCCGCCGCTGTTGTAGAACTCAACTGCGCAGCTTATGTTGTCGCCGTAGAAGGGGTCGTTGAATACCGCGTACTCCTTCATCGCCTGAACGTCCGTCAGCACGCCCGACTGCGCCATAGTCATCAGGTTGTTGAGCTTGGTGAAGTCCTGCCCTGCGTCTCCGAGGTCAAACAGACGGTATATGGGAGGCTCGGAGGTGTCGGGGTTGACGTTGAGCACGGCGATCGCCCTCGCTTTGTTTGACGGCGTGCAGAACTGCTTCACGCTGTCTCTGTCGGCGTCGCTGATCTGGTTGAGGTCGTCAAGCTGGAAAAATTTCAGGCTCTTTGCCGATTGAAGGGTGCCTCTGAGGTATTCGTCCACGGTGGAGTTTACGGTGTCCATGTGGGAATTGCTCTTGAGGGTGTTCATCAGGTTCTTGACGGGCGCAAGCATTCCAAGCGCTATGGCAAGGATCACTGTTGTCAGAAACAGAGCGACTATAAGCTCCGTCAAAGTCAGACCCTTATTGTTCAGGAGGCGCTTCATCAGTTTTTTCATATCGTACCTCCGGTTTATACGTTCATGCTCGGTCCGGAGCCGCCGAAGTGATCGGCTATCAGCGAGCTGCTGTAGGAGCCGGCGGGAATGGTGAAGCTTACGTCCACCTCAAAATCGCCGGTGTTCCCGGGTTCAAGCCTTATGGTGTAGAAGCCCATATTGTGAACGTTTTTGCAGGTGCCTTTCATTACGGCGTAGCCGGCGATCTTTGAATTGCTCGGGAAAACCACCTTGAGGGATTTTTCCGTAGCTATCGTTCCTACAACGGTGAATTTTATTCTCCATGTAACGGTATATGTGCCGTCGCCGTTATCCGTGTGTCCCATCTCGGCAACGGACACCTTATTGTCCTTTACTTCGGTGGCGCCGTATATCTTGTACATGGTGGAGGGTCTGTTCTCCTCCACATCGTCCGGAGTAGGCTCCGGATTTTCGTCGTCGGGGTCGGAGGGCATGGGGGTGTAGGTCACATCGTGATACTTCAGTGAGCCGATCTGAATGTCGCCGTCATCGAAGAATTCTACCGCAGGCCCTGCGATAACGATGCCGTTGCCAAAGTCTATCTCGCCGCCGGAAATGGAATGAGAACCGTTTGTGTTGCCGTTCAGGACCTTTTCCACCTGATTATCTATATTGCGCTCCATGCTTATGCTGGCGTTGCGCTGTTTTACCGTTGCGCTGAGGATCATCAGAAGTCCCAGCGTCATCACGGCAAGCACCGCCATGGCAACAACGCACTCTACAAGAGTGAAGCCGCTGTTTTTACGCAGTCTTTTCATTTAGCCGACCTCCTTTCCTTATCTGTAGCCAAGGAACTCTATTGACACGTCTTTTGCGCCGCCGGAGCCGCCGCCGCCGTTTTGCAGCACGCCGCCGTTAGCCTTGCTGATAAGATTGGATACCACGTTTCCGCCTACTACCTCGCCCGTGGAGGGGTCGATGTTGTATGGGTCGTAGGGAGAGCAGAAGGCGAGAATGGCGCTGGTGTTGATATACTTGTAGCTGCCCACTATCAGACCGCCGAAGAACTGGGTCATGCCGCCGGCGCCGCTGCCGATGTCCATTCTTACGTTAGGTGCGTAGATGTAGCCCGCCAGCATACACGAAACGTTGAAGTCGATAGTGTTGTCGCTGTCCTTGCAGACCAGGAATACGTTATTGTGTACCTTTGCGCCGCCGAACTTTGTGCTGTCAAGGAATCTGTATTCGGTGCCTTCATCGTCCGTTACGGTCTTGAACACTGCGTCGCCCAGTTTTGCGTTATATGCGTCTACGCTGGTCATTGCGCTCTGCCAGTCAACGCCTAAGCCGTTGAAATTCTTTTCAAGACCGTAAATTTTATGCGCAAGGTCATAGTGACCTATGAACGTCTGGTTGCTGCCCTTGAAGTCGGTGCCTACGGGGAGGACAAAGATAACGGAATGAGTGCCCGTTACATATACGCTGTTGGCGCTTGCCCAGTTTGTGAAGAACTGGAACAGCGGCTCGCCGTTGTCGCCCTTGTTGCCGTTGCTGTCAAGGTATACATATATGTCCTCGTCCGTTGCGTCAAAGATGTAGCAGTAGGTGCCCCAGCCTCCGGTAGGAGCGGGGACTATCCTGCAGCTTTCCTTGATGATGGCTCTGAAGCCGCTGCCTGAGCCGCCGGTAACGTATTCCACATAGCTTTTGCCGCTGTTGCCCACAGCCGTGGTTTTTCCGGTGTTGTAGCCGTTGGCGTCCGCAGCCGCCTTAAAGTTTATGGTAGGAGCGTCGGCATAATCGCCGCCTGCCTCAAAGAGACTCTCTGCGTCCCACACCTGATAGGTGCCTACCGCAGTCTGGTTGGATATATAAAGCGCAACCTCGTTCCAGCTGTTTACCAGCCCTCCGGAAACGCTTGTCAGAGCTGCCTGAGTCGTTGTAAGGATATCGTCCTTCTGCTGCATATCAACGGCATAAGAACCCTTGTTGCCGTAAACATTGCCGCCGTAATATATCTTGACGTTGCCGCCGTTCTCGCCGGGGTCGTCAAAGTATACGTCGCCCTTTACATAAACCGTTCCCAGCATACTGCGGTTCCAGGGAGCGGTGCTGCCTCTGCCGAGATGCAGGTCGCCGTCCACATAGAAGTTGGCGTTTGCGCCCACATATCCCTTGATGTAGCAGTTGCCCTTTACAAAAACGGTCGATGCGATGCTGTTGCCGTTGCTTTCGTAGGTGAAATCGCCCAGCACATATACGCCCTGGGCATAAATGGGCTTGGTGGACTTGTCGTACATATCTGCGCCCACGAATATCTGCTTCATCTCCATGGCGTGACCGGCTACACCGTCAAGGTAGTAGTTATCTGCTATCACGACCTCCTTGTCGGCAGTGTTTTCAAACTCCCAACCGGTATCTATCAGCGTTCCTGCGGAGTATACCGACCTGTTCACACGGGCGGGGTTGTTTATAACGGTAAATTCGTTTTCAAAGTACGCCTCGCCGTAGATGCGCTGGCACTGGATATAGGTATCCTCCAAAACGCCTACGCCGGTGGTGGTCAGGAACCTTGTGAAATACTTTGTCTCGGAGGGAGACAGAGCGATCTTCCACACCTGAGTCAGCGTGGTGGTCTCGCCGTTGGTGTTGGACTTGATGATGACCTCGAAAACGGCTTCGTCACTGGTGGAGGCGGCGGACTTTACTATTTTGATGTCATACTCGCCCAAGCCGTATTCGCTGAAATCGTTGCCGGCGGTGAGAGCGTTCGCTTCACCGGTGCCCATGTTCATTATCTTCTGGAACAGACTTCCGTTATAGGCACTCGGATTGCTTGAGATCTGCGCGAAGGTGCTGGCAAGATAGTTTTCCAGCACGTCGCTCACCGAATAAGCCGTCTGATAGGACTGCTCGCTGTTGTAGTGGGCGTTTGCGGAGGCGTGCTGATTGCGCACGACGTAATACGTCGCCGATGCCGCAACCAGCAGCAGTGCCATTACTACCACTACCAGAAACAGGACGCTGCCCCTTTTGTTAAGTAATCTTTTCATAGCTTGTCATCCTTTCGCTCCCGCATTATTCTGCGGGCTCTGCCTCTGCAAATACCTGCTCCTGCATGGGCGTTACGCAGTACAGCGTCATGGAAACGAGAGCGGATACCTTTGAATTGTCGTTGAGCTGCACATCGTCTCCTCCGTTGCCTGCGGGTGCGGCGGGAGCTGCTTCCTCTCCCTCTCCTTCGGCAGGAGCGCCGTTGTTGTTATTGTTGTTGTCGTTGTTTGCCGATGATGTGTAGGATACCTTGGTGTTGTTGATGATGGTGGCTCTGTCAAGGTCTGCCACATAGTTGAGGAAATTAAGGAAATCGCCTCTTGTGCCTTCGATGGTGAAGGTCACGGTTATTGCGCCCACGGTCTGGGCCTGGGTGGAGAGCTTGGCGGTGAGGTATTCGGTAAGCGCCTGATCTCCGTACTTTTCAACATACGCCTCGGGAACTATCAGCTTGCCGTTCTCATCGTACTCTATGGGGAAATTGGCGCCGTTGAGTATGCCGGGGTCGTAGCCGGAAAAATCCTTCAGAGGATAGCTTACCATCGTCTCGACATAGTCGGTAACGGTAAGCTCGGAAGCGGCGTAGTCGCTCAGAGTGAGGGACTTGGCGGACATATTGGTGGCTTCAAGTATCTCTCTTACGATAACGTCCGCCTCATAGGTGGTCAGATCCTCGTAGAAATAAAGAGCGAATTTGTTAGCCTGATCGATGGCGTCCTGTATCTCCTGATCGATGGTGTTTTCTCTTTCGAGGGACGCATAGAGCCGGTTCTTCTCGTCCTTTGCCGACTGAAGGGTGTTCTTGTTGGGCTCGATCTTTTCATACTCGGGCAGAATGAACACGAAGGTGCCGGCAACCATTATTACAATTGCAAGAAAGACCGAAAGAATGGTCAATTCCTTATTACTCAGCTTCATATCCGTTGCCTCCCTTCAAAAGCATTGACAGCGAGAATGTGTAGGTCATGTTTTTTTCGTCCTCACCTGAGCCGGTGTAGCCGGTGTAGTTGATGCTCTCAAAGTAGCCCTGTTCGTTCAGCAGCCTTACATACTCGGAGGGCAGGCTGTCGTCATGGCAGACGAACGTGGCGTTGATATTGTAGCCGTTGAAGTCGATATCGCCCTTTATGTACATATCCTCGGGCATCACCGCCGTCAGCTTATCCAGCACCTCGGTTATCAGAACGGGCTGGAAATCAAAGAGGTATTTTGCTACCTCGATGTTGTTGCTGTAGCGGGAAATGTCTTCCAGCTTGTTTATCTTTGCATTGAGAATGTCCACCCTCTGCTTCAGAGCGGGATCCTCGATCTCCGCACGAACCATTGCGGTCTGGGATTTTATGTCGTCGTTCACATAATTCAGATAGAAGTATGCGCCGCCGGTAATGGCAAGGGAACCGAGCAGGCACAGCGCCAGCAGTGCGACGCCGGAGCCGCTCTTCTTTTTCTTTTCCTTGGCGGCAGACGCCTGCAGCAGGTCAACACGGTCGTACTCACGCTTGGTCTTGAAGAAGGCGGAGATGGCGTCCGCATATTCCGCAAAGTCGAACTCGCAGAAGGAAACCACGTTGCCCGGCGCGCTGAGTATGTGGGTGGAGGTGTTGAAGGAGGACATTGCGTTGTTGAGCAGTATGAAGTCGGGTATCGTGCCGTAGAAGGTGATCTCCTTCAGCGGCTTTCCGTCCCTGCGTCCGCTCATGAACTGCACCATGCGGAATACGTTGTCGTAAACCATCTGGACGAGCGCGTCGCTGTCCTTCTTGGTCTCCTCCATGTCCACGGTGACACGGCGTGACAGCAGCAGGCGGCCTTCATCGTAAAGGTTGATGTTGATAAAGTCCTGCTCAACGTGCACCATCATCAGCGGCATCAGAGCCATCAGCTTCTGGCTGTTCTCAACCAGACGGGAGATGCAGTTTGCGCTGACGTACAGCGACCTCAGGGTAAGTCCGAGGTGAGAGAACAGCCTTGTGTAGCCGTCGGCAAGTCTCTGGGGAACGGCGGTAGCCATTACCCTTATCATGTCGTTGTTGTTCTCGTCCTTGTCCTCACCTACTATGGTGTAGGAAATGTTGTAATCCGAAGCAATGTTCATGTTGCTCTGGATCATGGTCTCGATGACGTAGGAGTTGGTCATCTTCTTGGGCTTGGGCAGCACCAGCTCCTTGTTCAGGATAAGTCCGGAGCCTATCTCGGCGATTATTTCCTTTTCCTTTATATCCTTGGTCTGGAGAAATTCCAGCAGCTCGCTGGCAAGCATGGGGATATCAACGACGAAGCCGTTTTCGATAAGCCCTGCGGGCAGCTCCAGCGTTTCTACCTGAATGACCCTTATCTTGCTTCCTGCGAGAGAACCGCGAACCATCTTGACGTTGCGGTCGGTAAAGTCCATTGAAAGCATACTTTATTATATTCCTTTCGGTTTATTTTGTTTTTGCACAATGAAAGTACATTAACCCAAGCTGCCCATAGCGCCGTACATTGCGGGGTAAACGGCAAGGAGCACCAGCATTACCAGTACGCCCATGATAAGTATCATGAGAGGCTGGAGCATACCCGTCAGCTTGTTTATCGCGGTGTCGGATTCGTCGTCGTAATAGTCGGCGGTCTTTTCAAGTATGTCGTCAAGGGTACCGGATTCCTCGCCTACATAAATTACCGAGGTGAAGATGCCGTCGAATATTCCCGTCCTGCCAAGAGCGGTGGAAAAGCTTTCGCCCTGCTTTACGTTTTCGATGACCGTTTCAAATTCCTTGCTTATGTAGCTGTTGCCAAGCACCTGCTCGGACTTCTGTATACACTCGACCATCTGCATACCCGACGCAAACAGGCTGCTCATGGTGTGAGCGAAGCGGGAGGTGTAGATGGTGCATATCAGCTTGCCGGCTTTGGGGATACGGCACTTTGTCTTATCCCACCACAGCTTGCAGGCGGGTACCTTTTTCAGCACTCTGATCACCAGCACCAGACCGACCACGCCGCCTAAGTAGAGGAACCAGTATTTGGTCATGGAGTCGCTTATCGCAAGCATTATCTTGGTGAGGGCGGGTATCTCGTCGGGGTCGGTGAACATTTCGGCGAAGGTGGGGATTATGAAGGTGAACAGCGCTATAACGATTATCACCATGATGGCGCCCAGCACCATAGGGTAGGTCATTGCGCTCCTTATCTTGTTGTTGGTCTTGTTTTCCTTGTCGTAGTGAGAGGAAAGGCGCTGCATGATCATGTCCAAGTTACCACTGCTCTCGCCTGCCGCAACCATGCTGACGAACAGGTTGGGGAACGCATTGCCCTGAGCCTGAAGCGCCTCCGAGAAAGATTTACCTCTCTGCACGTCGTCATACAGCTCGGTGAGCACCGCCTTCATCTTCTTGTTCTCCTGCTGGGCGACAAGTATGGACAGAGCCTTTACCAGCGTGATGCCGGAGGTGAGCATGGTGCTGATCTGTCGGCATATAAAAGACAGATCCTTGGTCTTGAACTTGACCTTGGCTTCCTGCACCTTTTCGGTTTCCTCCGTGAAGGATGTGCAGAAAAGTCCCTTATCCCTGAGCTTTTCTATCAGCGCATTTTTGTCCTCGGCGCTTTCCTTGCCTCGAACGGTTTTGCCGCCTAAGTCCGTGGCGGTGTACCTGAAAATAGCCATTTTACCGATCATCCTTTCGTGGAGCGGGTCGGGAGACAGAGTCGTTTGTGCTCACGACCGTATTTTTGCTTTGCTTCCAAAGCAGATATTTACACAAGTATAAGTATAGCATAAAAAACTCTGTTTGTAAATAAAAAATAAAAAAATTTTGCTCTCGGAACAATTTTTTGACTAATTACACAAAAAAGTAACTGCAAAATATAACACAAAAAAAGGAAAAGGACGCAGTGCGTCCTTTGTTTTACTCGTTTTCGCCGACGATAAGCTCCTTTGCGTAGGGCAGCTTTTCTATCTCGGCGCAGAACTCCCGCCACTCGGGAAGGCGGTGGGTCTTGCGCTGGCTGTAAATGGTCTTCAGACAGCGGTAGTTGGTGGTGAGGCGGGCGGTAAGCTCGAAGCCGCAGGGGTTGGAGTACAGCAGGCGCAGGTAGTCCTCGGGGTCCTGCGTCTCGTTGTAGCGGTCTTTCAGCTCCTCCATTATCTCTATCATGCGGGGATCGACATACTTGTTGTACTGCTTGGAAAGGTCGAATTTTGCTATCCTGTGCATGGTGGACTGGCTGGACACGAACTCAAGAAAGCGGTATCGCTCCGCCTCCGTCCACGCCTTAACCGTGAACGTCAGGTCAAAGGCCACGCGTATGCCTGTGAGGAACTGGTCGTGCCCCTCGCCCTTGGGGGTTTGGGCAAGGCTCTTTATGCGGTCGGTAATTTCGCCGTTCACCGCAGAGGTGTCCACCGCCATGGGGTATTTGCTTGCCTTGAAGCTCTCCTCCATGTCGTAGACCTTTATGTTTTCAAGTTTCATGTTTTACCTCATATAATGTTCTTATGCCTCGGACAGCATGAACATATCGTATATCACCCTTATCGCCTGCTCAAAATCCTTCTCGTCTATGCCGATGATTATGTTCAGCTCACTGGAGCCCTGGTCTATCATCTTTATGTTGATATTGGCGTGGGAAAGGGCGGCGAATATCCTTGTGGCGGTTCCCTTCTTCTCTTTCATGCTTCTGCCCACAACTGCTACAAGAGCCAGATTGTTTATCACCTCGATGTGGTCGGGGTGGGTTATCTGGGTGATGTACTTCATCAGGTTGGGGTGGCTCTCCAGCTCCTCCGTGCTGATGACAAGGCTCATGGTGTCTATGCCGGTGGGAATGTGCTCGAAGCTGATGCCCTCATGGTCGAGCACCGTGAGTATGCGGCGCAGGAAGCCTATCTCCGAGTTCATCTCGTCCTTTTCGATGGAGATTACGCTGAAGTGCTTTTTGCCTGCTATGCCCGTTATTACACGTCCTCCCTCCTTGTCGGGCGCCTCGGGGACTATCATGGTGCCTGCGGCAGAGGGGGAGTTGGTGTTTCTAATGTTTATGGGTATCTTTGCGGTGCGCACGGGGAAGATGGCGTTCTGGTGAAGGACGGAAGCGCCCATGTAGGACAGCTCACGAAGCTCCTTGTAGGTGATGAAGTCGATTATCTCGGGGTCGTCTACTATTCTTGGGTCGGCGGCAAGGAAGCCGTTTACGTCCGTCCAGTTTTCGTACAGCTCGGCGTTTATCGCCTTTGCGACTACCGAGCCGGTGAAGTCGCTGCCGCCTCTGCTGAAGGTCTGTATCGTACCGTCGGGCTTTGCGCCGTAGAAGCCGGGAATGACCGCCTCGGAGTAGCCGCTGAGAATGGAGGACAGGCAGGCGTCGGTAAGGTCGGCGTCAAACTCGCCGTCGGCGGTGAAGAATACGCACTTTGCGGCGTCCACGAACTGGAAGCCCAAGTAATTGGCAAGGATTATGCCGTTGAGGTACTCGCCTCTGCTGGCGGCGTAGTCCCTGCCTGCTCTTTTGTGGAAGTTTTCGATTATCTTTTCGTATTCATGATCAAGACTGAGAGTTAAACCAAGGTCGCTGATTATGCCGTCAAAGCGCTCGGCTATGGGGAGAAATTCGGCGGTGGCGTTTTTGCCCTTGTCTACGTTGTCATAGCAGGTGTAGAGCATATCCGTCACCTTAGTGTCGTCGTCAAAGCGCTTGCCGGGGGCGGAGGGTATCACATAGCGGCGGTTTTTGTCGGAGCGGATTATCTCGGCCACCTTGCGGAACTGGTTTGCATCGGCAAGGGAGCTTCCTCCGAATTTTACTACTTTTGCCATTTATTTTTATTCCTTTCTTATGTCCGGTATCATTTTATGTCGTGCAGTTAATAGTATAGCATATATAAGGAAAAAATGCAACAGTGGGTTGTCAACGTACTTTCGGCGAAAGCCGAAAGTGCATGGCTGCGGTGAGGTAGTACGTGCCCAATGCCCGGTTTTGCGCAGCAAAACGGATTTCCATTAGGGAAATCCGAGGGCGTTGGGCGTACTTTCGGCGAAAGCCGAAAGTACTGTGTATAATTTCCCACTATTTGCCCAAACTACCAATACGACCCAAATAACATACACAGCAGGATGCTGTAAAGTGTTCGCCCAAAGGCGTGGCACGGAGGCCACGCCAACAGAGCGAACAGATAAGACAAAGAAAGGGAATACAAAATGAAAAAACAGGGATTTGCAAAAGTCAGAGCCGCACTCAAGGGCAAGGGCTTCATCTTCGCTCTTGCGCTGAGCGTGCTGGCAGTGGGTGCGTCCACCTACTACGCCTACAACAGTGTGATGAGCGGCTTCGGGGAAGGAGATGCACTTGATGAGGAGCTTTTTATCGGCGTTGACAAAAATCAGGACGACGTACCTAAGGGCGCGCCCGTCACCACAAGCACAACGCCTGCACCCGCATCCGCCGTCCCCGACGAAACCACCACTCCGCCAGCCGAAGGCGAAACGGAATCCGCAAATAATTTCTTTGCTGCAAGAGCGCCGAGAGCTTTGCCCGTTGAAGGCGAGGTCGTATGGGACTACAGCGACGGAGAGCTGGTCAAGTCGGAAACTCTGAACCTGTGGCAGACCCACGACGGCGTTGACATCGCCGCCGAAGAAGGCACCGAGGTGAAGTCGGCAGGAGAAGGCACCGTCCTCAACGTATGGGAGGACGCTCTGTGGGGGATATGCGTGTCCGTTGACCACGGCGACGGCTATGTCAGCAGCTACTGCGGACTTGAAATAAGCGTGCCCGTCACCATCGGTCAGCAGGTAGCCTGCGGCGACGTTATCGGCAAGGTGGGCGTTACCAACCAGTGCGAGTGTCTGCTTCCCTCTCACCTGCATTTCGAGGTGAAGAAGGACGGAAGCTATATCGACCCGATGATATTTGCGGAAGTTGAATAATCGAAAATTTTTCCTTTCCTCCGAATTTGACAAATTTTGCGGTGCAAGCCTGTTACTATTAGGGTAACGGGCTTGCTGCCGTTTACCGAAAAACAAGGAGTATACGTTTGGAAAATAATTTTTTCAAGCCCGACGCCGTCCGCCGAAGCGGGCGATGCGAAGCAATGCGTGAACGTACTCAGGAGGAAGGAAAGATATAAATGACTGTTGAGATGATAGGCGGAGAGGAGCATATCACCGCCGTACTTTGCGGAGAGCTTGACCACCACACCGCAGCCGCCGCAAGAGAGCTTATAGACGCAAGGCTGGAGCGCTGCACGCCAAAGCTCTGCATAATCGACATGGCGGGCGTCACCTTTATGGACAGCAGCGGGATAGGTCTGCTGCTGGGCAGACAGAGGGTGATGGAGATGTACGGCGGGAAGGTCAGAGTGAAAAACCCCTCGCGCCATGCGGAGAAAATAATAAAGCTCGCAGGTCTGCAGAGCATGATAATACCCGAAAAGTGCAAGGTGTAATAAGGAGAAGAAGATGAAGTTCATAAATACAATGAAAATAACGATCCCCGCCAAGTCAAGGAACGAAGCGCTGGCAAGGAGCTGTATCGGCGCATTTGCCGCACAGGCCGACCCCACGGTGGAGGAAATGTCCGACCTGCGCTCCGCCGTCAGCGAGGCGGTGACCAACTCCATCGTACACGGCTACAAGGACGGCAGCGGCGACATAGTGATAACGCTGAAGCTCACCGAGGAAAACTGCATTTACATAAAAATAAGCGATAAGGGCTGCGGCATAGAGGACGTGGAAAAGGCGATGGAGCCCTTGTACTCCACGGCGTCAGAGGGAGAGCGTGCAGGCTTGGGCTTTACGGTGATGGAGGCGTTCACCGACGACCTGCGGGTAAGAAGCAAGGTCGGCAAGGGCACCACCGTCACCATGAAAAAACAGCTTACGGGAAGATATGAATAAGCTTGACGACAAATTCGTGCAGGAAAATTTAGGCTTGGTGCACTCCCTTGCCGCACGGTTCAGAGGCAGGGGCATCGAGTACGAGGAGCTTTTTGCTGCGGGCTGCGAGGGGCTTGTCAAGGCGGCTAAGGGCTTTGACGAGAGCAGGGGACTGAAATTCTCCACCTATGCGGTGCCGGTTATCATGGGGGAGATAAAGCGGCTGTTCCGTGACGGGGGCACCGTGAAGGTGAGCCGTGGGCTGAAGGAGCTTTCCCTCAAAGCCGCAAGAGTGCAGGAGCAGCTGCGGAAAAACGGGAATGAGCCGCGGCTGTCCGACATCGCAAAGGCGCTGAACATAAGCATTGAGCAGGCAGGGGAGGCGATAGCCGCTGCGGTGCCGCCCATGTCCCTTACGGGCAGCGACGAGGAGGGCGGCGAGCTGGAGATACCCACTCCCCCCGAACAATTGAAGCTGACCGAGCATATCGCCTTGCAGCAGTGCCTTGCCATTCTGCCCGAGGAGGAGCGGAGGCTGATACACCTGCGGTTCTGGGAGAATAAGACCCAGAGCGAAGCGGGGGAGTTGCTCGGATTATCTCAAGTACAGGTGTCACGGAAGGAGAAGCGGGTGCTTATGAAGCTGAGGGAGCTGATGAACGGCTGAAAACAGTCTGCCTGCATTACGCAACTGTGCAAGGCTGTTGACATAAATAAAAACTCTTTGGTATGTCCAAAGAGTTTTCTTTTTTCATGATCCCTCACGCCGACCTCGAAAGCCATACATAAGCGAGATCAAGCGCTGCGTAAAGTCCGTTCTGCTCAGAGTTTTTCTTGATCATCTCGCTGGGGTCAACGCCCTCGGTGTCGGTGAGCATAAGGAACACCTTTACCCTGTCCGCTACCTCCAAGTCTCCCGCCTTGTGGCTTGACATTATCTGCAGCATTGCCACCGTTTCGCTGCCCATGTCGCCGTAATAGATCTGGTTGCCCTTTCTTACCAGCGGCAAGCCCTTGTAGGTGAAAAATTTCTGTTCAGCCATTTGCAATTCTCCTTTACCTTAAAAAGTTTGTACTATCTCTCCGCCGCTCACGAACGCCTGTGCGTTTTCCAGCAAGCGGGTGCCGTAATTCCACTTGGTCTTGAACATATTGCTTCCGTTTATCGCAATGATAACGGTGCGGTCCTCGTCGGAGGAATAGAACGTCACCGTGTCGTCGCCTCTGTCGTCCTCATAATGATATGTGAACTCGGCGATAAAATCCCCTCTCGCCCCGTCGGTGTACATCTCCTCGCCCCTGCAGCTCACAAGGAACTGGTAGAAGCTGCGGAAAAGACCTGCGTCTATCTCCTTGCCGTCCATATACATGGCGTTCTCGTCATTGTTGCCTGTTATTGTAACGGTGAAATCCACATTGCCGTCATGATACCTCACCGTTTCGATATCATAGATATAGGGCACCAAAAACAGCTCGGACATATATGTGTCAGGCTCCATCGTCACCCATATCAGACTTGACGTGCCGAAAACATATATCACGTCGGGCACCTTGTTGCAGATGCCGTAGTAGCCGATGACCTCGGTGGTCACCTCGCCCGTTTCCCCGTCGGTTATCTCCTCGGTCACGGCGTCGCCGATATAAAGACGGTACACCACGTCCTCCACCAGCATATCCACCTCGCAGAAGGGGTCGTCCAGACCCGTCTGCTCCTTCAGCTCGTCGGTCACGCCCACATAAGCCGCTTTGCTTGCGGAAAGTCCGTACATCGCATACAGGAACTCGGAGCCGCTGTTAAGGTCAAGGTAAACGTCGCCGGGAGAGGTGAAGGAGTAGCCGTACACCTGTATGCTGTCGCTGCCCTCGGGCACGTCAGGCAGCTTCTCCAGTATTATCGGCTTGTCAAGATCCTTGCGGGAAACGGTTATCTTCTTTATCTCGGGAGCGCTGCTGCTGTCGTAGGAGGGCGTTACCGCCGTGTTTATCATGGACAGCCAGTCCGCAGTCATAAGAATGTTTATCTCATAAGTGTAGTAGGAATACACCGTGGGGTCGTCGTTTATCATAACGTAGTTGGCGGAGCCGCTGGTAACGGTGTCGCCTATCTTCAGCAGGAAGCTGTCGTCGGTGTAGTTCACCGTCACGGTCGCCTGAGGCTTGTCAAGCCCGTACTGGGCAAGGTCGGCGGGGGTTTCCTCCACCACCGAGCGGGCGACCATTTTGTCCACGGCTGTGACAAGGCTGTCAAACCTTGAGCTGCTCAGCAGCCTTTGGTCTATATCCATGCCCTCTATCGACCAGAGACGTGTTCCGTCCTTCTCCGTCAGCAGTGCGGTGAAGGCGCCGAGGCTGTTTTCCACCTTTATGCTCACAATGTCGTCTCTTTCCTCCGGCTGAAGTATAAGGGCGGGGTCCAGAGTGGAGGTGGAGGTAGCGGTGGCGTTACCCCCGTCTTCCTCGCCGTCAGAGGGGGCGGTGAGAGACAGAAGAAGTATCACCAAGCCAAGCACCGCAAGCCCTATCACCGAGAACAGGAGTATGCGGAAGTTTTTGCTTTTTACGTTCAGTTTCATGAAAATACCTTATCTTCTCTTGCGGCGGATAATTACCACCACGCCTGCCGCTATCACCAGCAGGGGGATAACTACCGCAAAAATGACGGTTATGGTCTGAGCCTGAGTGCCGGTTATCTCAAAGGTGGCAACGCCGAATGCCTGAGGCTTTACGGTTATCTCAACGTCGTCCTTGCCGCTGGCAGTGTTGAAGATGCTCAGCATGATGTCGGCGTTGTTGATGGAGGAAGCAGTGAGGAATGCCTCGTCAAGGAAATACTCGCCGCTGACCACGAACACACGGCTGCGGAAGGGAGTAAATCCCTCAAAGCGGCTC
This sequence comes from Oscillospiraceae bacterium, assembly GCA_022508895.1. Taxonomy (GTDB): domain Bacteria; phylum Bacillota; class Clostridia; order Oscillospirales; family Ruminococcaceae; genus Ruminiclostridium_E. Next base: position 40,093 of record JAFLUH010000008.1, read on the forward strand.
TTGTTTGATTCCGCTGCCACAACGTAGGTTTCCGAGCTGCTTGCGGGAGGGGTCCAGTCCGCCGTGTCAAAGGGAGCTATCACCGCTCCGCTGTAGGTGGAGACGATGGGGGCGGTGACGTAGATGGAGCTTTCCTCAAAAAGCAGGGTTATCGCCTTCATTCCGTCGCTCTGGGTGGTTTTGGTAACGGTGTCTATCCCGTCGCTGTAATCGCCCTTCTCAAGAGCAAGCGCCTGATAGGTTGGGGAGGCTATAAAACCGTAGTCCGAATTGGTCTGATAAACATAGCCGCTTTCAAGGGAAAGTCCCCACTCCTTCAGATATGCGTTCAGCCTCGGCAGCACGTCCACCTGCGACGCAGGGACGTACAGCAGGTTCTTGCCGTACTTGCCTCCGTTGTCCAGCCATCTGTCCAGCTTGTTTATGTCGTCGTTGTCGTAATCGTAAAGAGGCGCAAGTATCACCGCAAAATCTATGTCGGAGTCTATCAGCTCCGCCTTATTTATATCCAGCGCCTCCACCGTGAAGGCGTTGTTCTCCAGCAGTCTGCCGAAGGCGGAGGTGTTGTCGTTTGCGCCGTAGCCCGTGAGGAACGCCACACGGACAGGGTTCTCGTTGGTGACGTTCATTATTGCGGACAGCAGGCTGCGCTCGGCGGCGGCGTAATACTCAACGTAGCCGTAACCCATCTGATAGTAGTAATAATACTCCTCATAGGTTATCTCTGTGCTCTGTCCGTTGCTTGGGTTGATAAAGAAGTATCTGGGGGAGAGGTAATCCTCCTGCGTCACTATGACGTATCTGCCTGTTTTGGCGGATTCGACTATGATGCTGCCCGTAGACAGGGTGTTGCCGTACTTTGCGTAAAAGCTGGGGTTTTCGTCCAGATCGCGGTACTCTATGACGAATTTTGAGTTTGACGCCGCAAAGCGCTTGGCTATCTCGCTTACCTGCTTGAAATATTCGTAGGCGTTCTCAAAAACGGATTCATCGGCGGTGACGATGATGGAAACGCTGTCGTCCACGCCCGCAAGGTACTGCGCCGTGCTGTCGTCGATGGAGTAGAGCGCCTTGTCGGTAAGGTCTGCGGTGATGTCAAAGCGGTCCAGCACCATGTTGAATATCACGTTTATCAGCACTATCGCCGCCACAAAGAACACGGTGAACACTACGGACAATGCGCCGTGCTTCAGCCGCTTGCCCTTGCCTGAGCCTGACGGCTCGGACTTTTGGGGAGCAGCCTTGGCAGATTTTTCGGAAGCCGCTTCTTCGGTTTCCTCGGCAGCGGCTTCTTCCGCTTCCTCGGCTGCTTCGGCTTTCTCCGCCTTTACTTCCTCCACGGTCTCCTGCTCTTTATTGTCTGTTTTCTTATTTTTCTTGCTCATATAAAAACCTTCCTAAAATTTGCGTCACACGCAAAACGTAAAAATCAAATAATACTGTTTACTCTTTACTGTCCACTGTTTACTGTCATCACGCCCAACGTCTCTTTTCCAGCACCCTGACTGTTAAGAACAGGAACACGAACGCCACGCTTACAAAGAAGAACACATTCGACAGGCTGAATATGCCCAGCGTGAACTCGTTGTATCTGGAATAGAAGGACAGCGAATAGAACACGTCCTGCAAAAATTTGAAGGGCATTACAGATGCGAAGGAATCGACAAGGATAAATGCGATGTTGAGTCCTATGCTGCCTACCGCCGCTATCATCTGATTTTCGGTGAGGGTGGAGACGAACAGTCCCGAGGACACGCAAAGGGAGCCAAGCAAAAGCATTCCCACTATATTGCCCCAGATTATCGCCCAGTTCATTTCCGCAAAGCAGCTCAGCACGATGCCGTACACCACGAAGATAAGCACGCACATCACCAGAATAGAGAATGCGGAGAGGAATTTGCCCATCACGAGACGGGGCAGGCTTACGGGGGAGGTCAGCAGGAGCTGGTCGGTCTTCTGCCTGTTTTCCTCCGCCATAAGGCGCATGGTCAGAATAGGTATCATTATCAGCATTACAAAAAACATTCCGATGTACACACTGGACATATCCGCCGACTGGGAGTACAGGGTGAACAGGTACAGGAACACGCCCGAAAACAGGTAAAATACCGCCACGAAAACGTAGCCGAGGGGCGATGTGAAATAGGACAAAAGCTCACGCTTCATTATTGCAAGCATTACTTTTTACCTCCCTTTTCACGCTTGTTCAGTTTTTCCTCGTACTTATCCAGGTCGCCGTAGGTGTCGCCTGTGGTGAGCTTCAGGAATATTTCCTCGAGGGTCAGCTCGTTTGATTTCATCAGTAAGATGGGGTAGTTTCTTGAGGACAGCTTTTTGGATACGTCACGGCGTATGTCCCTGCCCTGCGCCGCTTCAAGGAAGAACTCCCAAACTCCCGGTTCCGCCTCACGGTTGACGTAAACACGCTCCATTCCCGGAATGGTGCTCAGCAGCTTCTTTATCTCCTCGCTGTTTCCCTCGGCACGGACGACTAACTTGTGGTCTGCGGAAAGGTTGCGGGCAAGGGCGTCGGTGGTGTCGTTTGCCACAACGCTGCCGTTGCTGATGACCACTATCCTGTCGCACACCGCCTGCACCTCAGGGAGAATGTGTGAGGACAAAATGACCGTGTGGTGCTTGCCGAGGCGCTTTATAAGCGTTCTTATCTCGATTATCTGCTTGGGGTCAAGTCCGACTGTCGGCTCGTCCAGTATCAGCACGCCGGGATTTCCCACAAGCGCCTGTGCGAAGCCTACACGCTGCTGATAGCCCTTTGACAGGTTGCGTATCAGGCGGTTCTTCACGTCGGTTATCTTAACAAGCTCGCATACCTCCGCAAGATGGCTCTCACGGGGGAGCTTGCTCTTTTTCAGACTGTATACGAAGTTCAGGTATTCCTTCACCGTCATGTCGCCGTAGACGGGGGGCTTTTCGGGGAGGTAGCCTATGTGCTTTTTTGCGGCTATCGGGTCTTCCAGCACGTCTATGCCGTTTATGCTGGCGGTGCCGCTTGTGCTGGAAATGTAGCCTGTGAGAATGTTCATAGTAGTGGATTTTCCTGCGCCGTTGGGACCGAGGAAGCCTAATATCTCGCCCTCTCCCACCGTGAAGGAAACGTTCTTCACCGCAGTCTTGCTGCCGTATTGCTTGGTAAGATTTTTAACTTCTATCATCTTTTTACCGTCCTGAGAAATCGTTTGATTTATTTTAACATATCAAAATGAAAATCCCGTGTTAATTTATTGCAAGCTTTTTGTCTTTTTCCAATTGCTCGCTCAGCTCCTGCAAGCCGCCGAATTTACGCTCGCTTCTGATGTAGCTCAGCAGGGAAACGCTTATCCTCTGCCCGTACAGGTCGCCCTCAAAGCCGATTATGTGCGTTTCCATCAGGGGGCTGCGTACCTCGCCCTCATCAAGGTCGATGGTTGGCTTTACGCCTATATTTGTTATCGAAGGATATTCGGTGTCGCCTATTTTGGTACGGCTTTTGTACACGCCGAATTTCGGCACCGTCATACCCTCGGGTATCGTCTGGTTGATGGTGGGAAAGCCAATTTTTTTGCCGTTTTCTTTTCCGTGGACGACTTCACGGCAGTAGGTCAGCTCATAGCCTAAAAGAAGGTTTGCTTTTTCCGTTTCGCCGCTTTTTATAAGCTGACGTATCAGGGTGGAGCTTACCGTTTCCCCGTCTATCTTTACGGCAGGGACTACGCAAACTTCTATTCCCCGCTTGCCGCACAGCTCGCGCAAGGCGTCCGCGTCTGCGTTCCCGCCCTTTGCAAAGCGGAAATCGTAGCCGCAGGACACAAAGCCTGCGTTAAGGCGGCGGCTGAGTATCTCCTCCACGAACTGCTCCGCCGTCATGTCCTTCACGTCGGCAAAGTCGGGAGCATATATGTGCTTCACGCCCATTTTTTCCAGCAGCTCAAGCTTGAGGTCGTGAGCAATGATGTCCTCTCTGCGGCTGAATTTCGGCAGCACCGAGCTGCCGCTGAAGGTGAATACGATGGAAGGCAGCTCCTGTATCAGTGCCTGCACTATCACCTGTGTATGTCCTAAGTGCAGACCGTCGAAGAAGCCCAAGGCAACTGCGCTTTTGCCGTCCCTGAAGCCTGCTGCGGTTATGTCTGTCATGCTTGCTCCTGATTGTCCTGAGAGCCTGTGTTGAAGCGGCGCAAAACCTCTAACTTATGTCCTGCTCCTATCTTGCCCAGCCCTAAAAATACGCCGTCTGCGCCCTCTATATAGTAGCCCTTGTCCTGTATAGTGTCAAAGCGCACTCTGTCTGCGTCAAGTATTGCGCCGTTGCGGAAAAGGCGAGTCTGCTCCTCGTCCAGATGAGCCTTGGGCAATGTCTCGTACAGCTTTTCCAAGGGCATGAGCAGCTTTTGCAGCTCCTCGGGAGACCTGCCCACAAGGTCGCCTAATTTGTGGCAGTCCTCTAACTTGAATATGCCTGAGCGGGTGCGGACAAGGCTGGTCATGACTGCGCCCGTCTCCATTTTCATGCCGATATCGTGGATAAGGGTACGGATATAGGTGCCCTTGGAGCAGGTCACCAGCATCTCGCCCTCGTTGTCCTCGTACTTCTGGATTTTCAGATTGTATATGGTGATGGGGCGGGGCTTGCGCTCCACCTCCTTACCCTGTCTTGCAAGGTCGTAAAGCCGCTGCCCGTCCACCTTTACGGCGGAGAACATGGGAGGGGTCTGCATCATCTCGCCCTTGAACCACCGCTCGATAAGTATCATTTTGTTGCGGCTGACGTATGCCTCGTCGGTACTCAGCACCTTGCCCGTTATGTCCTGAGTGTCGGTGATAAGACCGAACTTGAAGCCCGCAAGGTACTGCTTGGTGTTGTCGGGGCAGAAGTCCACCGCCTTGGTGGCGTTGCCCAAAAATATGGGAAGAACGCCCTCCGCCATGGGGTCGAGAGTGCCGCCGTGTCCCGCCTTTTTGGTGTCGAATATGCGGCGCACCTGCGCCACCACGTCAAAGGAGGTAACGTCCTTTTCCTTGTAGATACAAATTATTCCGTCCATTGTTTTTCAGCCTTTTTCAGCGCTTCAGTCGCCGCTGCAACTACCTTTTCCTTTGCCTGCTGCAACCTCATATTTTTCAGTGAACAGCCTGCCGCACGGATATGACCTCCGCCACCGAACAAGCCGCATATCTCCTGCACGTTCACGTTGTTGGAGCGCATGGAGGCTTTCCAGCCGTCCTCACGCTCTTTCAGCACTATGCCTATCTCAACGCCCTGTATCTGTCGGGGCAGCGCCGCTATGCCGTTCACGTCCTCTGCGTCAACGCTGTCCATAAGCGCCTTTGTCAGCACTACCACTGCGCCTTTGTCCTCTGCGAAAAACTCCATGTGCTCAATAACGTACTGCTCTAATTTCAGCCTTGCCTTGGTCTTCATGTCGAACATGACGTAGTTTATCTCGGCTGCGTTGAAGCCGTATTCCATCAGCCTTCCCGCCTTTTCGTGGGTAGCTCGTGTGGTGCTGCCGTACTTGAAGCAGCCGGTGTCGGTGGCTATGCCCGTGTAGAGGCAGGCGGCGATATGCTCCGTCGGCTCCACGCCTAAAAGCAGTATCAAATCGTACACTATCTCGGAGGCGGCGGCAGCGGTGTCGTCCACATAAATTCGCTTTGCAAAGGGAACGTGGGAGACGTGATGGTCGATCGCCAAGTCAACCTTATCGCCGTATAGCTCCTCGCTGCTGCCCAGCAGCGCCTTGTCCGCAACGTCAACGGAAACTATTGTCCGCTCCTGAAATTCCTGCACCTCTATTGCCTTTTTCATGTAGGAAAACCGCTCGGACAGCGGGTCTGCGCAGACTATTCTGGCACGCTTGCCCATAAGCTGCAATGCGCCGCAAAGACCATGGGAGCAGCCGAAGGTGTCGCCGTCGGGATTTGCGTGGGAGAGTATCAGGAAATCGTCGTGCTCCCGAAGAAATCCTGCCGCCTGTTCAAGCGTGATATTGGTGGCTTTATTCACTTTAAGCTGCCTCCTTTCGCCCGTATTTACGGCTTATTCTTCCCCGTCGTCGGTGCTTGCGGGAAAGCCTGCGATTATGTCGTTTATCTTTTCATAGTAATCGAGAGAATCGTCCGCCAAAAAGATCAATTCGGGCATTTTCCTCATCTTTATCCTTGCGTTTATGCGGCGCTTGAAGAAGCCCTCCGCCTTTTGCAGAGCCTTTATCGCCTCGTCCCGCTTTTCGCCGCCGCCAAGCACGCTGACAAACACCTTGCAGTAGCTCAAATCATTGGTCAGCTCCACTCTTGTGACGGTGACGATGCCCTCGCTGATGTGCTTGTCCTTCAGCTGCGTCATCGAAACGGAAATCTCTCTCTTTACGTCCTCTGTAAGACGACCGATGTTGTGATTAGGCATTTTACCTCCTTCGACAGTGTACAGTGCAGAGTGCAGAGTGAAGAGTGCACAGTAACGGTGCGGCTTCGCCGAAATTTTAACCTTATGCAGTGCTGATTTTTCAGCACTTGTCATTCAAATATGTTTTGCGAAGCAAAACTCCTTTACTGTGTACTGAGTACTATACACTGTGCACTAATCACGGTATTCTTCCATAAAATAGCACTCAAAAATGTCGCCTTCCTTGATGTCGCCGAACTTTTCAAGTGAAACGCCGCACTCGAAGCCTTGGGCAACGTCTCTTGCGTCGTCCTTGAAGCGCTTCAGACCTGCGATCTTATCGTCCGCTACTATTATGCCGTCACGGACGACTCTTATCATGGAATTGCGCTGAAGCTTGCCCTCGGTGACGTAGCAGCCTGCAACGGGACCTACGCCTGTTATCCTGTAGGTCATGCGCACCTCGGCTTTGCCAAGCATGATCTCTCTGTACTTGGGAGCAAGCAGACCCTTCATTGCGGTCTCTACTTCTTCTATTGCGTCGTAGATTATTCTGTACATTCTAAGGTCAACGCCGTCACGCTTTGCGTTCTCCTGCGCAGCAGGGTTGGGTCTTACGTTGAAGCCTACGATTATCGCATTTGAAGCGCTGGCGAGCA
>JAFLUH010000080.1 GCA_022508895.1 Oscillospiraceae bacterium
CTGAAGTATGCCGATGATTTTGAAAACCGTTCGGTTGGAGGACATTACAGCGTATTCTGGCTGGGCGAAATGAACGACAACCCCGAGGGAGATACAAAAAATCACCAGTGGACGCTTTATGAGGATATGGTCAAGCAGATGACAAATATGTGCTCCCACGACAGCTACTACGAAACAAACGAACGCTTCAAAGCAATACGGGACAAAGTCAACTCCCACATCACTTCCAAATAAAGCACAATACCCTTCCGTTATCGGAAGGGTATTGTGTTTTGATCGACATTCGGGGCGGGAGCTGAAAAGGAACGTCATAATAAAAACCTTAAAAAATTTACAGGGAAAATGCACTTGATTTAAAATCAAGTTTCTGCTATAATGTAATAGTATATCGACAATGCAGGTATTTCGGAAAGGATTGATAATTTTGTATAAAATAGTCAAGAAGCGTCAGCTTAACGAAAACGTTGTGCTGATGGAGATAGAGGCGCCATTTGTGGCTAAAAAGGCGATGGCGGGGCAGTTCATCATTCTCCGTGTGGACGAGTACGGGGAGAGGATACCGCTGACCGTGGCGGATTATGACAGGGAAAAAGGCACCGTTACCATTATTTTTCAGATAGTGGGCGGGACTACCATGCTGCTTTCCACCTTGAAGGAAGGCGACTTCCTCAAGGATTTTGCAGGGCCTCTTGGCAGGGCTACCGAGCTGGAGGGCGTTAAAAGAGCCTGCGTTATCGGCGGCGGCGTGGGGTGCGCTATCGCTTATCCGTCGGCTAAGGCGCTGTTTGATTCGGGGGCGCAGGTGGACGTTATCGCAGGATTCAGAAGCAAGGATATCGTCATTCTTGAGGAGGAATTCAAGGCGGTTTCCCACAACTTCTACATAACCACCGACGACGGGAGCTATGGGGAAAAGGGGTTTGTTACCGATAAGCTGAAAAGCCTGATAGACGGGGGCAATCAGTATGATATGGTGCTGGCTATCGGGCCTGTGCCGATGATGAAGTTTGTTTGCAAGGTCACCGAGCCTTATGGGATAAGGACGCTGGTGTCGCTGAACCCGATAATGATAGACGGGTCGGGTATGTGCGGCGGGTGCAGAGTAAGCGTGGGGGGCGAGATAAAGTTCGCCTGCGTGGACGGTCCCGATTTTGACGGGCATCTGGTGAATTTCGATGAATTGATGAAGCGCAATTCCGCTTATAAAGAGGCGGAAGCCCATAGCAGAGAGAATTGCAGACTGTATAAGGGGGTGGAGTAAGTGGCTAATATGAGTTTGACTAAAGTGCCTATGCCTGAGCAGAAAGCCGACGTCAGAAATAAGAATTTTGAGGAAGTGGCTATGGGCTACACTCCCGAGATGGCTGTTGAAGAAGCCTCACGCTGCCTTAACTGCAAGAATAAGCCCTGTGTTGAGGGGTGTCCTGTCAATGTCCGTATTCCCGAATTTATCGAAAAGGTCGCGGCAAGCGAGTTTGAGGAGGCTTACAAGGTAATCACCTCCACCAACGGGCTGCCTGCCGTTTGCGGGAGAGTTTGCCCGCAGGAGAGCCAGTGCGAGGGCAAGTGCGTCCGTGGGATAAAGGGCGAGCCTGTGGGTATCGGAAGGCTGGAGAGGTTCTGCGCCGATTGGCACATGAAGAACGGTGACGCTAAGACAGAGAAGCCTGCTTCCAACGGAAAAAAAGTCGCTGTTGTGGGAGCAGGTCCTTCGGGGCTTACCTGCGCAGGAGACCTTGCCAAAAAGGGGTATGAGGTCACCGTTTTCGAGGCGTTCCATACGGCGGGAGGTGTGCTGGTCTACGGTATCCCGCAGTTCAGACTGCCTAAGGAGATAGTGCGTAAGGAAGTTCAAAATCTGGAGGATTTGGGCGTTGAGATAAAGACCAATATGATAATCGGCAAGACCCTGTCGGTGGACGAGCTGTTTGAGATGGGGTACAAGGCGGTGTTCATCGGGTCGGGTGCAGGACTTCCCTCTTTTATGGGAATCGAGGGCGAGGATTTGATCGGCGTGTTCTCTGCCAATGAGTATCTGACAAGAACTAATCTGATGAAGGCTTATCTGGACGAGTATGATACGCCTATTATAAAGAGCAGGACCGTTGCCGTTGTGGGCGGCGGGAATGTGGCTATGGACGCTGCAAGGTGCGCTAAGAGACTGGGCGCCGAGACGGTTTACATAGTTTATCGGCGTGGGCTGGAGGAAATGCCTGCAAGAAAAGAAGAAATTCACCACGCTATGGAAGAGGGCATTATATTCCGCAACCTCACCAATCCCGTGAAAATAAACGGGGACGAGAACGGACGTGTCAAATCCATGGAGTGCGTGGAGATGGAGCTGGGCGAGCCTGACGACAGCGGGAGAAGAAGACCTGTCGTCAAGGAAGGCAGCGAGTTTGAGCTGGAAGTGGATACCGTTATCATGTCGATAGGGACTTCGCCTAATCCGCTTATAAGAAGCACTACGGAGGGACTGGAGACTAACCGCAGGGGCTGTCTTGTCGTGAATGAGGAGACTATGCAGACTACCCGTGAAGGGGTGTATGCAGGCGGGGACGCCGTTACGGGAGCGGCTACCGTTATTCTCGCTATGGGGGCGGGAAAGCAGGCGGCGGCGGCTATTGATGAGTATTTGTCTAAGTGAGGAATATTCCTGCGCATAAATGCCAATTATAAAACAGTAAACGGCTTTGCTGGGGCAGAGCCGTTTTTTACCCTTTTATGGAAACGGAAAGTTGAATGAATACCTATCTTTGTATTGACCTTAAATCCTTTTACGCCTCGGTGGAGTGCGTAGAGCGGGGGCTTGACCCTATGACTGCAAATCTTGTGGTCGCCGATCCAGAAAGGTCGGAAAAAACTATCTGCCTTGCAGTGTCAACCGCTATGAAGGCGCTGGGAGTGAAAAATCGGTGTCGGGTGTTTGAGATACCGAAAAATATCGAGTATATCATGGCGGAGCCCCGAATGCAGAAATATATCGACTACGCCGCCGAGATATACGGGATCTATCTGCGGTATGTTTCAAAGGACGATATCCACGTTTATTCGATCGACGAGGCGTTTCTGGACGTTACGCCCTACCTGCCCCACTACCACCTGACTGCTAAGGAAATGGCGGAAATGCTGATGGGCAAGGTGTTTGAGGAAGTTGGGGTGAGAGCCGCCTGCGGTATCGGGAGCAACCTTTATCTTGCCAAGATAGCGCTTGATATTACCGCAAAGCACGCCGAGGATTTCATCGGAGAGCTGGACGAGGAGAGCTATAAGGCTGCGCTGTGGCGTCATCAGCCGCTGACCGATTTCTGGAGAGTGGGAGCGGGGACTGCCAATACGCTTGCGCAGCGGTATATCTTTACTATGGAGGATATCGCAAATGCGGACGAGGAAATGCTGTATCGGCTGTTCGGGGTAGATGCGGAGCTGCTGATAGACCACGCCTGGGGGAGAGAGCCTGTTACTATTGCGGATATAAAGGCGTATAAGCCTAAGACCAACTCTCTTACCAGCGGACAGGTGCTTATGCGGGATTATACCTTTGACGAGGCGAAAATAGTGCTGAAGGAAATGCTGGATCAGATGTGTCTGGATATGGTGGAAAAGGAATTGACGGCAGGGTCGGTGACGGTGCAGATAGGGTACTCAAACTCGCTGGATATGCCGCCTGCAAAGGGTACCGCCTCGCTGTCCGCGCACACCAACTCCAACCTTGTAATAATACCCGCAGTGATGAAGCTGTATGACCGTATCATGGAGCGGGACAAGCTGATACGGCGGCTGAATATCTGCTGCAATAACGTGCTTGCCGATACTGGGGAAAGGCAGCTCAGCCTGTTTGAGGAGGATACCGAGGAGATCGACCGCAACAAGAAACTGCAGAAGGCGGTGCTTTCGGTGAAGAAAAAGTACGGGAAAAATTCGGTGCTTAAAGGTCTGGACTTGGAGGAGGCGGCTACGGCACGGGAAAGAAATCGGCAGATAGGAGGGCATAAAAGTGGCGAAAAGTAAACCCCGTGATCCTATGCCCGTTTCCGAAAGGGCGAAGCAGTTCATGCCCTTTGCGGCGGTGTCGGGGCTGACACAGGCTCTCGAAAGAAAGGAACGGGAGCTTATGCTTACGGAGAGGAAGGAGCCCACCGAGGAGAGGGCAAGGAAGATAAACCTGTTTCTTAACAAAATCGAAAAGGGCAGCGAGGTCGCCGTTACCTATTTTGCGCAGGGGGAGTATCTTACCGTGTCGGGAGCAGTCGCAGGCGTGGATAAGGTGGAACGGGTGCTGACGGCGGGAGGCGTTAAAATTCCCTTCGACGACCTTTACGATGTTGAGATAATTTAAAAGACGCAGTCGGTACTGCGTCTTTTTTCTTTTTAAGCGTGATTTTCCTTGAATTCCATTATTTTTTCAAGCATTTCGGGGAAAAGGAACTGGTGGGTGTTGCGGTTGTAGTAATCGTTATGCACGTCCCAGATAACAGGGCAGAGTCCAGCCTCATACATAGCCTCGGTGACGATTATCATGTAATTATCTATCTGCTCCTTTTCCTTATTGCCCTTGGCAGCGACGCCGTACTCGCCTACTATCACGGGTATTCCCTTATCTATAAAGGTGGTTTTCAGCATATCCATGTATTTTTGCAGCTCTTTAAGGTCCGAGTCGCTGCCCCATGTGGTTTTCGCCTTGCCCCAGCTTTCGTCCTTGTCAAGAATGCAGAAGGTTGAGGGAGTGTAGTAATGCACCGACACTGCGCATCTTCCCGCAGGGTCGTCGGGCATTTTGAAAAGCTCGTCGCAGGTCAGGGTGACATCGGTGTTGTAGCCTGCAATAAGGAGATGGCGTTCCTTGTTGTTTCCGCCTGAGGCTCTTACCGTATCGACGAACTGCTGATTTATGCTGTTGGCTAAATCGTAGACCTCCGCTTTTCCGTCAGTGCTGCCGCTGTACTGATTCCAGACGTTGTTCCATTGCAGCTCCTCGTTCAGCGATTCAAACATAAGCTTGTCGCCGTAGTCCTTGAAGGCTTCGCATATCTGCTCCCAGATACGGGTGTACTTCTTCATGCACTCCTCGGTGTCCTCGGGGAACTTCTCCCACCAGCCGCCGTCCCAGTGAATGTTTACGATGGCGTACATTCCCGTTTCCAGCGTCCAGTCCACCACCTGCATTACCCTGTCCATCAGCTCCTCGCTGATGGTGTAGTCCTCCTCCATCAGGTTGGACCATGCAACGGGTATGCGAAGTACGCCGAAGCCCAGATCCGCATAGCCCTGTATCGCCTCCTTGGTGATAATGGGGCTGCCCCACGCAGTTTCATAGCCGAAAACGCCGCCTGACGGACTTATCCAAGTGCCGCAGGCTTCAAGGGTGTTGCCGAGGTTTATGCCCTGCCCCATGTCGTGGACAAGCTCCATGGTGGTCATGCTGCGTATCTCGGTAACGCCTGCGATATCCGCGTCTTCGCCGACGGGAGCTTGCTCCTCCTGAGAGTGAGAGCTGTCGCCGCTTTGCCCGCCCTGCGGGTCGTTGTCGCTTTTATTGCAGCCGCTTGTTACAAAAGATACGCTTATCAGCAGGGCTGTCAGAAGACTGAGTAATTTTAGTTTTTTCATGGCTTTTCCTTTCACATAATCAGCCGTTTGCTATCTTGTCGGCTATCTTTTTTATTACTTCGGCATCGCTGTCCGACTTCATTCTGTATAATGTTCTTGAGTATGCGTTGTCGTTCACGTCCCACAGCACAGGCACAAAGCCGTAATCCGTCGCCATGTTCAGCAGCACCTCAAGCATTTCGGAGGAGGTGTTGTACATGTGGTCGCCTGCAAAACGGTCAGTGGGGTATCTGGAGGTGGTCTCCCCTACGAATACGGGGATACCGTTGTCGGTGAATTTCTTTTTCAGCAGCTCGCACTGACCCTTGCTGTAATCAAGCCAGAACTGTCCGCCAAGCTGATTTATCCAGTAGCACATATTGTCGATGTAATGGACGGATACCATGAGCCTGTCTGTGGCGGTATCGGTGGGCATTTTGAACTGCTCTGCGGTGGTGTTGTCGATGTTTGTCCAGTAACCTGATACCACAAGGACACGTTCGGCATTGTTGCCGCCTGTGGCGCGCACTGCGTCAACAAAGGTCTGGTTCAGAGCGTTGGTCAGCTCGTATGCTTTGTTCTTGGGCAGCTCGGTCAGAACGCCCGCCTCGTTGAACTGATCTCCTCCCAGATATTCGTTGAAGCCCTCGAAGATAAGCTTGTCGCCGTAGTCCTTGAAATGCTCGGCTATCTGCGTCCAGAGGGTGGTGAATATCTCCCTGCAGCCGTCAAGATCGTTTCTTCTTATTATGAACTCGTCGAAGTGGTGTATGTTTATTACGGCGTAGAGGTCGTCGTTCATGCAGTAATCCACTATCTCCTGCACTCTGTTTATATAGGCTTCGTTGATGGTGTAGGTGCCGTCGTCCTCCATCATGTTGCCCCAGAAAACAGGGATACGGACGGTGCGGAAGCCTGCCTCCTTCATGCCGTCGATCACCTCCTGAGTGGTGACCACTGCGCCCCAGCAGGTCTCGTAGTCCTGCGGGGTGTTTGCGCCTACCTTGGGTATCCATGTGAAGGTTATCTTTTCACAGTCGGCAGCGTCGTAGGCCTCCATGGTGTTGCCTAAATTCAGACCTATGCCCATATCCTTGGCGTATTCCATGGCGGTCATATTGCGCATCGTATCGCCGCCTGCGCCTGTATCGGAGCAGCCGCACAGCAGAAGCGACGCAGTTATGACGATTGCGGTCAAAATGCTGAAAATTCTTGTCTTTTTCATTTTTTCTCCTTACTTTTTAAATGCAAAGGCTTTGAACTCGAACAGGGGCTTGTCAAAATATCCCGTCGTCCAACCCGTGACATTGTGGCTTATTTTGAAAAATACACTGTGTTTTCCCGTGACCGCCTTTACACGGCAGGAGTACTCACCGTCGGCAGTGCCTATGTCAAGCTTGCCTATCTCCTCACCGTTTTCGTAATCGTCCAGCAGGATACGCATTTCGCACTTGCAGCCGCTGCCGATTATCTGAGCGGAAAATTCCATTGTTTTGCTTGAATAGTCATTGCCGAAGTCGAAGTATTTGTAGCCTATCACGCTGTCGGTCTTTATGTTGGTGATAACACGGGTGAAGGTGTCCTTCTCGGTGACAAAGCCGCCGCCTTTCAGTACACAGGCTATTTCGGCGGGGGTTATTCTGTAGGGGTTCAGGGAGTCCTCAAAGCCCAGAGAGGTCATTTCCACCTGCGGTATCGTTCCGTCGGGGAGTATCTCTATCTTTTCGACGCAGGCTCGCCTTGACATTATGGTGTTGTTGGTCATTCGGTGGTAAAAGACGTACCACTGACCGTTTATGCAGCAGACGGAGCCGTGGTCGTTGCCTGCGGGGTAGTCTATGCCGTTGTCGATGATCGTGCCCACACGCCTGAAGGGTCCTTGGGGCTTGTCTGCTATGGCATAGTCAAGCCTGCTGCCTTTTCGGGGGGAGTATATCAGGTAGTATTTTCCGTTTATTTTTCGGGGAGAGCTTGCCTCGAAGAAGTCGGTGTCGCCCATGCCCCTCGGTATCAGGTCGGCTATGTAGGAGCCTTTCTTTATGGTGCGCATTGTGGCAGGGTCTATCTCGCCGAAGTGGGAGCGCTCGAAGCCGTAGTAGATGTATACCTTGCCGTCGTCGTCCACAAGTACGCCTGCGTCGTTGAAGATGCCGTCGTCGCCGCCGTCCGCTTCGTCGTACTCGTATCTGCCGAGGAGCCTGAAGGGGCCTTCGGGCTTGTCGCTTACTCCTACGCAGCCCTTGGAGCAGAGAATGTAGGCGTAAAGATAGTATTTGCCGTCCTTTTCAACTACGTCGGGAGCGTACAGCTCACGCTCCGTCCAGTCTGCGGTATCTGAGGGGTGATCCTCGTCGGGGAGGGTGTGAAAGCTGTCGCCGTGGCACTGCCAGTTGTTCAGGTCGTTTATCGGCGCTGACCAGACCTTCAGCTTCCAGTCGCAGAATGCTCCCGAAGCCGCTCTGTCATGGGAGCCGTACAGATATACTCTGTCGCCGAAAACTCTGGGTTCGCCGTCGGGAATGTATTCCCACAAGGGAAGTATGGGATTGGGCATGGAACGCCTCCTTGATTTTTTTCGGATAATTTACTATAATATAATAGCATGATATATATCTGAAATCAATAGATATTCTGCCGAAAAATAGCACAAATATGACATTATGGCTTTGGGAGGTCACGATATGACCGAATTTTACCTTGATACATTCACCGCAGATAAGAGCTTCCCGTTTTTTGCGCAGCTCGGCGGGCACGATGAACCGCTTTATATGCATACCCACGCAGATTTTGCGGAGCTGTCGCTGATAACCGACGGCAGAGCAAGGCACTTGGTGGACGAGGACAGCTATCCTATAGCAAACGGAGACGTTTTTGTTATTCACAAAAAGGTGCCCCACAGCTTTGAGGAGACGGACAAGCTGAGACTGTACAACATTATGTTCGACCCGAAGCTGCTGCCCGATTCGGATATATCCGAGTCGGCGGGATTTAAGGCGCTGTTCGTTCCCGAAAAAACAAGCCGCAGCTTTTCAAGCCGCCTGAGACTTGAACCGAGAGATTTTGAGCTTGCCGCCCATTTGTTCAGGCGGATATACCGTGAGTACACGGAAAAGCGTGTGGGGTGGAAAACGGCGGTGCAGGGGGATTTCCTCAAGCTCACCGTCACGCTGTCGAGACTGTATGATTTTGACAGGGTGAAGGACGAAAACGGCATGGAGAAGATATCGGGAGCTGCGGCATATATCGAGCAGAATTACGCCGAAAATATCTCGGTGGCACGGCTGGCGGAGATGTCCAACTACTCGGTGAGGCAGTTCATACGGCTGTTCAAGAAGGCGTTCGGCTGCATTCCCACCGAGTATATCGCAAATCTGCGTATGCAGAAGGCACGGGAGCTGCTCAGAGGGAAAACCGTGTCAATAACCGATATTGCGCTGTACTGCGGGTACGGGGACAGCAATTATTTCAGTCGGATATTCCGTAAGTATAACGGGGTCACGCCGTCGGAGTACAGGGCGAGGTTCTGACGGTTGTCAGA
>JAFLUH010000081.1 GCA_022508895.1 Oscillospiraceae bacterium
TAGCCGCAGAAACGGCAGGGCTCGCCGCCCATTTCGTTAAGGCAGTTTTCGCAGAGCTGTTTGTTTCCGAAAGTAATCATTTTTTATCCCCCTGCAGAGTTATCGCTCAGTGCAATACCCCGCAAAAACTGCACACACTGTCAGTATGAGCCATGTGAGGTAATGTATCAAGAAAAAACTTGCATTGAACAAGATTTTGTGGTACAATAACATTGTTCAGTAAAATAAAGAGTGTGCAAATTTGAACAAATTGACACCTTATTTCTATAATTATAATATTTTTTTCGGTATTTGTCAAGAAGGGGGTGGACAAAATAAAGCAAAATTCCAAAATCTTCTATGTTGTTTTCGGCGTCATCGACGCCTGCCTGATAATAGCTACAATTATCCTGCTGATAGCGGCTCTGCTTTTCAGAGGAGGCTCTGCTCCTGCGCTTTTCGGACACTACGTCTTTCTGACGGAGACCGACGCTTTCTCGGCGGTAAAAAAAGGCAGCGCACTCATAGTTGACCCTGTGGAAATGACCGAGATAAATCCCGGCAATATAATCATATTCACCGACGAACAGGGCGATGACCGTATCGGAGAGGTACAGGCAGTCGCCTCGGAGAACAAGATATACACCTTCACCGTAAGAACGGACATTGAAAGCAGCGTGACGGTGGGACAAAGCCACATAGTGGGCAAGGGCGTTTACTACTCCGAGTTTATCGGCGCCGTCGTCTCCTTTGCAACGTCGCCTGCGGGGGTGTGCCTTATCGCAATACTCCCCTGCGCCGCCTTCGTTATATTCGAGGTAGTGGGGATAATCAGGCGTAGAGCGCCTCAGCCCGAGGTGGATACCGTGAAAAAGCAGTATGAAACTCCCACCTACGTTCCGCCTGTGAGAAATAACGATTTGCTTGACGACGATGACGACCACCCCGTTTTTTCTCCGGACAGGAAAAGACTGGTGGAGGCGGCGGGGCTGTTCACGCCTGCCAAAAAGCCTGAGCCTGCGCCTCCTAAGGTAGAGGAGCGGGCGCCCATTTCGGGACGGGATATAGACAAGCTTATAAGAGAGACCAAGGCGAAGCATGAGCGTGAGCTTATCGGCACGGAAAAGACGGCTGCGGAGAAAAAGCCCGAGTCGGAGCCTGAGCGGAGTTCGGGCATAGCGGCGGCGCTGGCGGCATACGGAGCCTTTTCGGAGGACAGCTCAGAGCCGGAGCCTGAGGAGGAAGTATCCGCCGACATTCAGAAGGAAACGGTGGAGAGACCCAAAGAAAGAACAGAGGACAACGTAAGGCAGTATATCCCGCCTAAGGTGAAGTATGTGCCCAGGGTCAACCGTCTGGACAGCCTGCTGCGTGAGGACAATATCGACAGCGATAATGAGGGAAGCCTCGATATAAACGATATCCTCAAGAATATCGAGCAGAGGAAAAAATAAAAACGCCCCCGAGTTGGTAGCTCGGGGGTAATTTTTTACAGTTTAAGAAAAACTATCTCGTAATCAAAGGGGGAAAGCTGTATCTGACCCTTGTCACGGTGACCGTGGCGCATCACCTCAAAGCTGAGACAGTCGCCTACGGTGTCCTGGAGAGAGAATTTCTTTGCCTTGGGAGAGCGGTTCAGATAGATAACTGCGGCAATTCCCTTTTCGCTGTCCTCTCTGCGGAAAACGCAGCTTTGCTCATCGGCTGAGATAAAGCGCATGGTGCCTTTGGCAAAGACCTCGCTGCTCCTGCGAAGCCTGCCCAGCTCCGCCACAAAGCTCACCAGACTGCCGTCCTCATTGCCCCACGGGTAGGTGCGGCGGTTGAAGGGGTCCTTGTAGCCCTCCTGTCCCGCTTCGTCCGCATAGTAGATGCAGGGAACGCCCGGCAGGAAGAACTGCAACACCATTGCGCATTTCATCAGGGCAACGCCGTAGGCGTATTCCTGAGGGGAAAGGCTGTTCTCGGACTGCCATTTGCGGTCGTTCCAGCCTACCTCCTGACCCGCAAGGCGGGTGATGGCACGCTCGGTGTCGTGGGTGGACAGGAAGTTCATCAGTACGTCCACGCTGGGCTTGGGGTAGTGCTCGATTATGGTCATCACGCCGTCCACAAGCTGCCTGTAGTCGCCGTATTTTGCGTAGTTCAGTATGCACTCCTTGAAGGGATAGTTCATTACGCTGTCAAGCTGTCCGCCGATAAGGTAGCGGCGGCGCACGCCGTAGCTCTCCTTGTTTGAAGCGTCCTCCCATACCTCGCCGTATATTATCTTGTCCTCGCCCTTGGCTTTTACGGCAATTCGCAGATTGTCAAGAAATTCGTCGGGCAGCTCGTCGGCTACGTCAAGGCGCCAGCCTGCAGCGCCTGCGTCTATCCACCTTTGCAGTATTCCGCCCTCGCCGCAGATGTAGTTTGTGTATTCGGGATTGTTTTCGTTGACGTTGGGCAGAGTGGTTATCCCCCACCAGCTTTCGTATTCGTGGGGGTAGTTTATGAAGCTGTACCAGCTTCTGTAAGGGCTTTCGGGGTCACGGAAGGCTCCCGTGTTCTCGCCGTATCTGCCGAATTTGTTGAAGTATATCGAGTCGGCTCCCGTATGGCTGAACACGCCGTCAAGGATTATCTTTATGCCTATTTCGTCGGCTGCTTTGCACAGATGCCTGAAATCCTCCTCCTTGCCCAGCAGTATGTCTATCCGCTCGTAATTGGCGGTGTTGTAGCGGTGGTTTTCGTGCGCCTCGAAGATGGGGTTCAGGTAAATGCAGGTCACGCCGAGACTTTTCAGATAAGGCAGCTTTTCCTCTATTCCCCTCAGATTGCCGCCGTAGTAGTCGCTGTTGGTTATCATGCCCTTTTCGTTGGGCTGCCATGAGGGGATATCGTTCCAGTTGGCGTGCATCTGGCGGTCCACCGGCGTCATTATATCGTCGGCGGCACTTACGCTTTTTGCGAAGCGGTCGGGGAATATCTGATACATGATGCCGCCCTTTATCCAGTCGGGGGTGGTCATTCCTTCATCGTATACCGTCAGCTGAAACAGCTCGCCTTCGTTGGGTCTTGCTTCGGACGCTCCCACACGCTTCAGGTACTTGCGGCCGCCGTTGTCGGTCACGGCGAAATAGTAGTGATGAAGTCCCGTGTGCTCGGGGGTGTATACGCCCTCAAACAGGGTGAACTTCTCGCCGTTCTCCTCCTGCACGCCCTTGTTCTCAAGCATTTTGACCTTTTCCTTGTAGCCGGGACGGAACATTATGATGGAGCTTTCCACCGCATTGACGTAATGCGGTATGTTGAGGCGGAAGGTGATGGGAGTCAGCCTTTCCACTGCGCCGAAGGGGGATTTATAGTAAGTGTCGAAGCAGTTGAAGATAGTTCTCATGATCCTCTCCTTATAACAATGCGGAGAACGTTGGTGCGCTCTCCGCAATATGTTTGATTTTGCTTACTTTACTGCAGCTTCAAGATTCCATATCTCACGGGCATAATCCATGACCGCACGGTCTGCGGAGAATATGCCTGAGCCTGCAATGTTGGCAAGGGACATCTTGTTCCAGCCGATAACGTCCTTGTAGGCTTCCGACGCCTTCTGCTGAGCCTGACGGTAGCTGTCGAAGTCCGCAAGCGCCATGTACTGATCCTCATAGCGCAGGGCGTTGGCTACCTCATCAAACTTGGCGCCGTTGATGCCGTTGTACATTCTGTTGAGGGTGCCGGAGATGCGCTGGTCGCTGGTGTAGTAGCCTTCGGGTGAGTAGCCGTTGCGCTTCATCACGTCCACCTCGTCGGAATTCATGCCGAAGATGAAAATGTTGTCATTGCCCACCTGCTGGCATATCTCAACGTTTGCGCCGTCGTAGGTGCCCATTGTCACCGCGCCGTTGAGCATCAGCTTCATGTTGCCGGTGCCGCTGGCTTCGGTGCCCGCAAGGGATATCTGCTCGGATATCTCGCTTGCCGGCATAAGTATCTCGGACAGCGTTACACGGTAGTCCTCAAGGAATACCACGCTGAGCTTTTCGCTTATCTTGGGGTTCTGCTTTATCTCCTCGCCAAGGCACCATATCATCTTGATTATCTGCTTTGCCATGTAGTAGCCGGGAGCCGCCTTGGAAGCGAAGATGTAGGTCTTGGGAACAAAGTCTGCGTCGGGGTTCTCCAGCAGGTAGTTGTAATCCGCAAGGATATTCATTGCGTTGAGCTGCTGACGCTTGTATTCGTGGAGGCGCTTTACCTGCACGTCGAATATGCTGTCTACGTTCAGCTTTCTGCCTGTGGTCCTTTCAACGTATTCGGCAAATACCGCCTTGTTCTCCCGCTTTATCTCGGAGAGCTTTTTCAGCACGGATTCGTCGTCCTTGAACACTAAGAAGCGCTCAAGCTCGGCGGCGTTCTTCTTGAAGCCGTCGCCTATGCATTCGGTGAGCAGGTCGGTAAGACCCTTGTTGGACTGGAGAAGCCATCTTCTGTAGGCTATGCCGTTGGTGACGTTCTTGAACTTTACGGGCTTGTCGTCGTATTCGTCCTTGAACACGCTGCTCTTGATTATCTCGCTGTGGAGCTTGGAAACGCCGTTTACCGAGTGGCAGGCGTCAACGCACAGGTTCGCCATTTTTACCTGACTGTTGCTGATGATGGACATTCTGGAAACTCTGCCGTCGTCGCTGAGACGGGCGCTGAGACCCTCGCAGTAGCGGCGGTTTATCTCGCAGATTATGGTGTAAATTCTGGGGAGAATGTTGCGGAGCATATTCTCGTCCCACTTTTCCAGAGCCTCCGCCATTACGGTGTGGTTGGTGTAGGCAAAGGTGTTGGTCACGATGTGCCATGCCTTTGACCAGCTGTAGCCGCACTCGTCAAGCATTATGCGCATAAGCTCGGGAATGGCAAGGGTGGGGTGAGTGTCGTTTACATGTATCGCAACCTTTTCGTGGAGATTGTCCAGAGTGCCGTATATGTTCATGTGGCGCATTACTATGTCGCCGATGGAGGCGGCGCACATGAAGTACTGCTGGCGCAGACGGAGGGATTTGCCCTCCAGATGGTTGTCGTTGGGGTAGAGCACCTTGGTTATGGAGTGGGCGATGTCGTTTGCGCCGATAGCGGCGGCAAAGTTGCCCTGATTGAAGGCGCCCATGTCAAAGCTCATGCCCTGTGCGCTCCACAGGCGGAGCTTGGATACACCCTCGCTGTCGTAGCCGCTGACGTACATATCAAAGGGCACGGCGTTTACGGTACGGTAGTTTACATGGTTCACCGAATGGTAGTTGTCCGCCCAGCTTTCCTGGATCTCGCCGTCAAAGTGTACGGGGATAGCCTGATCGGGGACTTCCGCCAGCCATATCTCACCGCCGGGCAGCCAGTCGTCGGGAAGCTCGGTCTGCCAGCCGTCCAGTATCTTCTGCTTGAAAATGCCGTATTCGTAGAGGATAGAGTAGCCTGTGGCGGGAAGCGCACAGGTCGCAAGACCGTCCATGTAGCAGGCGGCAAGTCTGCCAAGACCGCCGTTGCCGAGTCCTGCGTCGGGCTCCTCGTCGTATATCCTGTCTATCTTTACGTCAAAGGCTTCCTTAATGGCTTTTTCAGCCTCCCCGTTCATGCCCAGATTGTACAGGTTGGTCTTCAGGGAACGTCCCATCAGAAACTCCATGGAGATGTAGTACACCTGCTTCTTGCCCTGTGAATTGCACTTGGTCATGAATTGGTGGCGCTTTTCCTTCAGGTGACGCACCACTATCTTGGACAGTGCCTTGTATATCTGCGTAGGTGTTGCTTCCTTGGGGGAGGTGCGGAAATCGAATTCCAGTATCCCCTTCATCTGCCGGATTATTTCTTCAGAAGAATACGGTGATGTCATGCTCTTTTCTCCTTCGGTTTATTTTTTAGCCATAGTCGGGTAATACCGCTTCCGCTTCAGCTGAAATGCAGTTTACAATTACTTACATTATACAGTAAATTTACTTAAATATCAAGGTGATTTAACTGCCAAAAACAAAATTATATATAAGTGACAGAAAAAACGACAAATTTTTGGGTATTTTGCTACTCGTACTACTTCTTGATCTTCAGCATTCGCCTTACCTCGTTGGCGGCAGACAGGGAGGAAACTATCAGCAGTATGTCGTTGCTCAGCAGCTTTGTGCCGCCTCGGGGGATAAGCAGCTCCTCGCCCCTTGTTATGCTGATGATGTTGCAGCCGTCGGGAAGCTTGATGTCGGCGATTATTTTGCCGCTGTAGACGTAGTTTTCGGGCAGAATGACCTCGAATACCGCCGCCTTGCCGTTGATGGGCATAAGCTCCTTTATGCGGCTGTTGTCCACTTCCCTTTCCATCTGCCTGATGATGTTGTCGGTGCTGGAGATGGCGATGTCTACGCCTAAAAGCCTTATGGTCTCGGCGTTTTTGGGGTTGTTTACCTTGGCGATGGTCTTTTTTACGCCAAAAATGCGCTTTGCCATCTGGCAGATTATCAGATTTACCTCGTCCTCGCCGGTCACGGCGATTATGGAGTCGCAGCGGTCCGCTCCTGCCGCTTCAAGAGCGCGCTTGGTGGAGCCGTCGCCTCTTACCACCGTTACGTCAAGAGTATTGGCAAAATATTGACCGGCAGCCTTGTCTATCTCAATAACGGAAACGTCGTAGTTCCTTTCCAGCAAGCTCTTTGCCAGATAGTAGCCTACCTTTCCTCCGCCTACTATTATCGCTCTCATATCAGTCCACCAATCTTGAGAAGATCAGCGTGTCCCCCTCCTCCAGTGTTATATTGTAATTGTTTATCAGATCGAATTCTCCGCCCTCGCTTACTATGGCGTACAGCACCTCGTCCTTTTCAAACTGGATATCCATCGCCTTCATGCCCACAAATTCCTTGGGAATGGGCATGGGGTAGAATTTCACCGTGTGACCGACGAAGCCAAGCTGCTGCTCCTCCTGATAGCCGTCAAGAGCGGATATGAAGGCGTCCAGGGTCAGATTGGTGGGGCAGACGGAGTTCAGTCCCGTCACCTCATACGCCTCCTCCTTTTCCGGATCCATTATCTTGGTCAGCACCTTGGGTACCTTGTAGACCTCTTTTGCTATCTGGGCTACCATGATATTCACGTTGTCGTCGTCGGTGACGGCGCATACCACGTCGCAGGACTCTATCCCCGCCGACTGAAGGTCGTCGTTGTCAATGGGCACGCCCTTGAAGGTAAGCCCCGTGAAGCCCTCCTCCAGCAGCTCGAAGCTGTCCTTTCTGTCGTCCATCACGGAAACGTCGTTTCCCCGCTCGCACATTACGGACGCAAGAGAGGCTCCCTCTCTGCTGCACCCTACTATAAGAATGTTCACCTTTACTCCCTTTTTCCTTTCTCTGTCAGAAATTAAGCTCTTCCCCAGTCTGAAGGTACTCAAGCTGGTTTCCCATAAATATCTTCAGTTCCTCATAGCCCTTTAAGCCGGTGCAATGGCAGGTGTATACCACCCCTACGTTCAGCTTTCTTATCTCCTCCGCAGTTCTTGACATGAACTCGGGGTCGACGCCCAGCTTTTTGGTGGAGCTTCCCATGAAGTGCAGACCCGTAAGTATCGCTAAAACGGGTATCTCGCCCCAGTTTTTCCTTACCGTCTTTATCATGTTGGGCAGGCCGCAGTGGGCGCAGCCGCCGATTATCACGCAGCCTTTTTTTCTGTCCTGAGACGGGAAAAGCACCCCGAAGCACTCCTGTGACATATCGTCGGTCACATAGCCGTCCCCTTCCCTTATCTTGTGGTTTTTGTCGGTGACGTAAAATTCCTTCTCGCAATTCTCGTCCCGCATCAGGAAAAAGCCCTCGTTGACCTGCTGAAAGCTCTCAAACAGCACGAAGCGTTCCCTGTGCTTGCGTATTTTGTCGGACAGATCGCCCAGCGGGACGGAGAACAGACCGTTTTTCCGCACCGGCTGGCAGTCCGCCGCACGCAGGGCGAACACCTTCATCTTCGGGCTGACCTGCCACAATGAGTCAAGACCGCCTATGTAGGCATAGTGGTTGTGAGGAACTGCGGCGGCGGTTATCTGCTCTATGGGCAGCTTCATGCGCTTGGCGTTGTTTATCAGCTTGGAGCCGGCACCGGTGCCGAAGATGCTGTAATTGCCGCCGTTCTCGATGAACACGGACATTCCGTGCTCCACTAAAAGCTTCTGGGAAACGGCAGTGTTTTCTATTAGCATTACTAAGCGCATGGCTTTCTCCTTATAGGTGTCAGTAGTCAGCCGGCGGAGCGGCGGGCGTAAGGACTGTTTGAACGTCTTGCTTCGTTTGGGTTTATTATAGCACACTTTTGCTTTTAAATCAATCCGTACGCAGAGATGGAAAACCCTCTGAGGGCGGTGCAGCGGCACTTGCAAATAAAAATAAAAAATTTTCGCAAAAAGTATTGACTTTTATCGGCTTAATTGATATAATAATAAAGCTGTAAAGCAAGAGCTTGCTTACATAAAGCCGAATGTGCGGATTTTTGAGCATAAATTTTCCGCAGACAAGGCAAATTTTCGCCGACGGGCTTTTGCCCGCCAAGAAAATTTAACGCAGTATGTGGGAAATTTTGCCAAAAAGATGCATATTTGGATTTATGTAAGTGAGCTCTGACCTGCGGAGGTGGCGGAATGGCAGACGCGCTACTTTGAGGGGGTAGTGGGAGTATTCCCGTGTGGGTTCAAGTCCCATTCTCCGCACCATGTGGCGTTGGATCCTTTTGGGTTCAACGTTGTTTTGTTTTTGGGTGGAAATGAGGAGAACCTCTTTTCGGAAAATTAAATTTTTGCAGACGTATCGAAGTGGTCATAACGAGAACGACTCGAAATGTTGTGCGGGAATTGGAAGGTGGGAGTGTGGAAAGTTGGTTGTAGTACGGGTTTATTGGATTTGGTGGTGATTTGAAATAAGGCGGTTCTAAGAGGAATTCTAAGATTTTTGAAAAATTTAATATTTTTGGAGCAGTATCGAAGTGGTCATAACGGGCTCGACTCGAAATCGAGTAATCCC
>JAFLUH010000082.1 GCA_022508895.1 Oscillospiraceae bacterium
GCGCCGGTTTCCCGACCTACTCCCTTAGCAGGGGAGCCCCTTCACCACTTGGGTAATTCTCCATAGTGCCGAATTTTGGTTATTTTATTGAGTGACCGCTGCTCGTCTGTAACGCTTAAATCGGTATACATATAAGTAAGCAGCACTTACAGACTGAATAAAGTTCACTCAAAGACATAAGGAGTCGCCTCGCGACTGGCGGAGAAGGTGGGATTCGAACCCACGGTCCCTTGCGGGATCACCGGTTTTCAAGACCGGCTCTTTAAACCACTCAGACACCTCTCCAAGCAACATTTTCTGACGCTTGATTATTATAACATAGGACTTTTGATTTGTCAAGCACATTTTTGCTTTATTTTTCGCCTTTTGCGACCATGTGATGACTTATTTTTCGGTAATATCGGGGGCGCTTTGCTCATAGTATCTACAAAAAGGACAAGGCGGTGTGGTTATGCTGAAAAATATGGAAGCTACCGAAAACAGCGGACTTATCGAGGAGCTGGAAAGAATTGCGGATCAGGTCAAGGCTAACGAGCAGCTGTTTAACATGATGACCGATGACGAAATGATCGAGGCGGCTATTTTTGAACAACGTTCATTGCAGGCAAGATACGCTTATTTGCTGAAAATAGCAAGAGAAAAGGGGATAAAGATAGATTATATGGACAGACTGTAGGCAAAGTACAGTTCAAAGTTAAGAGTTAAAGGTTAGGAAGGTGAAAATATGGACGTTCTGGCTATTATTATAGGTATTATACTTACTGTAATATTTGTACATAAGTGCGGTTTACAGAAAAAACCTGTTAAGGCTATGGTGATAAACTCGCTGTCGGGAGTGGTCGGGCTGATCGCTGCGGCAGTGATTACGGGCTTTGCCGGGTGCGGGGTGGCTGTTAATGCGGCTACGGTGCTGATAGCGGCTGTGCTGGGACTGCCGGGGGTGGCGATGATATTGGTTTGTGTGTTCATTTTTTAAGCGGCAAAAAAGCCGCTCTTTTTTTGTAAAAAACATACAATTTTCGCTTTGATATTGCAATTAAATTGTAAATATGTTAAAATGAAAATGATATATTGTAAGGTAATTCCGCTGACGGCTTCTGCTTTCGCAGAGGCGCCTGAAGTGAAATAAAATCTGAAGGAACGGTGAATATTATGACTATCAATGACATTAAAAATCTGCTGGAGGCACGGCTGCTGACCGGGGAGAAAATGCTGGATCACGAGGTACATACCGCCTGCGGCTCGGATATGATGAGCGATGTGCTGGCATTCGTGAAGGATCAGGCCGTGCTGCTGACGGGGCTTATGAACCCGCAGGTAATTCGCACGGCGGAGATGATGGATATCATCTGCATCGTGTTCGTAAGGGGCAAAACGCCCGATGATGCGGTGGTAAGCCTCGCAGAGGAGATGAATATCGCCATACTTTCCACTGATCTGAGAATGTTTGAAGCCTGCGGCAGGCTCTATACCAACGGTCTCGGAGGGCACACGAAATGACGCCAATCACTCTTAATTATGAAGTGTCGGGGACTGACTTCACCAGAGCAGGTGAGGCAAGCTCCGCCATCAAGAATAAATTAAAGCAGATAGGGATCGCCCCTAACGTGGTGAGGAACGTTGCAATCGCCACATACGAGGGTGAGATAAACTGCGTCATTCACGGCGGCGGCGGGAAGGTGGACGTCACCATCGATTCTCAGAAGATAACCATCGTCATCTCCGATACGGGCAAGGGCATTCCCGATATCTCGCTGGCTATGCAGGAGGGGTATACCACCGCGCCGGACGATATCCGTTCGCTGGGCTTCGGAGCAGGCATGGGTCTGCCCAATATGAAGAAATACTCGGACAGCATCGACGTGCAGTCGGAGGTGGGGAAGGGTACTACCGTTACCATGGAGTTTAACCTTTCATAGTTTGTTGTAAGAATTGGAGGGAAAAATGGAGACTTTTTTCCACTCGGTAAATCTTGACGCAGACCTTTGCATGGGCTGCATCAACTGCCTTAAACGCTGCCCTACTCAGGCTATACGGGTAAGGAGCGGAAAGGCGAATATCACCAAGGAATTCTGCATCGACTGCGGGGAATGTATACGCATCTGCCCCCATCATGCGAAAAAAGCTATATACGACCCTATGAGCATACTGGACAAGTACGAGTACAAGGTGGCTCTGCCGCCTCCGTCGCTGTATGCTCAGTTCAACAATTTAGAGGACAAGGGGATAGTGCTGTCTGCGCTGATGAAGCTGGGCTTCGACGACGTGTTCGAGGTTGCGGCGGCGGCGGAGATGGTGTCGGAGCTGACAAGGAAGCTTATCACCGAGGAAAAGGCGGAGCTGCCTATAATCTCCTCTGCCTGCCCCTCTATCGTCCGGCTTATCCGGGTGCGCTTCCCCAACCTTATCGACAAGATATCGCCGCTGAATGCGCCCTTTGAGCTGGCGGCTTCCATGGCGGCGGAAAAGGCTATGAAAGAGACGGGGCTGCCAAGGGAGAAGATAGGGATAATCTTCATTACCCCCTGCCCTGCCAAGGTCACCGCCATAAACAGCCCGCTGGTGGGCGAGAAAAGCGGCGTTGACGGGGCTATCGCCATGAGCGAGATATACCCGAAGCTGCTGCCGCTGATGAAGGACGTGTACGCAAACAGCGAGGGCGGCTACTTTCAGGGGGATATCGAGGCGGGCAAGATAGGCGTCAGCTGGGGCAGAAGCGGCGGCGAGGCGGGAGGTATCCTGCGGGATAACTACCTGTCTGCCGACGGTATCGAGAACGTGCTGCGGGTGCTTGAGGATTTGGAGGACGACAAGCTGCACAACCTTGCGTTCATTGAGCTGAACGCCTGCTCGGGCGGCTGCGTGGGCGGCGTACTGGCTGTGGAAAATCCTTACCTTGCTAAAGTTAAGCTGAATGTGCTGAGAAAGTATCTGCCTGTTTCGGGGTCGCATTTAGGGGACGAAACGCCGCCTAATGCGTTCCTTGACGGGAAAATACAGTATATGCCCGTGTTCAGGCTGGGCAACAGCTTGGAAGAATCCATTCAGATAATGCAGAGGATAGACGAGCTTACCGAGAAGCTGCCGGGGCTGGACTGCGGGTGCTGCGGAGCGCCTACCTGCCGTGCATTTGCGGAGGATATCGCACAGGGACACGCAAAGGAAAAGGACTGTATACATATACTGAGGAAATTCCTGCACGAGTTTTCAGGGGAAATAAGCAGCATAGAATAGTGCACAGTGTATAGCGAACAGTACACAGTAGCGGAATGTTTTCTCGCATTGCGGGAAAACATGGGTTTATGAATGGCGGGTGCTGATTTTTCACAGAAAGGAAATACATAAAATGACAGTTAAAGAACTGCTTGACAATGAGGCTTTTTCAATTGTGGTTGAGGGGGATCTGTCAAGAGAGATCGGGAAGATATACTGCTGCGATCTGCTCAGTATCGTGATGAGCAAGGCGCCTGCGGACTGTGCGTGGGTCACCGTTATGGGCAATGTCAATGCGGCGGCGGTGGCGACGCTGGCGGATATGAGCTGTATCGTGCTGGCGGAGGGAGCCGTTGCAGACGAGGTCATGCTGGCAAAGGCGAAGGACGAGCAGATAAACGTGCTGTGGACCGATTTGCCCGTGTTCGAGGCGGCGCTGCTGATAAAGGGCGGGGAAAATGCCTGATTTATTCTACGACCTGCATATACACTCCTGCCTGTCACCCTGCGGGGACGACGAGAGTACGCCTGCCAACATTGCTATGCTGGCGAAGATGCTGGGGCTGAACGTGGCGGCGCTGACCGACCACAACTCCTGCAAAAACTGTCCTGCGTTTTTTGAAGCGGCTAAGGCGGCGGAGCTGCTGCCCATTGCAGGAATGGAGCTGACTACTCAGGAGGAGATACATGTGCTTTGTCTGTTTCCCGAGCTGGACAACGCCATGGAGTTCGACAAGTATGTGCATGAGCGGATAATGCCTATCAAAAATAAGCCTGAGATATACGGAAACCAGCTTGTGAAAAACAGTGACGACGAGACGGTGGATATCGAGGAGATATGTCTTATCAATGCCACCGATATCGACTTTTACTCGGTGAAGCCGCTGGTTAAGAGCTATGGGGGGATAATGATACCCGCCCATATCGACCGCAAGGCGTTCAGCCTGATAAATTCCTTGGGCGGTGTGCCCTCTGACGCAGGGTTTCAGTGCGTGGAGATAAAGTATCCCGAGGCGGTGGAGAATCTTACCGCCAAGTACCCTTATATCGGGGAGTGCGGGGTCATTTTTGATTCGGACGCACATTATTTGGAGAATATCTCTATGCCCGATAAAAAGCTGAGCGTGCAGGAGGTTAGCGCTAAGGGGGTTTTGGAGAAGCTGGGGAGCTTTTAGTTGTTCCCTGTTCTTAAATTTGACGGAGTGATACGATGAAACGAGTGATTTTTAATGCAGCACTTTTATTGATGATATTCATTATGACGATTTTGTCAACGGGTTGTTTGAGTTCCAAAGGATACAAATCTCCGGGCAACCTTGCGAAAGAACATCAAACTGAAATCATGGAATGCTTCATCAACAAGGACGGAGAAACTCTCAAAGGTTTTTTCAGCGAATATGTATTGGAGAATTATCCCTATATTGATAAGCAAATAGAAGCAGCATTTGATTTTCTTGACGGAGAAATAGTTTCTTATGACGAGCCTTTTTCGGGTGAAGCCGGCAGCCTTGAAAAGAAAAGTTACGGGGCGAAAACACGAAATATAATAACTGATAAGGGTACAGAATACACCATAGGTTTCAAAGGATGGTACGCTTATGATAAAGAACCCGATAAAGTGGGGATAACAGTAATTGTTGTCCGGAATGAAACTATAAAAGAAGAGTTAGATAGAGATGGCGTCGAAAATGCAAGCAAATTGTTTAGACTGTGCATAGGGGAAACAGAAGAAGATTGATGCTTGTTGCCGGTAGTTAAATGATAATGAATAAACCGCTGCTTTGTAAGGCAGCGGTTTTGCTTTATTCATCGTATAATCCCTTTTCAAGCCTGTCGTAAGTCCACGGGGACACAAAGACGGGGAATCTGCCCGTTCTTTCTATGGTATTGCCGTTGAGCATTCCTGTGTGGAAGGAGATATGGCGGAACTGTGCCAGTATCAGCTCAAGCCTTGTCAGGTCGCAGGCTTCGGGCTTTTCGTACAGCATTTCGTCAGTTAAGCCGTCCAGATAAGCAAGGGTCTTTTCCTTTACCTGATAAAGATAGGCAAGAAGCTGTTCGTCGGACAGGGTCACGGTGCAGGGGTTGTCGGGGTTGTCCATGCCCGCTTGGTGGAAGTCGGGTTCGGTGTAGACGTTTGGGTTGAAGAACCACTTGTCTGCGGAGTGGATGGTGTGGTAGGCGTAGCGCCATGCGGGAGCTCCGCAGATAAGGGCAGTGCGGTCGTAGGTCTTCAGGGCGGTTTCGAGATTTACGAAATTTGCCGTTACCTGACGCTTTATTGTTTCAATGTGGTGCTGCATTTTATCTGCGCTTCAGCGCACTTCTCGCCTTCTTGATATCCGCCACGTCCTTGGTCAGCAGCTCCTCCACACGGGTCAGCATGGAGTCCACATACTCGTTGGTGGAGTTGCACAGCTCGGTATATTTGGTCTGGGCGTTCATCAGTATCTGATTGGCTTTTTCGGTCGCCTGACGGGTTATCTCCTGCTGAGATACCAGCTTGGTGGCACGCTCCTCCGCTTTGCGGATAATGCGGTCTGCCTCCTGCTTGGCGTCGCTGATTATCACCTTGCGGTCATTGACCAAGTTCTTTGCCTGGGTTATCTCGGTGGGCATATTGAGCCTGATGTCGTCGATAAGCTCTCGCAGTGCCTCCACGTCTACCAAGCCCTTTTTATTGGAAAAGGGCACCTGCATGGACTTGTCCAGTATCTCGTCCATTGCCTCCAAAGCGTCGTCAATATTCATCTTTCATATCCTTTCCAAGGCGCTGCACGCCTTTGATAATATCCTTTTCTATCTCATGGGGAACATAAGAGCTTATGTCGCCGCCGAACATGGCTATCTGCTTTACCATGCTGGAGGACAGGAATGTGCCTACCACGTCCGCCGACAGGAAAATCGTTTCGGCATTGTAGCACAGATCCTTGTTCACCAACGCCATCTGGAACTCGTTTTCAAAGTCGGACATGGCTCGCAAGCCTTTTACGATAACGTCTGCGTTCCGCTTCTTGAAGTAGTCGATAAGCAAGCCGTCGTAGCAGTCCACCTCCACGTTGGGGAGGTCGCCCGTCACCCTGCGGATAAAGTCTACCTTTTCCTCAGAGGTGAAGCAGTAGGATTTCAGGGGGTTTATGGATACCAGCACTATCAGCTTGTCAAAAAGCCTTGCTGCACGCTGGATTATGTCAAGATGTCCGCAGGTCAGCGGGTCAAAGCTGCCTGGGTAGATAGCTGTTTTCATTCTTCCGTTTCTTTGTTGTCCCTTCTGTAAACTGTAAGCGTGGTCTTGCCGTGGCGGTGTACCTTGCTTACCGAAAAATCGCCGTAGGTCTCGGGCAATACCGTGTCACGCTCATGCTCACATATTATTATACCATAATCCGACATTTTTTCAACCAGCTGGGGCATGGATTTTTGTATCAGCTTGTGATTATAGGGCGGGTCGAGAACGGCTATGTCAAATTTCTCGTTGGTGCTTTTGAGGAAGGCGCTGTTGGGCATATTCACTACCAACCCCCTGTCCTCTAATTTTGTGTGAGCTAAATTGTCCCTGATTATCTTTACGGATTCGGCGGAATTGTCCACGAAAACCGCTTTTTTTGCGCCTCTGCTCAGGGCTTCTATGCCAAGCTGACCTGAGCCTGCAAACAAGTCCAGAAACACTGCGTCCTCAATGTCGAACTGCACTATGCTGAAAATGGCTTCCTTTACGCCTTCAATCGTTGGGCGCACGTCAAGTCCGGGCAATGTTTTCAGCCGCCTGCCCTTGGCGGAGCCTGTTATTACTCTCACTCAGAATGTCTCCTGTATAAATAAATATAGCTCGGCTGCCACGTCCTTGCCTATTTTTGCCGCTTCTGCAAGCTGC
Source organism: Oscillospiraceae bacterium (assembly GCA_022508895.1). Classification (GTDB taxonomy): domain Bacteria; phylum Bacillota; class Clostridia; order Oscillospirales; family Ruminococcaceae; genus Ruminiclostridium_E. The sequence continues at coordinate 7,088 of JAFLUH010000082.1, forward strand.
TCAGGGGTGGCTTCCTTCATGGCTTTCTTGGTCTTGAACTCCTTCATCAGGGCAAGGGCTTTGGCTTCGCCTATCCCCCGCACTCGGGTCAGCTCAAGCTCGTACTGCTTCTTTTTGTGGCGGCTGCGCTGGAAGTTGATGGAGAAGCGGTGCACCTCGTCCTGTATGCGGGTCAGCAGGTCGAATACGTTGCGGTTGCTGTTTATCTGTATCTCGCCGCCCTCCTGTGCTATTGCACGGGTTCTGTGGCGGTCGTCCTTTACCAAGCCGTATAGGCTCACTTCTATTCCCATACGGTCAAGCACCTGTTTTACTGCGGAAACGTGACCTTTGCCGCCGTCAAGAAGGATAAGGTCGGGCAGCTGGTCGAAGCCCTCGTCGCCGTCAAGATAACGCTGAAAGCGGCGCTCTATTACCTCCTGCATACAGGCGTAGTCGTCTATTCCCTGCACATACTTTATGGTGAATTTTTTGTAGCCCTGCTTGTAGGGTCTTCCGTTGCGGTAGACTATCATGCCCGCAACTCTGGTTTCCTCGCCCATGTTGGAGATGTCGTAGCTTTCTATCAGGTTGGGTATCTTGGACAGTCCCAAAATCTTCTGCAGGTCCTCAAGGGCGGATATTTCCTTGGCTGTTCTGCCCACACGCAGGGACAGATATTCCTCGGCGTTGCTTTTTGCCAATGTCACCTGGGTAAGTCCTTCGCCTCTTTTGGGGACAAGCAGGGAAACCTTGTGCTTGCTGCGGTCTGTAAAATAACTTTCCAGCAGCTCCCTGCCCTCTATGTCAAGGTCAAGATATATTTCACGGGGTATCTCGGCAGGATTTGAATGAGCCGAATAGTATTCTATGAGAAAATCCTCACGGGTCTGGGAGGGGTCGTATTCCTCGCCGATAAAGAAATTCTCCTTGTCTATCAGCCTGCCGCCTCTGTATTTTACCACCGCAATGCTGCACAAGTCCATGTTTACGGCGGCGGCTACTATATCGTAGTCAGTCTTTTTGCTCGAATAGATGTGCTGGGACAGCTCCGCCTTTTGTATTGCGGAAATGCGGTCACGAAGCTGTGCCGCCTTCTCGAACTCCAGCCTTTCGGCGTACTCCTCCATCTCTTTTGTCAGCCGCTCGATGCTTTGCTTGCTGCCGTTTTTAATGTAGCTTACCGCCTGCTTTACCTGCTCCGAATATTCCTCAGGGGATATTTTGCCCTTGCATAAGCCCATGCAGCGTCCTATGTGGTAATTCAGGCAGGGGCGCTCCTTGCCGAAGTCACGGGGGAATTTTTTTCCGCAGGTGGGCAGCAGGAACAGCTTGTTGGCTTCCTCTACGGCTTGCTTTACCGTGTAGCCGCTGGTGTAGGGTCCGATGTACTCCGCTTTTTTGTCGTCGGTCTGCAGGGCGTAGGTTATGCGGGGGTACTCGTCGGCGGTTATCTTTATATAGTTGTAGCCCTTGTCGTCCTTTAAGAGAATGTTGTATTTGGGGCTGTGAAGCTTTATGAGACTGGCTTCAAGCACAAGGGCGTCCAGCTCGGTGGAGGTCACTATGAAGTCGAAGTCGTGAATGTTCTGGACCAATTTGTAGGTTTTGGCGTTGTGGCTCTCGATTGCTCGGAAATAGCTTGATACTCGGTTTTTCAGGGCTTTTGCCTTGCCGATGTATATTATTTTGCCGGTGCAGTCCTTCATCTGGTATACGCCGGGGGTCAGGGGGAGCTTGTTGGCTTTTTCTCGGAGGTAGGGGAGTCGTTCGTTCATGGTTTTGTCTCTCTGAGGGTTGTCTGTGAATACTTTATTCATTATAGCATATTGAGGCATAAAAAGCAACCTTA
>JAFLUH010000083.1:0-5409 GCA_022508895.1 Oscillospiraceae bacterium
CGGCGCAGCTGGTCCTGCCGGTCCTCAGGGCGAGCAGGGCCCCGCAGGTCCGCAGGGCGAAACGGGCGCCCAAGGTCCTCAGGGTCCCACAGGCCCCGCAGGTCCTCAGGGCGAGACGGGTCCTCAGGGTCCCACAGGTCCGCAGGGTCCCGTGGGAGCGACAGGTCCTCAGGGCATACAGGGTCCGGCAGGCCCCGCAGGTCCCGCAGGAACTGCGCTGTGCTACGCCGATTTCTATGCGCTGATGCCGCCTGACAACACGGACACCGTCGAGCCGGGCAGCGACGTGAGCTTCCCCAGAGACGGAGTCAACAGCAATACCGACGAAAGCTTCAGAGCGGCTGCCGATGAAGGCATCACACGGATAAACGACCATTCGTTCAATCTGGCGGAGAAAGGAACTTATCTTGTAACGTTTCAGGTGAACGTGGACGGGTCGGGACAGCTTGTGCTGACGCTGAACGGTCAGGAGCTGAGCTACACCGTGGTGGGCAGAGGCACGGGGACCTCCGCCATCATCGAGATAACGCTGATAACCACCGACTGCGAAAATTCCGTCCTCACCGTGAGAAACCCCGAGGATAACGCCTCGGCTCTTACTCTCACCCCTCTTGCCGGAGGAACTCAGGCGATCTCTGCACGTCTTGTTATAATTCGTCTTTCATAAAACCGAGCCCGCAGAAAAACCCCGGAAGGGAAGGTCAGGAGGAGAAACCGTCAGGGCTTTCCTCTCCGAACGGCGATCATAAAAAAGCAAGAAGCTCCGCTTTGCGGAGCTTCTTGCTTTTCAGGCAGCTTGGCGGAAGATACGACCAAAGGGAGGACTTTCCGCCAAGCTGTGATCTACGCTGCTCTTTTTTGTATCAGAGAAATTCCACCTGCCCGTTTTCCAGACGGTACACTGCGCCCATGACCGTCAGATCGGAGCCTGTCAGCTTTTCCCTTATGACCCTGCAGCTGTTTTCCACATTGAGCCGACACGCCTTATCCTCGTCCTTTTCGTCGCCTATGGCGTCCAGTATCTTGTCGGTGATGCATTTTATATAGCCCTCGCCGTGCCCGTCGTGAGGGTGCAGAGCCGCACCGACGGCGCCGCAGTGGTCGTGCCCTAATACCACCGCAACACCCGTTCCCAGATGCTCATGGGCATATTCAATGCTCCCGAGACAAACGTCGTCTATCACGTTGCCCGCAATTCGTATTACGAACAGCTCTCCTATGCCCGTGGAAAAGATAGCCTGCGGAATGATCCTTGAATCGGCGCAGGTGATGATGATGGCATAAGGATCCTGACCTGAGACCTCGGCTTCCAGAACCTCCTCCGAGACGTCGATGGAGGCGGACATTTCCGCAACATACCTTTTGTTCCCCTCAATAAGCATTTTTTTAACTTCTTCTGCTGTATATGTTCCCACGATATTGCTCCTTTTCAAGATAATCTTTAGATATATAATAACATTTCAGGAAGAAAATTTCAATAGCTGAGCCGCTTGTTTTTGCAACAAATCGGTATAACAAAAAAGGAAGACATGACGGACAGGCTTATCGGCGCTTCCCGTCTTTTACGGGGATCGTGACGGCTTCGCCAATTCTCCCCTCCGATTGACAAACCCCTGAAAATATGGTAAAATTTAAGCAGCATACAGGCATACTCAACAACGAAAGGGACGGTAATATGAGACCAAAGATACTGATAAACGGCAGAAACCAGACTATGATATTTGATTTCATGCGGCAGACGGCGGTGCAGTTTGACAATGTGACCACCTCCAACGGCTGGGAAGACCTCTCAGGGCATTTCAAGCTATGTCAGCCCGATGTGTACATAGTGTTTCAGGATTCAAGCTTTGAGCAGTCGATACGCGAGCTGACCAAGCTGAAGGAAAGCAGCTTCTTCAACGGCGCAGCCATACTGCTTATCGGCGACAACGACGCCTGCAATCAGGTGGAGCGCAAAGCGCCGGGCTTAGTCGATATTATGGTACGCCGTCCCGTTACCACGGAAAATCTTTCCATGAGGATAAAACGCTATTTGGAGGACTCCGCCCACGCAAAGGCAAGCAACGACGCTTTCCAGGCAAAGACGAATCAGGTCGACGCTTTGATACAGGCGGCTGAGGCGGCAATAAGCAGCGCCGGTGCAACCGCACCTGCACCGACCGCACCTGCCGCAGGCGGAGCAGCACTCCGCCCCCTTGCCCCCGGCGAAAAAAGGCACCTTCTCGTGGTGGACGACGACCGCACCGTTCTCAAAATGCTGAAGAGTGCGCTGGAGGAGAAATATGACGTCACCACCATGGCAAGCGGCGCAATGATCGAAAAGATGCTGGAGGTCAAGAAGGTGGACATGATAATCCTCGACTACGAAATGCCCATCGAAACGGGAGCGGAGGTGTTCCAGCGGCTGAAGAAAAATCCCAAGGCCTCCGGCATTCCCGTATGCTTCCTCACCGGCGTTTCCGACAGGGAGAAGATAATGGAGGTAATGTCCCTCAAGCCCATCGGCTACGTTCTCAAGCCCATCGACATGGATACACTGACCGCCACCATCAGGAATATTATAGGATAAAACGGGCCAATCTGTTCACAAGGAGGTTTCTCCATGAAGGAAGAATCAAGAGAGCTGCATCTTACCGATCTTATCAGTGTGGAAGTGCTCCAGCAGATACAGGACGCATTTTCCGAAATGACGGAAATGGCTGCCCTCACCACCGACAGCGAAGGCATTGCGGTAACGGATGGCTCAGGCTTTGAGGATCACTGCAATATGTGCCGCAGCTCGGAGGTAGCCCGTCACCGCTGCGAGAAGTGCGATATAGACGGCGCCATCATCTCCCGGAAATACAACAAGGGCTACACCTATGACTGTCATGCAGGACTTGTGGACTTTGCCGCACCCATAATGGTGAACGGGCAGGTGCTGGGCAGCTTTATAGGCGGGCAGGTGCTGGTAAACGAACCCGACCTGGAAAAGGCGCGCATACACGCCGAGGAGTTCGGGCTTGATCCTGACGAATATGTGGCGGCGATAAGCAAGGTGCCCAGAGTGAGCAGGGCGAGAGTGGACAAAGCCACCCATTTTCTGCACACTATCGCCTCGGTGCTTTCCAGCATTGCGTACAAGGGCTATGAGCTGCACCAGAACAATATCGAGATCGAAAAGGCTTCCCACATGAAGTCGGACTTTCTGGCGAACATGAGCCATGAGATACGCACCCCAATGAATGCGGTCATCGGTCTTGCCGACTTAGCGCTCCGTGAGGAAATGCCCCGCACCGCCAGAGAGTACATACACCAGATAAAGGCGTCCAGTAAGAACCTGCTGGTCATCATCAACGATATTCTTGACTTCTCCAAGATAGAGGCGGGCAAGATGAGCATTGTGGACGTGGAATATGAGCCGCTGTCCGTCATTCAGGACCTGTCCGGCATCATAAACAGCCGTATCGGCGATAAGGATATCGAGTTCACCATGGACATATCCCCCGACCTTCCCAAAAAGCTCTACGGCGACAACGTGCGTATCCATCAGGTAATACTCAACCTGCTTACGAACGCGGTGAAATTCACAAAGCATGGCGAAGTGCACCTGAAAATAGGCTTTGAGAAAACCGGCGAAAAGAACGTGGTTTTGAAATGCGAGATAAGCGACACCGGTATCGGCATCAAGAGGGAGGATATAAACAAGCTCTTCAACTCCTTCCAGCAGGTGGACAGCAAGCGCAACCGCAACATCGAGGGCACGGGTCTGGGTCTTGCCATCACACAGCAGCTGCTGTATCTCATGGACGGTACCATTTCCGTCGAAAGCGAGTACGGCAAGGGCACCACCTTCTTCTTCGACATACCCCAAAAGGTCATCGACTTCACCACCGTAATGCCCAAGCTGGAAAAGCCCTTAAAGACCGCAGTGCTTTTTGAAAATCAGTACGTCAAGGCTCAGCTTATCCGTGACCTGAAGCTTATCGGTGCGGAGTATGTGGACTTTGCCGACAACAACTCCTATGAGAGTATGCAGGTGGACTATTTCATCGTGGGAAAGATGTTCTATACCTCGGCAATACAGGACTTTGTAAAAAGCAATCCCAATATACAGTGCCTTGTGCTTGTGCCCTTTGACAGCATAGACGTGGTGGATATACCCAACGTGCGCATGATAGCCAAGCCTGTGTATTCCCTCAGCCTGTACAACGCAATGGGCATAAGCGGCATAGAGCTGGACTTCAATCAGGTGGAAAACGACCACTTCACCTTTATTGCTCCCGAAGCGAAGGTGCTGATAGTGGACGACAACCCCGTAAACCTCACCGTTGCGTCGGGACTGCTGGAGCCGCTGCAGATGCGCGTCAAAACGGCAAGCAGCGCCGCCGAGGCGATAGATATGATCCACGACGTAAAGTTCGACCTTGTGTTTATGGATCACATGATGCCCGAGGTGGACGGCGTGGAGGCGACCCACATAATAAGGCAGCTCGTTCCCGGCTATAACGACGTGCCCATCATCGCCCTTACCGCAAACGCCATCGGCGGCGCAAGGGAAATGTTTATCCGTGAGGGCATGAGCGACTTTGTTGCAAAGCCCATCGAGCTGAAGGAGATAATATCCAAGATAAGAAAGTGGCTGCCTCAGGAAATGATAATCCCCGTTGACGAGAACGAATTGCCTCCTCCCCCGCAGGACGGCGAGCAGCAAAGCACTTTCTCATTAGCGGACATAACGGAGCTGAACACCCGCAACGCACTCAGTCTGCTGGGCACCGAAAAGCTTTTCTGGACGGTGCTGAAGGACTACTTTGACGCTATCGAGAAAAAGGCTAAGGTGATACTGGAGCACAAGGCGGCAGGGCACTGGCGTGACTACACCATAGAGGTACACTCCCTCAAAAGCACCTCCCGTCAGATAGGCGCAGACAGCATTGCAGATGTGGCAGCGGCGCTGGAAAAGGCGGGCAACGAGGGCGATCTGGAGCTTATCGAGGAAAAGACCGAGGGCATGATAGACGAGTACCTGCAGCTCCATGAGGCGCTGAAAAAATACTTTGCCGACTCGGACGAGGAGGAAGAACGCTTTGCCGAGCCCGAGGACATTGAAAACATGCTGGAACGCATGAGCGAGGCGCTGGACAATTTCGACACCCTGCAGATGGACGAGGTGATGGAGGAGATGTCCAGATTCCAGTACGATCAGGAAAATGTACGGTTCTACGAGCGCCTGAAAACTGCCGCAGGCAGCTGCGACATAGACGCCTGCACCGAAACAGTCAACCAATGGGGCAAGGCGATCGTGGAATTCGGCGACAGCATGAAAAGGGCGAAGACCCTCCGTCTGTTAGGCAGCCTGCAAAACGCCGTCGATAACTTCGACATTCTTGAGATAGACGCAGTGGTGAACAAGATGTCGGCTCTCAG
>JAFLUH010000083.1:5509-8500 GCA_022508895.1 Oscillospiraceae bacterium
GCTTACAGCTTCGCCCTTGCAGCTATCTTATATATCTCGGTGACGTCCTCGGCAGAAAGCTGTACAAAGCCGCTTGTCCTGCCGTCTCCCAGCCCCAGCTTCTCCACCAGTACGGGTATATCCTCAGCCTTTGCTCCAAGCTCCTCAAAGTTGATGGGCATACCGATACCGTGCAGGAAGCTCCTGAAGCGGCGTATTCCCTCCAGCGCCGTTGCCTCGGGGTCTTCAAAGTTCATCTCACAGCCGAACACCCTCGTCGCCATCTCACAGAACCGCATAACGTCATGCTTATACACAAACTCCATCCACGCAGGCATCATCACCGCAAGCCCCGCACCGTGAGCGCAGTCGTAAAGCGCCGACAGCTCATGCTCTAAATTGTGGCTGTTCCAGTCGCCGCTTCTGCCCACACCCACAAGCCCGTTGTGAGCCACCATTCCAGCCCACATGATATTTGCCCTTGCCTCGTAGTTGTCGGGGTCGGCGATGACCCTCGGAGTTTCCTTTACCATGGTTATCAGCACTGCCTCGCAGAGACGGTCGGTTATCTCCACCTCTTTTGTGTTGGTGAAGTACCTTTCATAGACGTGAGCCATTATGTCGGTGGCGCCGCAGGCGGTCTGGTACGGGGGCAGCGTCTGTGTAAGGGCGGGATCGAGTATGGCGAATTTCGGTCTTATCAGATCCGAGCCTGTGCTGCGTTTCAGCAGACCCTCCTCCTTGGTTATCACCGAGCTTCTCGACCCTTCGCTGCCTGCCGCCGCAATGGTCAGCACCACGCCTATGGGCAGAGCCTTCTCCACCCTTTTGCCGCTGTAGAAATCCCAGAAATCTCCATCGTACAGCACGCCCGCCGCAATAGCCTTTGCCGAGTCGATGACCGAGCCGCCGCCCACTGCAAGAATAAAATCAACGCCCTCAAGACGGCACAGCTCAATGCCCTTGTAAACGAGGGTGTCACGGGGATTGGGCTGAACCCCGCCAAGCTCGGTGAAGCTTATCCCGCTGTCGCTCAGCGACTGCTTCACCCGCTCCAGCAGCCCCGACCTTACCGCAGAGCCGCCGCCGTAGTGGATAAGCACCTTGCCGCTGCCGTACTTTTTCACATACTCTCCGCATTCGTTCTCCCTGTCCTTCCCGAACACAAATTCGGTGGGGCTGTAAAAGTTGAAATTGTCCATGCTGAAAACCTCCAAAAAATTTATAATAAAGTAAATTTGTTTTTCTCAAAAATCAGAAGCCCTTCGTCTCTCATTCTGCACAGCTCCTTTGACATTGCGCTTCTGTCCACCGAGAGGTAATCCGCAAGCTGCTGACGGTTGAAGGAGATGGAAAAGCTTTTGCTGCTTTGCCGCTTTGCCTCCTCGGAGAGGAATGAGATAAGCTTCTCCCTTGTGGAGCGCTTGGATATATGCCCTAACTTCTGCATCAGTTTTCTGTTTTTTTCCGACAGGGTAAAGAACATATTCTGTATTACCAGCGTGTGGAATTTGCAGCCCGAGGAGCAGACGGTCAGCAGCTTTTTCACATCAAGGAAAACCACTGCGCTGTCCTCCGCTGCGACTGCGTCGTTTGGCATCGCTCCGCTGTCTGAAGCGGCATACGCCTCTCCGAACACCTCGCCGACGCTTACCGTATTGACGATGCTGCGATTGCCCCAGTAATCGTTATTCTGAATGAGCAGACTGCCCTTGACCACCACGGTAACGTTATCCAAATGCTCTCCCTGCCTGAATATATACTCGCCCTTTTTGTATCTGCGGGACTTTGCCTGCAGACAGTCCAGCATGGCGGCGATCTCATTTTCGCTTATTCCGGCAAACAATCGGGTTTGCCTGAGTACGGGAATATATTTTTGCATAAAAGCTTCCTTTTGTTGTAAAAACAACCGACTTATTGTTTTTATTATATTACAATATACTTGAAAAGTCAATAAAAACCGAAAGGCAGGAAAACGATATGCTCAGAAAGATAATAAAGATCGACGAAGAAAAATGCAACGGCTGCGGCGCCTGCGCCGAGGCTTGCCACGAGGGAGCCATCAAAATGATAGACGGCAAGGCAAAGCTCACACGGGAGGATCACTGCGACGGTTTAGGCGACTGTCTGCCTGCCTGTCCCGCCAATGCCATATCCTTTGAAGAAAGGGAAGCGCCCGCTTACAATGAGGCTGCGGTGCTTGCCTCCAAGAAGCAGAACTCCGCTCCGCTTCCCTGCGGCTGTCCCGGCACACAGTCCAAGACGATAGAGCGTGAGGACGCAGCTCCCGCCGCTCCTTCAGCGCCTTCTGCAAGTCAGCTCCGCCAGTGGCCTGTACAGATCAAGCTTGTCCCCGTAAACGCGCCCTATTTTGACAATGCAAATCTGCTTGTTGCCGCCGATTGCACCGCCTATGCATACGGCAATTTCCACAACGAATTTATCCGCAATCACATTACGCTGATCGGCTGCCCGAAATTAGACGAGGGCGACTATACCGAAAAGCTGACGCAGATCATTGCAAACAACAATATAAAAAGCGTTAAGGTCGTTCGTATGGAGGTGCCCTGCTGCGGCGGTATCGAGCACGCCGTAAAACAGGCACTGCAGAACAGCGGCAAGTTTATTCCGTGGAGCGTCGTGATAGTTTCCACCGATGGGCGGATATTGGAGTGAGCGGCAGACAGCCTTATATTCTGATCCGAAAGAAAACGTAAGTACATAAATAAATGAGCACCGCAGCTTTGATACAAGGCTGCGGTGCTGTTTTGTTCAGCAGGCGGGATCTGTGTGCAGGGCTGTGGAATGAAAATGCGTTGGCGGTTTTGTCAGGTGTGTTGAGAGGTTGAGGCGATGTGATTTGAATTTGAGGCAGCTGGGTCCCGAAGGTTGGGTTTAATGTAGTATCTGGTGGGAATGGCTTTTTATGGGCGTTTCGTTACGCTTCAAATGGTCTTTGGCACTGCCCAGTGCGTTGTATCCGTGTGGTACGAGTGGGGATATGGTACGGTA
>JAFLUH010000084.1 GCA_022508895.1 Oscillospiraceae bacterium
ATTCATTCCAATATCAGCCACACACTCAAACTTCATTCGTATTGCACTGATTCTTGCCCCTTCTATTAACGTGAATACAAGGGACAGAATCAATGTCAGGGATAGTGACAAAAAGACTGTTATATATCCTTTTCTCATGACATTACCGTATTACTGTCACTGGTAATCTTCTCAAAAACTGTCTCTACCAGACTGCGAAGTTGGTTCTTGAAGATGATGACCAATCCGATCAGCACCACTAATATATTTACTAGGGAGATATTTGCCCTTGAAAAATCGGCATTTCAACACGATACACATTGTGTACGCTGTAAGAATTTTAGATATGTTACCCGGTATCTGCTCCGGCTTAAAGCTGTTTTAAAAATGCAAGCTCTTTTCTGTCCAGTGCTTTTTTTAGCTTCTTGTTTTCCGCTTCCAGCTCGGCTATCTGCTTCTTTTGCTTCTCTACCTGCTTTGTCAGTAAGGCGATCTGCTTTTCCATAGCCACATCAAGGACGGCTTTTCTGGGGTTTGTAAATGTCATTCCCCTTTGTAATTCTAAAGCCCGGTCAAGCTCCTTGCGGACGGCGGCGTTTTTGTAAAAGAAACCTCTGGAAAGTCCTGTGCGCTTTGTCAGCTCGCAAATCTGCACCCGCTCCCCTGCCTGCTCCATTTCGATAATGGCAGCTATGGCACTAGAAATCTTTTCCCGGCTCTCGGCTTGGTTCTGCTTCACCATTTTTTCAAATTTCTCCATATTCTTCCCACCCCTTTATCAAGTCTAAGAGAATAACGTCCATTTCCTCTCGCATTTCCCTTGTTTCCTGTTCCAGTGCGCTATTGCTTAACTTCCTGTAATACTTAACGGAACCTGTACCCGTGTGTCCTAACAGGCGGGCTATGGTGTAATCGTCAAGGTGCATTTCCGTCAGCTTGCGCCCGTAGGTGTGCCGGAACAGGTGAGTATTGAAACCGAACAGCTCCCCGTTATCGTCCCGCAAATCTTCCCGGTGTATCATGTTCATTACTTGGTTTTGTATCATGCTGTACTGATACGGGCGGCTTGGGTCGTTCTCACATACAAAGATATATCTGCTCTCCCCGTACCGCTCCTTAGTGTAGGAAATGGCTTTCTGAATGAGGGCGGCTAGTTCTTCACTTACAGGCTTTTCATAGTAGCTGCTTTTTACCTGCTTTACCTTGATGATGTACCCGCCGTTTTTCTGATACAGGCAATCCGGGGGAAGCGTCAAGGTATCGCTAATCCTTGTCCCTAACATCTGGTGTATAATCAATGCTCTTGCTATCTGTTCATTCATCTGTACGATATGCGTATTTAACCTTGCAATCTCACTGTCGGAATAGGTACGGTAAAGCGTCCTTACCTCGCTTGGTATGTCCCCGGTAAAGAAAAGCTCTCCTAAATCTTCCCGATCATACACCTTGCCTACCAGACTAAGCAGCGTCTTAATGTAAATTAACTCCGTGCGGAATGACTTTTTGATAACCTCCGTGTTAAGGTAGGTGAGATAGCTTTCTATCACGTCTCGGTCAATGTCCTTGCAGGACTGTACTTCTGGCTTTTTCTCTGCAAGATACTTAGAAAACCGCTTAAAAGCACTCATTTCTGATAATACCGTGCCTACTGCCACATTCTTTAGCTCCATGAATATCACGGTCTTTAGTTCCTCTCTCATTTCCTGCTGTTTAATCGGCTTGAAATTGAGCTTGTGGACGCTCCTTATCGGGTTATCTATGAGCTGTATATCCAGCTTTTTAAGCTCCCACACATCTTTTTCCTGCTCTGCCCGGTTGTCCGCAGGTTCAAGGAAGCGGTACAGTTTTTTCAGAAATGCCACGCTTCCCACATCAGCGGGCGATTTTTCCGGGTACACTATGGAGTTTCTTGCATAACTGATTTTAAAGCCCTGCTTCATCAGCCACGCTTTCAGCTTCCTTTCCAGCTCCTTTATCGGCTTGTCCCGGAAGCTGCATAGCTTCCTTTCTTTCTCATTCACAAAGCGGCATACAAGGTTATAGGCAGGTACTTCCCTTGCTATGCTGGTAATGGAAAGACGGTTCCCCCGCTCCATGAGAAACGCCCGCATTTCTTCTCTTAGCGTTTCGTTTGGTAGCTCGTCCAGATCAAAGAAACGGTCAGCACTCATATACATACTTTTTATCTGTTGTGGCGTTGCCCGCTTGTAGCTTTCCAGCTCATACAGATATATCCTATTTGTCACTTGCTGCCCCTCCTTTCTTTTTCAGACAAGCCATAAGGTTATTTTCTTCCTTACCAAAATATTCCTCGTTGGCTTCCTTTATCATGTTTGGTACATAGTCAACATACTGCATTGTCATTTCCTCTTGGTCGTGTCCTAAATAGTCCCTTACTGCCTGCAAGGAAGCCCCGTGTGCATACAAAAATGTTGCTACCGTGTGGCGGTAATCGTGGGACTTGAAATGATATTCTTCGCAGGTTATCCCGCAAAGCTCTAACTGCTGTATCATCTGTTTAACGAATGTCCCGGCGTGGTACGCCTGCCCTTTTGCTCCTTTGAAGATGTATTCTCCCGGCTTGATCTGGTTTCTGTCTATGTAATCTACCATGAGCCGATACAAAACTGTGGGTATCGGGACGGTCTTTTCTGCCCGCATTTTGTTCTGGTATATCTTTATCCATGCGGCGTTGTCTTTCCAGTAATAGGCGTTTCCTTTTAGGGTGCATACCTCATTTACCCGCAAGCCGATACACCATAAGTTTAAGTACATCAGCCGCAGGATTAACGGGAAGCGGTACAGGTTTTTCAATACCATTCTAACCGTGTCCTGCTCCACGCTCCTGTCATGGTGGACAGGGACAGCTTCTTTCAAGTAGTATTCAAGGAAAAACGGTATTTTCCCGATATGCTTCTTTACTCTTAGGAAGCGGTAAAACTGAAAGACACTGATAACCTTTTTGTTATAGGTAACGGGTAAAAGCTCCCTTTCTTCCTGCTCCCTAAAATATCCCTCTATGTGATCTATTGAAGCTCCTGCCGCCTTTATTCCTGCACCGTCTAAATACTTTAGATATTCCAGCGTGTAATAGTAATGCTGCCTTACGCTTGACATTGACCTGCTGCTGATACCTACTTGATACTTGGTGTACTCCTGTAACAGCCTGCGGTTGTCCATGTCCTGTACTTCCAGAAAAGAAAGGCGTATTACCGGGTTGCTTGGGTTCATGCGCTCCCGCTGCAAATTGAAACGCTCCATATACCATACGTTAGCGTTCCAGTTGGTTTCCTCTGCGTCTAAAAACAGCCGCTTGCGGGCGTTGTCAATTATCTGCATGGAATTTGATACGTTGACTACTTTCCCCGCCACAACCTCACGAAAGCCCTCTATCTGGTGAAGCTCCAAATACTCCAAATCTTCTATGCCCTGCGCTGCACAATATTCATACAGCCAACTAAGGGGAAGCAGGTAACGCACCTTGCAATCCTTAATGTCCTTTATGTTTTCCAGCGCATACAAAAGCACATGAAAGACCTGCCGCTTTAACTTCTCCGGCACGTCAAGGCTAAAGTCCCAGAAAAGACTTTGTTTATCCTGTGTGAAGTAAAAAGACTGTGCTATCTCATAAACAGGAAGATAAGACAGATATATCTTTTTTGGTTGGTAGGTGATCTTGGGGGTATGTAGCGGGTGGCTCTCCTGCCATGTCTTTATTGAATGGAGCTTCAAACGGTCTAAGCCTTTTATATACTCGGTAAACTTCGACTTGGCTATGTTTGTTTCCAAATAGGAAGCGTAACGCTCCCGCACTTCGCAATCCACATCAGCAAGGCTCTTTATGCCCTGCTCCATAAGGAAATTGACGGCTTTATTCTTGACCGCTTTCCCTAACTCACACCCTGCAACCTCCAAAAGCAGCTCTGCATATTCAAGCTGCCTGTATTCCTCATGGTACTTTGTCAGCGCATACAGATAAGTCCTTACCTTTGCCTTGTTTCGGATATGGTTTTCTTCCAGATACCGGGCAAACAAAGGTGTCACTTCCGGGGTCAGCTCTGCAAGAGAAAATATGTCCTCATGCAAAAGGAAATCTTCTACTACTTCCCGTATCTGTACCGGGACGGACACGCAGCGGTCTAACTGCTCTCTAAGCTGTTCGATATTCTGTTGTCGGTTCTCTTGGCGTATCAGCCTAAGTGCGCTTGCAGCCATTTTTACCCTCCTATAACAGCTTATCTACCATGAAAATAGAACTGTTTTTCTTGTAGTAATCTTCGCTTGCGTCCACTAATTCATCAGTGCTTATGTCAAGATATTTTATCGTGGTTTCAATATGCTTATGCCCTAGTGCCTTACTGATTAAGGGCAAGTCCCAGCCGCTTTTCCTGCGCTGGTTCGCAAAGTAATGTCTAAGCATATGCGGGGTAGCCTGTACGCCCGTCTTATGCTCTAGCCGCCTTAACATGGCATACACCGCATTGACATTTAAGGGCTTGCCTATGGTGTCCCCGGATAGGTTTACAAACAGATAATTTGTTTTCTTTAAAAGCTCTCTTTTCTCTGATAAATAGAAAAGCAAAACTTCAAAGGTGTCCGGGCTTATGAGTGCGGAGCGGTATTCTGCATACTTGGCTCTTGCCCCGTTCTCGTTGGCTTCTCTAAACTGCACTCTGATAAGCCGCTTTTTATAGTCTATGTCTGTGGTGTAGTCTATTCCCAAAAGCTCCCCTATGCGGTAGCCTGTTTCTGCAAGCAAGAGTAAAAGTAACTGATCTCTTGTGTTGGCGCAGGCTTCTAACAGGGTCAGTATCTTGTCCTGTTCTATGCTCTTTCCGTGGTGTTCTTCCTCTTTTAAATATCCCCTAAAGTGCTGGGTGGTAACACTCTTTTTTACACCAACTGCATTAACAACGGAGATTGTCTGATCGGATAAGACTTTCAGACTTCCAAACTGTTCGTACTGTATAGAAAGGAAGCGGTAAAAACCGAACACGTCCCGCAGGTAAATGTTGCAGGTTCCGTTGCTGGGTATCTGCTTCTTTTCCTTTCCGTTGTGGCAGGCTCTTTTTACCCACATTAAAAAGTCCGTGAAAAATTCATGCTGCTTGTCATACGGCAGCTCGTATATGTCCGTTACCTCCTGCCCCTTTTCCAACAGATAATCCAGATAGTAGGAAAGTGAGTAGGCTTCCCGCCTTATGGTGTTGGGGGAAATGTTTGCCCGTACTCTGTGGGAGAGATACTTTGACGGCAAAGCTGCTATTGTCATGCTCTCTGTTTCCCGGATAAAGTAATAGATTTTCTTATGCTCTGCTATCTGGCACACGCTGTATGACTTCATACGCTTTTCCCCCTTTCCTTTATAATAAGAAGTAACTGTATCTACATCATACACATAATTGATATATATGTCAATATATAGTTGATACATATATCAATTATGTATTGATTTCTTTCTCAATTATTGATTTTAACATCAATCCTACGGCTTAATTTTCCCGTCCTGCTTGACTTTCGTATCATCTGCACATTGACGCTAAAATCAAGCCATGCTATATTAAAAGCGGAGTGATGATATATGAATAAACGATTTGACAAAGCTGCTTTTTCCGCTCTCTTGAAAAAGGCTCTTGGCACTCGCACGCAAAAGGACTTTGCCGCAGAGATCGGACTAAGCAAGGAGCATTTATCCAGATTGATAAATCAAAAGCTGGACAACCCGCCCAGCATGGAAACCATACAGGCGATTTCCAGACACACAACTACTGTAAGCTATGAGGAACTTTTGCAGGCAGCCGGATATATCGGGGACGTTTCCGCTGGCAAGGTCTACACCCTGCCCGATCTGGACGAAACAGATAAAAAGCTGTTGACGGCTACTATCCTTGCAGCCCTGCCCCAGCTTCCTATTTCTTGGTCGGTGGAAAAGACTTCTCCCGGCTCTGGTCGTGACTTGTCCATTCAGTTAAAGGATTGCCCGGTCAGTGCTTGGCATTTCCATTGTATGAACCATACAACCGATACCGTAATGAATACCCAACTGGAAGCAAATTATTTGAAGCTGATCTTTGAGGAACTGGAACCGACAGAGAAATACTCTCTTGTGACGGCTTCCGCTTCGGAATATGACAAGTACCTATCCCGTGTCCCCCGGAATTTATCAGTCAATCTTTCAGTTATCCTTATTGATACCGTTGCTATGAAAGTGTTAAAAGAAACGCTCCTACAAAGCAACGGTCAGATCAAACAGGACGCTTTAAAACTTTGCTCTTTTTAATCTTCTGGCAGCTTCATAGCTGCCTTTTCTTTTCCCATTTAAAAAGTTTATAGGCTCCCGGACGGCTTGGCAGCTCCACGGGACTTGCACCCCTCTCATTCTTATGAGTAAGCCGTGTCATACGGGTGTATCATTATCCCAACATACGGGTCATGGCGGCGGCAGCTTCCAACCTGCCCCCTGCGGTTCCCGGATATATGCCGCTCGCCCTTTTCGGGGTCGTGGCGTATCTGTCCGCTGGCTCGCCGTATGTTGAACGTGTCCGATTGCCCTATGCTGCGTATGGTACGCTTTCTTTGTCAATGTTCGGGGCTTGTCAGCCCGCAAAAACACATCTTTATAGATATGCTTTTGTGGGGCGGCAACGCCAACGCCGGGGAAGCAAAGGACGCTTCCCCCACGCTGATTGTTTTACAATATCTGAAACCCTAATACCTTTGTAATGAGCTTCGTTTCTAATCGGCGGCGCAGTTCTTCATCAACACACAAGTAAGGCGTTCCCGCTTCATCATAAAGCGTGCGGGTGGAGAGCGTTGCGATATATCCCTCATAGTGTTTTAATACCTTGTTGATCGCTTCCACGTTGCCGGAAACCGCTGCCACGATAACGGAATAAGGCAGCAAGGCTTTTTTCTTTTTGGTATCTGTTTTCTTGGTGTAGGTCTTATTCATCAGCTTTTTCCTCCATACATTTTTTTAGTGCCTGCAAAGTGCTTGTCCTGCGGTAAGCTACCGTCCGGCGCACAAGGTTCAAATGCTCGGCAATCTCCGGGTCACTCATTCCCAAAAAGTAAGACAGTAAGATGATCTCCCGTCTGTCCTGCGGCAGCGTTTTTAATGCTTCCGCTAACAGCTCGTCCTTTATGGAAATTTCAAAGCCCATGATCTCAAAAAGGTATGTATTTTCAAAATAGCTGTCCCACACGGCAAGCTGGCTTAGAGTTTCCTCCGGCAGCTCGGATAACGGCACTTCATGTTTCCTGCGGTGTTGCATACGCCTGTAATAATCTCTTGTTTCGTTCTTCAATAAACGCTTGCAAAAACCGTCAAAAGTGTATTCGTTGCGTTCCTCCTTAGATGTATTTTTCAAGTTCCTCACCTCCTTTCGCTCTCCGCAAAAGGCGGGTGATCTTTCCCCTTTGCACCCATACCACGCACGGGAAATGTGAACAGGCAAACTCCGGGGAAAATTTTTTCAAAAAACAAAAAATAAGCCCGACAAAAAATTGATCTTGTCGGGCAATAGATAAATCATATCTAGTTATGTAAGTTGTGAGTTCTATCTGCGGGGTAACTAATAAGGTGACAATGAAAATGATTTTTTTAACGGTATGGTTAGCGCATGGAAAAACCAGACTTCAAAAAACACGCCGATACCTCCGATCTGTACCGCCGTGTCTTTCTAAAAATATTCCGCAGGGAGTAATTTTGTTGCTGCCAAACGGCGGCTTTTTTGCTCCCTGTATTACTGAAAAATGGCAACAACTTTTCTAAAAAAATGTTACCTTTGTTACATCATTTCTTTATCACGTCTGTATCGGAAACTTATCATGTCCAACTACTAATTTCGACAGATAATGATAAATAGATACCAAAAACTACCTAATGCGATATGTGTAATCGTTTAGCTGTGGTTAGGTATCTTGTAAAATTACATTAGGAGATGTGTGTATGTACAAAGAGGAAAAATACGATTTCAGAGCTTTAGGGCAGGCAATTAAACAAGCAAGGGAGAGCCGGGGTATGACAAGGGAGCAGCTAGGGGAGCTTGTCGATCTGGCACCCCGCTATATCATGTCCATAGAAAACAAAGGGCAGCACCCCAGCTTGCAGGTGTTCTATGTCCTTGCGTCCTATTTCCATATATCCGTAGATCAGTATTTCTACCCGGACGATAAGCCGGAGAAGTCAAGCCTACGCAAGCGGGTTGATAGCCTGTTAGACGGGCTGGACGAAACGGAGTTAATCATCATGGAAGCTACGGCAAAGGGGATTAAGGAAGCCAAAGAAGCCCGGAATGAATGAGAGAATTTGAGAATACCGCTGTCACGGGAAAACCTGTGACGGCGGTATTTTTCTTTTTTCTCATTCTGGTTGCCTAAAACAAGTTTTCATGCGTGGTAGGGGGTAGAGAGTGGAATAGCAAGCATAGGGATTGAGTACCCAATCCCGTAAATTCCCATTCCCCGCCCTGCGGGACTTGTGGGAATTTTGCTTGTTGGGAAGTGTCCCA
>JAFLUH010000085.1 GCA_022508895.1 Oscillospiraceae bacterium
TTCCCCCATAACTACCCCATCACCCTGCACTCCTCACCTTTCACTGTTCACCCCCAGCACCCCGCCGGCAATGCCTGCTATCAGACACACCGTCAGCTTGGCAAAGAAACCGCCTGCGGTCACACTCCCAAATATCACCCCGCCAATAAGACAAAGCAGAAACAGCGCCGTACCGCACAGTACTCCCTGCTTTATGCCGCTCCGTTTTTTCTTTCTCCCCAGCACATACCCCGCCGTCAGACAGCCTGCCGCCAGCGATACCAGCCCCATGACATACCCCCACCCGGACGGCAGCTGCAGCATGAACACCGCCAGCGAAGTCAGCAGCAGAAACGCTATCGCCGCAAATGCTCCCGCCGTCACCGCTATGCCGAAGGGCAGCGCTATATGCTCTTTAAGCGACCTCATTCTTCTCATGGCAAAATTCCCCCTGTTGGCAGTGTACAGTACACAGTAAATAGTAAACAGCAGTTGTCCTTTAAATATAATTATGCAGAGGAGGGGAATGACTTGACCGCAAAAAAATAAAAAGTCCTTCGTTTCCGAAAGACTTTCTGTCCGGCACAAAGTGTTATATCCCGGCGAAGCCGTACCGTTACTGTGTACTGTGTACTTTTCACTCTACACTGTCATGCACCGTTCTGTTTTCCGCAATGCTGGAGCGCAGCACACGAAGCCTTGTGCGGTCGCTGCCGGTTTCTATGAGGACGGTGTCCTCCTTTACGGAAAGCACTCTGCCGATAATGCCGCCGGTGGTGACTACTTCGTCCGCCACCTGAAGATTGTCCAGCATCTCCTTCATCTTCTTGGAGCGCTTTTTCTCGGGGCGGATAAGCAGAAAGTAAAATATCAGCACCATCAGTCCAATGGGCAGTATCGTGGTGAGCATGGTGATAAGGAAGCTGCCGCTGCCCGGAGCGGTGGCAGAGGAGGTGTCTACGAGAAGCTTTATAAACATTTTTGTCGTTTCCTTTCTTCTGTATTTATTCTATTATACAGGCATTTGTGAAAAAATGCAAGCAAAATTTTGGGTTTATCAAAAACTTTAATTGCACAGCCGACAGTCCGCAGCGGAAACTGCAAACTGCCACTTGACGTTTTGCCAAAAATGCTGTACAATATATTATGTATGTGTATATACGGAAAAGGAAGCTAAACAATGAGGGACATAAAAGTAAGCGCGTCTATACTGGGCTGCGACCTGTCCGCCGTCGGAGCGGAGGCTGCAAGGGCAGTGACCTCCGGAGCCGACTGGATACACTTTGACGTGATGGACGGTCATTTTGTCGAAAACATTTCCTTCGGCGCACCGCTGCAAAAGGCGATAGCCAAGCGCTGCTTCATGGATACTCACCTGATGGTGGACAGACCTGAGGAGCAGGTGGGCTTCTTCGCGGAAAGCGGCTCGGATATGATAACCTTTCACGTTGAGAGCCGAAGCGACATCGACCACACCATAAACAAGATACATCAGCTTGGAATGAAAGCGGGACTGTCCATAAGACCCGACACCCCCGCAGAGGCAGTGTTCCCCTATCTGGAAAGGATAGAGCTCGTACTGGTGATGACGGTGGAGCCGGGCTACGGCGGACAGGGCTTTTTAAGCTACACCCTGCCCAAAATAACGCAGATAAGAGAGCGTGCGGAACAGGTGAACCCCTCGCTGTTCATCGAGGTGGACGGCGGGATAAACGGCGATACCGCCCCGCTGGTGATAAAGGCGGGAGCGGACGTGCTGGTGAGCGGGACGTATCTGTTCGGCGCCAAGGATATGTTTACGGCGGTGAAGTCGCTGAAAGGTGAACGAACGGCATAAACCGTCAGAATATCCGCGCGCCCGTCTCCGCACCGTCTTTGCCTGCGACCGCACGGTAATGCTCGGCAGTATAGGCGGCGGTCAGCTCGTCGCATATTGCGGTGCCGAACTCGCCCATCAGGCGTATCAACCTGCTTCGGCAGGTGTTCTGAGGCACCGCCTCAAGGCGCAGGCGCTTCCCGTCGGTGTAGAGACGGGAGCTGAACTGCGCTCCCTGCCGCCGTTCAAGGAGCAGACAGCGGCACAGCCTGCCCATGTCCGATTCGTTTGCCGCTTCAAACAGTATGGGAGCGACGTCGCATTTCGTTTCCTCCTGCGCTTTTCTGCGCCTGTGGGCGGTCAGAGCGCTGACGTACAGCATACACCCGCCGTCCATGCGGCGGAACGCCTCCACGAACAGGCGCCTTTCCTCGCTGAGGAGCCGCGCCGCCATTTCCGCGCCCTCCGCCTCCTCCGCCTCGCTGAGCAGCCTGCCCAAGGTCTTGCGGCAATCGCTTCCCCGCTGAGAAAACGCCTCGTAGCAAAGGTCGTAGTTGCTCATATCGTCCGCCGTAAGCGTTAATTTCAGCGTGGTCTTTGAAAGAATGTCTATCCTCATAATTTTCCTTTCGTGGGAGAATTATTTCATTAAAATATATTCAAAGAGGTAATATGTCTATATCGGAAAAAGAAAAGGTTTCGGTCGAAACCTCCGAGCAAAGGAGCTTTTTCGGCAGAAAATACCGCTCGGTCTACGGCGACCAGCTGGTCTGCCTCTGCGCACTGCTCATAATGGGCGTGTGGCGCTGGGGGTGGAGAGCGCTTGCCATCTGCGTCATAAGCGTGCTGGTCAGCATGATAGCAGACTGGCTTTGCTGCCGTCTCACCAAAAAGACCTACAACCCCAAGGACTTATCCACCGTTGTCAGCGGTATGTGTCTGGGACTTATGATGCCCGCCGCCGTCAGCTACGGCTATGTCGCCTTCGGCGGCGCTCTTGCCATGGGTATCAAGCATATTTTCGGCGGCAAGGACAACTACATCTTCAATCCCGCCTGCCTCAGCTACGCTTTTCTTGCGGTGTGCTGGCCGTCGCAGGTGCTGCTGTTCCCCCGTCTGGGTGAGGAGATACCCGTTTTCGGAGAGTATACGGGAGCGCTGTATTCGGGACTGGAGAGTTATCTGGTGCGCTTAGGCACCGCTCAGGAGCTTTCCTTCATGGACGTGCTTTTAGGCAACTTCCTCGGCTCCATCGGCACCACCCATGTGCTGATACTGGCGGTGTGCGGCGTGGTGCTCATGTGCAGGCGGGCGCTGTCCCCCACCATAAGCCTTGTGACCTTCGGCGCATTTTTGGCAGGCTCGTTCCTGTTCCCTGCCTATGACAACATAAATTCCGCCGTTGTTATCGAGCTTATCTGCGGCAACATTCTTTTCGGCATAATCTTCCTTGCCTCCGACCCTCAGACAATGCCGAAGACCTTCCTTGGAAAGATATATTACGGTATCATCATCGGTATTCTTCTTGTCATTTTCCGACAGCTTACCAAAACCGAAGCAAGCTTCGTTTTCGTGCTGCTGATAGCCAACGCAGTCTCGCTGCATATCGACCGCTTCGCAGACAGCACCATAGCCGCCGCAAAGACCCTTGCCCGCTGGATGAAAAACAGCTCGGGCAGCTTCGAGCGGGTGAGAAATCAGGCTCAGAGCGAGGAGGAGGAAGCCCCCGCCAAGTCGCTGGGCGATACTCAGGAAATTATTGTGCCTCCCGTGAGCTATAATATGCCCAAGGTGGATAATAAGATAATCAAGGCGGCGAAAAGACCGCCGAAGATAGTGAGAGACGAGAATGACCTGCCCGTGCGCAAATCGGCGCTGAAAAAGCCGAAGAAGGAAAACAAAAACGGCGAAAGCTGACGGAGCGCACTTTAAACAATAAAAAGGACGTATTGCCATGGCAACACAACGCACAAGGAAAGCAAAGCTTTCCGACGGAATAATAAAACAAAACCCCGTGCTGATGAGCGGCTTGTTCGCAGTGCCTGTCATCGGCGCCGCCACGAGCTGGGAGACGGCGCTGGCGGTTTGCTATATGTTTTCGGTCATCACGCCGATTTCCGTGGGGCTTTGTCGGCTGCTGCCGAAAAAAATCGCTTTTGCAATAAGAATAGTGCTTTATGCGCTTATCGCTTCGCTGGTGTATGTTCCTGCGGTGCTTACCGCACGGCTTATTTTCCCCGTGGGACTTACCGAGGGGATAAGCCTTTATCTGGCAGTCATCGTCACAAACCCCCTTATACTGACAAAAACCGAAAGCCGCTTCTTCCTGCGCACTCCCTTCCAGATGTTCAAGGATATGTTCGGCTTCGTGATAGGCTTCGACCTTGCCTGTCTGCTGGTGGGCGTGATACGGGACGTGCTCGCAGACAATATCGTGGGTCATGTTATCGTGCCGCTGTCCTTCCAGATGCCCTCCATGAACACCGTTTCGGGCGGCTTCATTATGGTGGGCGTGCTGGCGGGGCTGTTCAGGGCTCTGTATAATAAATTTGGAAAAAAGAAAGTTAAAAGGAAATTCTGATGGAAACGGTAGTAAGCAGATTCCTTGCGGCGGCGCTGCTGGGGATATTCATAGAAAACGCAGTGTTCGAGAGAGCGCTGGGCATAAGCATAGTGCTGTACTCCGCACGGAAAAGCGAGAGCAGAAAGGGTATTTTTGTCAGCGTGCTGTACGTCACCACTCTCGCCTCCATGTTCACCTGCCTCACCGACAGGTATTTTTCGGACTGGCAGTACTATAATATACTGATACCCTTTATCTATCTTTTCATAATCTCGGCGGTATATCTGCTGACGCTTATAGCGCTGTGGCGCTTCTTCCCCGATATATTCAAAAAGATGAAGCAGTACGTCCACCTTGCGGTGTTCAACTGCGCAGTGCTTGGCGCTCTGTTCATTCAAAGCCAGATAGGGGGCACCTTCGCCAGCTATGTGGGCTACGGCGTGGGTACAGGCGTGGGCTTCCTGCTGGCAAGCTACCTGCTGGGCGCAGCCTCGGAAAGGCTGAACTCCGACACGGTGCCCGCAGCGTTTCGGGGAATGCCCATTACGCTTATCTATATCGGGGTCATATCATTGGCGCTGAGCGCGTTCTGGAGTTAAGCAGTTTGCTTCGCAAAACCGC
Source organism: Oscillospiraceae bacterium (assembly GCA_022508895.1). Classification (GTDB taxonomy): domain Bacteria; phylum Bacillota; class Clostridia; order Oscillospirales; family Ruminococcaceae; genus Ruminiclostridium_E. Next base: position 4,980 of record JAFLUH010000085.1, read on the forward strand.
ATCATTGGACACGTTGCGCGTTTCCGGTAATCTCTAATAACTAAACGGAGTCAGTATATGTCAAAGAACAAGCCTTTTAAGACCTTCAAGGTCAAGCGCAGCAAAAGTCGGCTGTATAAAAAAAGAAAATCCACAGGCAGAAAGGTGCTTGAAATAGTGCTGATGGTGCTGATCGTGGGCGTGCTGGGAGTAGTGGGCTACTCTGCGGCAGGTCCGCTGATAAGCTATTTTCAGGGAGACGGCGAGGGGTCCACGACTACCCCTTGGGAGCCTCCCGAAAGCAGCACTCCCGAGGAGTCGGATACCACCACTTCTTCAAGCAGCGAAAGCGTGGACACCACCCAGCCCGTTTCAGGCGGCAAGGGAGCGTATGTGCTCACCGAGGCTGCGCTGACAAATCAGGCGTCGCTGAGCAGTGCGCTGGAATCGGCGAAGCAGGCGGGCTGCTCGGTGATAATCGTGACCCTGAAGGACGTGGAGGGACACCTGCTGTACAAATCGGAGCTGGCGGACGTAAAGGACACCGAGATAGTAACGGGCACCATGACCGCACAGCAGATAGTCTCCGTCATAAAGGGCAAGGGCTTCACGGAGGTAAAGGCGCTGACCCCCACGCTGTATGACAGGCTGGCTCCCGTTTATGTGGACGATATGTGCTACCGCTTTGCGGCGGGAGGCGTGCAGTGGCTCGACGGGGCGCCCGATAAGGGCGGCAAGCGCTGGGCCGACCCCTTCCTTGACGGCACTAAGGACTACTATAAAAGGCTCACAAAGGAGCTGACGGACGCAGGCTTCGACGAGGTGCTGCTGTCGGAGCTGAGATTTCCCAACTTCATGCCTTATGACCGCTCTCTGCTTGAAAAACGCAACTTCGACGACAACAGATATACCGCACTTACAGCCGTTTACAAAGCCGCAGGAAGCAAGGCGGCAGCGGCGGTGAACATGAAGGACGTGCTGGCGGGCTACGGAGAGAGCTGGGGCAGCACCGCCGAAATACTCGCCGACAAGAGCTTTACGGGAACGGTGTACCTGATGATAGACCTTACCGACTTCGGTACCACCCTTGCCACAGGGGAGAACACCAATATCAGCCTGCCCGCAGACCCTGCCCAGAAGGTGCAGGTGCTTGTGAGCAGGGCGGCGGATTATATCGGGACAAACGTTACCGTGATACCCGTTATCGGGACGAAAGGGCTTTCGGTGGAGGCGCTGGGCAAGTGCTATGAGGCGCTGGACGCATAGCCGTCGGAAGTTTTGGACTAAAAAGTGTTGCAAAAACCGACCGTTTATGCTATAATGTTTTTAAAGTAAGACCTTGAAAGGAAACACGACTATGAAACACATCAAGACCGTCAACAAGGCAAACCTGAAGGAAACCGCTGCAAAGGGCGGCTGCGGCAAGTGCCAGACCTCCTGCCAGTCCGCCTGCAAGACCTCCTGCACGGTTGCCAATCAGACCTGCGAGGCAAGCAAGTAAACAACCAAAAGGGGGGCGACCCCCTCTTTTGATTTTTAAAGGAATTTGTACAGAATGGAAACCAGAATACATAAATATAAACAGGGCGAGGACTACATAGTTCTTGACGTGAACAGCGGCGGAGTCCATGTGGTGGACAAGACCGTTTTCGATATGCTGGACTTTATCTGCCCCGAACATGACGGTCTGGGCGTCACCGCCGAGGAGCTTGCGGAAAAGCTGCCGCAGTACGATAAGGCGGAGATAGCCGAGTGTCTGGAGGAGCTGGAGCAGCTCTACCGTGAAAAGACCCTTTTTTCCGAGGACGAGTACAGGCAGTTCGCCGACAAAACGCTGAACGCTCCCATAAAGGCAATGTGTCTCCATGTGTCCCACGACTGCAATCTGCGGTGCGAGTACTGCTTTGCGGAAACGGGGGATTTCGGCGGGGACAGGAAGATAATGCCCCCCGAAGTCGGCAAAAAAGCGATAGATTTCCTTATCGAAAAGTCCTTCGGCAGAGAAAACCTTGAAGTGGACTTTTTCGGCGGGGAGCCGCTGATGGCGTGGGATACCGTGACTGCCACTGTGGATTATGCACGGAGCATCGAAAAGCAGCACGGGAAAAATTTCCGCTTTACCATAACCACCAACGGCTTGCTGCTGGACGATGAAAAGATCGAGTATATCAACCGTGAAATGTCCAACTGCGTGCTGTCCCTTGACGGCAGGAAAGAAGTGAACGACCGCATACGCTATACGCCGAACCGAAAGGGCTGCTACGACGTTATCGTGCCAAAGTATCAGAAGCTGGTAAAAGGCAGGGTAAACGAGGGCAGGACGGACTATTATATAAGAGGGACGTTCACAAAGTACAACCTTGATTTTGCAAGCGACGTGCTGCATATAGCGGAGCTGGGCTTTAAACAGCTTTCGGTGGAGCCCGTAGTCACCGACCCCGCATTGCCCTACGCCTTGACCGAGGACGACCTGCCCGTTATCTTTGCGGAATACGACAGATTATATGAAATAATGAAGAACGACCCCGACAAATTCAACTTTTTCCACTTCAAGGTAGACCTTGACCAGGGCCCCTGCGCAATAAAGCGTCTGCGCGGCTGCGGCTGCGGGAACGAGTATGTCGCCGTCACCCCCGACGGAGAGGTTTTCCCCTGTCACCAGTTTGTGGGAATGGACGACTGGAAAATGGGCAATATATTTGAGGTCGATATAAATAAGGATATCAAGGATTATTTTGCCAAAACGCATATTTACAGCAAGAAGGGCTGCTCCGAGTGCTGGGCAAGGTTCTACTGCTCGGGGGGCTGCAACGCCAATTCCTTTCAGTACGAGGGCGACGTGCAGAAGCCGAGCAGGATAGCCTGCGAGCTGCAGAAAAAGAGGACGGAGTGCGCTATCGCACTTAGCTGTCAGAGAATAGGGAATAGGGGTTAGTCGGAAGAATTGGGGGAAACCACCTTTAGGGGGTGGGTGGGCGGGCGCAGGAGTGGCTGGGGAGGCAGTGCCGTAGTAAGTCAGCACAGCAATCCGATAAGCGCAGTCCGTTTCCCGCAAGCACTGTGCCGCAACACGAGCCGCACGCCTGTCCAGCCTCTTTTGAGTGAACACGAAAAAGAGGCGTATGCACCAACACCC
>JAFLUH010000086.1 GCA_022508895.1 Oscillospiraceae bacterium
TCTTGCCGGTGAAGCCGAACTCGCCGATGATGTCCTGTCTTGCGGCAATGCCGTAGTAGGAGTCAAGACGGTTGTAGAAGCCCAGACCGTAGTAAGCCATGCCGTCGGGGGAGTTGAGGACGGTAGCGTCCTTGATGAGCTGGATCATCTCGCTCCATGTCCACTGCTGAGTGGGCACCTTAAGGTTCAGAGTCTCCAGCACGTTGCGGTCGATATACAGAGCGCCGGGGAAGAACTTCACGGGAACGCTGTAGCGCTGACCGCCCTCCAGATGGTAGGTGCCAAGCTGGGCTGAGTTTACTGTGTCAGCCACGTTCTTGGTCTCGTCGTCACTGTTCCAGTAAGCGGAAATATCGGCTAAAAGCTGGTTTGACAGCGCATAGTCTGCGTCGGAATGCATGATGACGTCAGGCGCCTGACCGTTGCTTACCAGAGTGCCGAGAGTGGTGTTGTAGTCGTCAACGGAATTGTAGCTCACCTTTACCTCGATGTTGGGGTAGATCTCCATGAAGCGTTCGGCAAGGAGCTTGACCGTCTCGTCCTGGTCGAAGTGGAAATAGGTCAGGCTGATCTTTTCCTCGGTCATGTCCTTGTACTTCTTATAATCATGACCGTTGATAGTGACGATGTCCCACTCGTTGGTTACATTTTCTGCGCCTACATAGTTTGCTGCGCCGCCCTCGCTGTTACAGCCGGCAAGCACGCCCGCAGTCATGCAGAATGCAAGGCACAGAGCAAGTATTTTTTTCTTCATATTCTCCTCCATATTTTGTTATTTTCACAGATTGTTATACCTGTTGAAAAACCTTTTTATTCGCCGGTGATACCGGTCCTGTCGATGCTCTCCACAAAGTGCCTCTGCAGTACGAAGTACAGTATAAGCAGCGGCAGTATGCTCAGCAGGGTGCCCGCCATGTTGATGGATTCGTTAAGGTTGGTGGCGCCGGCGGTTGCCGTCTGCTGATAGCTGGAGTAGTTGGTGGCGAAGTTGTCGAGCTGTACCACCAAGGTAGTCCAGTCGGATACGCTGTAAACGCCGTGCACATACAGCTCCGTCAGATAGGACTCGTTCCAGTACCACACAAAGGAGAACAGCGCAACGGTGATGAAGGCGGGAGCCGCACTGGGAAGCGCTACTCTGAAAAACGCCTTGAAATGTCCGGCGCCGTCTATTCTGGCGGCTTCTATCAGCACCTTGGGTATCTGCTTGAAGAACTGCATGAATATCAGTATGAATATCGGCGCATTGAAGCCCTGTGCGAACAGCGCAGGCAGGATAAACGCCCATAAGGTGTTCAGCAGACCCAGACTTGAGTAGAGGTTGTAGGTGGGGATCATGGTGATCTGGCTGGGAAGCACAAAGCTCAGGATTATGATGCCTATTGCTATCTTTTTGCCGGGGAAATCAAATCTTGCCAGCGCATAGCCGGTAACGGAGCAGGATATCAGGTTGCATATAGTAGGCACGCCCGCTATAACGACGCTCATCCACAGCGCATTCCAATAGTCCATGCTCTTGCCCGCCTGAGCGAAGTTGGAGAAGTTCAGCGAGCTGGGCAGCCATTTGATGGAAGAATCAAGGAGGTCGTCCAGACTCATCAGGCTGCTGGAAAGCATGTGCAGTATCGGGTAAATGTAGATGAACCCTATGCAGATAAGCAGCGCATAGATGAAGAACAGCTTCAGAAAACCGTTCTTATCCTTGGAACCCATAAGGAACCGACGTATCTTGTCCTTGTTTATCTTTTCCACCAACGCCTTAATATTCGTCCCGCTTTGTTGTGTGCGTGGTGATCTTGCCTCTTTCACGCTGGTGCTGGATTCTCTTGGCATTTCTGCGGTTCCTCCTTTCTATCTTCTTGAAGTTCCTTGCTTCCTTCTTCCTCTGCTTCTTGGCACGCTTCACCTGCTTCTCGTAAGCGCCCTTGCGTGTCATGAGCAGCAATGCGAACAGTCCCACCAGTACCAGCACCACTATGGAGTACAGCCACGCCATAGCCGACGCATAGCCGTAGCCCTTCTCCTTGGTGCCGGAGAACATGGAAGCCTGAATAAGATTGATTATGGGGTTCTGGTTGTTGCTGGAGATGAAAACGATGGTGTAAATGGTGTTGAGCAGTATCATGGGCTTCAGGTTGGGGAGAGTGATCTTCCAGAAGCACTCCCAGCCCGAGCCGCCGTCTATCTTCGCCGCCTCGTACATTGACTTGTCGATCTTCTGCAGTCCCGACAGGAATATCAGTATCTGCACGCCTGAATACCACAGTGTGGTTATCATGTTGCTGAACACGTCGGAGATGGGGTCTGCCAGCATCGAGGGCAGCACCGAGCCTATCGCCGAGGAGATCGCCTGAGTATCTATCGCCGAGACGCTTCCCGCACCCTCAGCCGTCAGCATTCCCAAAATAGGACCGCTGACGATGATAACAGGCAGGAAGAATATCAGGCGGAAAAAGCCCTTGCCCTTTATCTTCATGTTCAGCATCATGGCGATTATCAGAGCGAACACGACGATTATCGGGGTCGAGATTATGGTGGAGGTCAGGTAGTCCACCAGCTCGACAATGAAGTCCGGGTCCTGGAGCAGTATATTGGTGAAGTTGCCCTGCCCCACAAAGGTGAATTGCTGTCCGAGAGGGGTGTTGCGTATGTTGTTCAGCGCATACCAGAAGGAGCTTCCCAGCGGGTAAGCTAGGAACATTGCCGCACCGATGAACCACGGGATCATGAAGATAAATCCCATATTGGCGTAGCGCTTTTCCAGTTTGCCCGATTTTAAGTGCTTCAGTCGCTCCTTCAGCGCTTTTTTCTCTTTCAGCGTCAGTTTTTTCGTTTCAGCCATGGTCACTCTCCTTACTGAACAGAATAGGACAGTGCGTCCACAGTCAGTCCGTCGGCGGTGAGAGCCGTCTCAGTGTAATTTACATAAATCCTGACTCCGTTGTCGTAGGTGACCTTCACAAGCCCGTTGTCCAGTACCTCATGGTCGGTGATGAAGGCGCCGCTTACCTTTTCGGCAACGGCCCTCAATGCGGCGTCGTACTCCACTATGGTGTCACGGTAGCTGGTGTATTCAAGGGAGAACAGGTTTCTTGAGTTGGTGTAGATGAGCTTGGAGGAATCCTCCGCCGTTATGTAGAAGGAGGGGTACATTCCCGATTCCACCATCTTTAAGAAGTTCTCGGTCTTGTTTGCCTCAAAGTTCACATATCCGGAGTAGGTGGGGACGATACCCTTGAACACCATGGAGAAGAAAGGTATCTCCTGATCCAGATACAGATAGTCGGAGGAGCTGAGGGGCATATCGAGGAAGCCCTTGGAATACCTCCAGAGGTAAGCGTTGGGGGTCTCCAGCATCAGGCTGCACTTCTCGCTTGCTTCCGTTACCGCATCTATATAAATATCCATGGTGTCGGTGCGGGAGTAGTAGGAGCCCTTGGAGCTGTAGGAGAACAGCGTTTCCGTGATGCCTCCCACTGCAATGTTGCCCACGCCCTTGCTGCCTGTCTCCTCGGCGAAGCGCAGCAGGTTCTGGCTGCTGTAGCCGGGGAGCAGATAGTAGAAGGTGTCGTATACCTGCCCTCTTACTTCCTTTATAAAGGTCCTCTTGTTCACCATCTTCATCACGTTGTAGGTGGTCATGTTGGTGGTGGCGTTGACGGAAAGAAAGTCGTTGTAGAGGTAAACGGTATTGCCCTGCTTCGCCTGATTTTGTATAAGCTCGGTCAGCACGTTGTTGCCGCCGATGTTTATGTCGGAGTGGTAGGAGCTGATGGGCAGGTCGTACAGACCGCCGCTCTGCCAGCCCATGTATACCGACAGCGTGTTTTCTACTCCCAGCTCATGCAGCTCGTTGAGGATATCTTCCATCTGCTCCACCGTGGTCATGGTGACTGCGGTGGTGCCCATGAGAAATTCCTCGCGCTCGGTGCCCAAAAAGTCCACACGGGTGTTGTAGCCCGTATCCTGCTTGGCTATCTTGCCGTTTTTAAGCAGGTAATCACGGTAGGCGTTCGCCATGCCCGAGTAGTCGGCGTCCTCACCCGACAGCAGGCGGTAGCGCACCTGTAAATCTGAGTGCAGTCTGTCCTGCTCCACAGCGGGAACGGTACCGGAGTTGGACTGGTTCAGCGGCTGAACGTATACGTCACGCAGCAGGAACCTTGCAAAGCAGCGGTTGTAGTCCACCATGACGCCGTTGGGCACCACTTCGATGTAGCACCGCTCGTCGCCGCTCTCCACTATGCCTAAATAGGCAAGCCCGTCGTCCAGATGCGCCATTCCGAAAACCGGAGCAAGCACATTGTAGGACGGGGTGACCGTCTCGTATCTGTTCCAGAGCGTGGAGACGGTGGTACGGTTGGTCATGCCGTCGTCTACGCCGTAGACAAGACCGGAGAAGCCGGTGGAGTAGCGCCCTTCCTTGTCGTCAAGGTAGATAAGCGCCCCGTTGCCGTCAGGAACAAGCATATAGCCCTCCTGCTCGTCAAGGTAGGTGTAGCCTAATAAGGGGAAAATGCTCACCGTGCTTATGTAGGTGCCTTCCTTGTTCTCCTTTACGGACTCGTCGGGAATGCGTACCGTCAGCGTGTCTCCCGCAAGGCTCACCTCAACGCCTATCTCAAAATCGTAGTTGCCCTTGAAGTTTATCTGAGCGTAAATGCCGTTGTCGGTGTACCATGTGGTTATATCGTTCGCCACCGTGTTCATGTCCACCTGATAGGTGTTGACAGTGCCGATGATGGCGGTGAGCACGATGCCGCTCTTCATGTAGCCGGTCCAGCTTGCGTTGTTCTTGCCGTCGTCCTTCTCGTCGCTGAGGGTGGACTCCATCACGGCGCCTGTCTTCTTGTTCTCCAGCTTGATGGAAAACTGCGGCTCGTAGTAGTACAGCTTGTAGCTGTCGCTTTCGGCAACAAGGACATAGTCCGTCTTTGCCTCCACCTTTGCGCCGAGAGAGGGTATGGGGGAGGTGTGGTCATGGGTGCTCCGCATGGAATCCTGCGCAGTACCGCCGAACAGCAGGACTATAACAAGGACGATGATAGCTATGAGGACTACCGCGCCGATTATTATCCAAGGCAGGAGCTTTTTAAGCTTTTTAGTATCCAAGTCGGTACACCCCCTCGCCGATGATCGCGAATACGAACTCAAATACCTGAGCCCACAGCACATAGATAATGAATATCAGAAGCGCAAGTATAAGTGCGGTAAATACAGTCAGGAAAATCACCTTGACCGTCTGTCCCACGGAGAAGTTGTTGACCTCCTTCAGACCTATCACGGCTATCACCGCTATCCAGCCGTAGGTGAGGATATTCAGCATATTGGTCAGGAATATCTCGTTGCTGGTGAGAACATGGGACAGTATGTAGACAAGAGGCGTGAAAACTATGTAAGGCAGCAGGCTGTAGCAGAAGAAGGTGTATATCTTCTTCACCGTGCCCTCGCCCTCGTTGATGGTGCAGACAAGGTATGTGCAGGCAGTGACTGCCACCACCACCGCAAGTATCATGCCGATGTCGCTGAGTATCTCGTATCTGCCCTCCATGACGTCCTTCATCAGGAAGCCGCAGGTGTACTTGCTTATAACAAACTCGACCATGAATACCACCAGCAGGCAGGTGGAAACTATCCAGTTCGCACGGCCCTCCGCCGCTATGCCGTAAGCGGCGTCGGCGGGATTTTTCATGAAGTGGCCGGCATAGCAGAGATTGGAGATGAACCAGTTCTTTTTCAGCTTTTTCAGCGCCTTTTTAGGCTTCTTCAAGATCTGCTTTTTCTTGTCAAGGAGTTTTATCACATAAATTGCAACAACTATCAGCACCACAACTAAAATAGCGGTCATGATGTTGTTTTTCAGCCATACGTTGCGTATCTCCCAGTAGGCGTCGGAGTAGCCCGAGTAGTCCTTCGCAAGTCTTGCGTAGCGGAGCGCCTGCTCGTAGTTGTCCTCGTAGAAGTAGCAGCGTCCCATCGCCTTGTTGGCGTAGTCGAACATGGAGTTCATCTTCAGTATCTCGGTAAGAGGCTCCTTTGCGTCGGTGTAGCGACCCTTGGAGTAGAGGTAGAGCGCCTCATGGAGAAGGTTGGTGAACTCGGTGGGCTGGTATATCTGTATCTGGGCTTTATCCGAGTCGAGAACGTATATCCTGTCCTGAGTGTCGATGGAAATGCCGCTTACCATCGTGGACAGTCCCACACGCTGGGAGCCGTCGTCGGGTCCGCCGAACACAAAGAGCATTTCGCCCTCGTTGTTGTACTCGAAAATGTAGCCCTGCTGGTCCGCAACGTACACGTTGTCGTGATTGCCCGCCACCACTGCGGTGGGGGTGTCGGCGTAGGTGTCGTCAAAGTTGCTTATCATGTTGGTGCCGGCGATGTTCAGACGCTTCAGAGTCTCATTCTGGTTGCCTCTGGTGACGGTATAGATAAGCCCCTTGCTGTCGATGGTCAGATTGGTTGGGGTAGCGGGGATATTGCTCACCATCTTGGCACGCTGAGCGTCGGTGAGTATGGCTCTGTAGATAATGGTCATAATGTCCTTGGAGGCATTGTTGGTGCCGAAGTAGCCAAGGAAGGTGCCGCCGTCGGTGGGTGATATCTCCACGATGCCGTTGGTGTTGGATTCGCACACCACGAACATTATCCCTGCGTCGTTCACCACTATCTTTATCGGCAGGAAGGTAAGCTCGTCGCCGTACAGGGGGCTGCCGGGCTTGCCGTATTCCCGAACGAGAGCGCCGCTTTTGTCGAATATGAATATCCTGCTTGCGTCACGGTCGGCAACGTAAATGTCTCCGTTATCGGTGACGTATACGCCTCTGGGGTTTATCAGAGTGCCCGTGCCGACTATCTTCACAAGCTCGCCCTCTGCATTGCCCACCACTATTCTGGCGTTGCCCGAGTCAGCCACATAGATGAGCCCGTCGGGTGCGATAAATATGTCGCTGGGCGCCGCCAGAGCCTCCTCGCCGAATTTGGTTATGGTGGCGTGGGCAAGGTAAGCAGTCTGGGTCTGGCGTATCTGACCGTAGCCGTTTATTGTATAGGTCACATAAGGTGCATCGGCAAACGCCGTGACTGACATCAGCGCAATGCCCGCCACAGCCGCCGCAAGCACGGTCGCAACAAAACGTTTCAGCTTTCGCATCGTTTCCTCCACTGCCTATCTTATTTTATACCGGAATTTGCCATGGTGTTCATTACCTTATTCTGCAGGATAATGAAGAGCACAAGGTTTGGAACGAACATTATCAGCGAGGCGGCGGCGGACATACCCTGACCTGCCACGGTGTTGTTGGCGTTGACCAGAGTGTTCATGTAGAATGTGAGGGTCTTCATGCTGTCGTCGCTGAAGAAGTAGCTGGAGGTCTCCATATTCGTCCATACCTGCTGGAAAAC
>JAFLUH010000087.1 GCA_022508895.1 Oscillospiraceae bacterium
CAGACACTCAAAAGAGGCTGGACAGGCGTGCGGCTCGTGGAGCAGCCCTGTGCTTGCGGGAAACGGACTGCGCTCGCCTTTTTGCGGTGCTATTGTACAACGGTACTGCCGCCCCAGCCACGCCTACACGCCCCACGCAGTTTGCAAGCAAACTGCTTTCAAAATTGCTCGAATTTCCCTAATGGAAATTCGTTTTGCTTCGCAAAACCGCAATTTTGAACCCGCCCACCCACCGTATCTTTTTTCTCCCAAAACTTTCCACACCTTTTTAGTTTTCCCTTCAACAGTTTAAGTTGAAAAGTTGAAAGACTAAATTTTTAAACATTTGAGTAAATTATCCACAAAATTTCCACATGACGGAGAGGGCTTTTAAATGCGGGTTTGAGGGGGTTTTCCCCATTCTGCCGGAGCTAATAATAAAAAAAGAAAGTATTATATATATTGTTTTTGATTTTGCAGAAAATTTTTTCTTGCTGAACTGTGTTGTTGAAAAATTATCTTTTGAAAGGAATAATATATATCATGAAATTCACGGCTGATAGGAACAAGCTCTCCGACGCTATAATCAACGCTTCAAAGGTAACCTCCGCTCATTCCTCCATTCCCGCTCTGGAAGGTATACTGGTTAATCTGAAGAATGAAAAAATAACCGTCACCGGCTACGATCTGGACAGCGGTATCAAGAATATCATTCCCGTCATCTCCGCCGAGGAGGACGGCGAGGTAGTGCTCAACGCCAAGCTGATAGCCGAAATGCTGAGGAAAATGCCTGCGGGCTGTCCCGTGGAAATGACCTGCGAAAATGAGACTAATGTTACCATAAAGTGCGGTCCCGTTGAATTCAAGCTGGTGGGAGTTTCGGGGCAGAATTATCCCAATCTGCCTGAAATGAGCTTGGAAACCAGCTTTCAGGTAAAGGAAAACGTGCTGAAAAGCATGATAAGACAGACCATCTATGCGGTGGCTCAGAACGACCTGAAGCCGATACTTACAGGCGTTTTCTTTGAGGTAAAGGACAATGTGTTCAGCATGGTGGCTGTGGACGGCGTAAGGATAGCTATGCGCAATGAAAAGGTGAACTACAAGGACCTCAGCTTCGTGGTGCCTACCAAGGTGCTCAACGAGCTTCTGCGCATACTCTCCGACGAGGATACGGGGAAGGATATCACCGTACTGATAGATAAAAGTCAGGTAGGCTTCAACCGTGACGACTACATAACCTTTACAAGACTGATGGACGGCGATTTTATCGACTACAGGAGATATACCAATTTTGTTCCCACCTCCGAGGCTGTGGTGAACGCACGGCAGTTCGCGGCTTCGCTGGACCGTGTGCTGCTGCTTACCGAAAGATTTAAAAGCCCCGTAAGGTGCATATTCGAGAATAATAAGCTCACCGTTACCTGTAATACTAACCTCGGTTCCATTCATGAGGAGATAAAGGCTGATTATCCTTATCCCAAGTTAGAGATAGCTTTCAACGCCCGCTTTATGATGGACGCTATGAGAAACTCCGAGTGCGACGAGGTGAAGCTGCAGTTCACGGGACCGCTGTCGCCCATCAAGATAGTTCCTGTCAGCGGGGAGGATTTTACTTATCTGGTCGTTCCCGTTAAGATGAAATCCTGAAAACTAAAAACTAAACGGGCAGTTTGTAGTCTTTACAGCTGCCTTTTTATTAGCAGTGATCTGCTTATTTTTACAGAAAGGTGATAATTATGACCAAAATTACCTTCAAACCTCCATTCATCAAATTAGACCAGTTTCTGAAGCTGGCAGGCGCCGCCGATACAGGCGGTATTGCAAAGCAGGTCATTCTTGACGGACTTGTAAAGGTAGACGGAGAGGTGTGCCTTATGCGGGGAAAAAAGCTAAGGGGCGGCGAAACGGTATCGTTTGACGGACAGGAATATTTCTGCACGGTAGAGGAACTATGATAGTAAAAGAATTTTCAGTAAAAAATTTCCGTAATATAAAGTCGGCTGAGTTTGTTTTTTCGGAGAAAACCAACATAATAGGCGGCAGCAACGCCCAAGGTAAGACAAATCTCATGGAGGCGCTTACCTGCGCCGTGGAAAGGAGCTTCCGCACCAATAAGGCGGCGGAGCTCGTTCCCGATTTTGGCGGGGAATGCAGTATCTCGCTGAAATTTGTGGTGGACGCTCACCCGAATAAGATAAACCGCCTTGACTGCAATATCAACGAAAACGGCATAGAGCGGAAAATAAACGGTATCAGCTATAAGGACGGCATAAAATTATACCCGCAGTTAAAAACAATAATATTTATACCTGAAGATTTATACCTTGTCAAAGGCTCTCCCGACGCCCGTCGGGACTTGGCGGACGACACTGCGGACATGATGAATAAAGTCCACAGGAACATCGTGGGGAATTATTTCCGAGCGATGAAGCAGAAGAACGCCTACCTTGCCTCACTTCACGAGGCGGGCAGGACACGCTCCGACTACGTTCAGATGGACGTGTGGAACGAGGAGGTGGCAAAGGCGGGAGTAAACGTGATGGTGGGCAGGATAAAATACTTCGGCTTGCTGAGCAGGTACACCGAGGAGTTTTACTCTAAGCTGAACAACAGGGGAGAAACGCTTAGAATGGAGTATCAGAGCTCCGTCATGGAAGACACTCCCTTCACCATAGCGGACGTTGACCTTATGCTGGACACCTACCTCAGAAAGCAGGACCGGAATCTGTCCAGAGAGCTTACCGCAGGTCACACGCTGGTGGGCGTGCATAGGGACGATATAGCTTTCTACATCGACGGCAGACCTGCAAGGGACTATGCAAGTCAGGGGCAGATACGGAGCATTGCGATAGCGCTCAGGCTTGCTCAGGCGAAAATGTTTGCTGAGAAATGGGGGGAGGCGCCCGTGATAATTCTGGACGATGTGCTCAGCGAGCTGGACGAGGAGAGACGTGGGTTTATTCTTAGCCATATAGTAGAAAGTCAGGTTTTTATTACAGGTTGTAATAAAAATGATTTTGAGCAGCTCGGAGCGGGGAAATATTGGGAGGTCGAGAAGGGAAATTTCAAAGAGCAATAAAATTTTTGTGCATGAAAAAAGAAAAGATGAACGCAAAAAAGTGGCGAGCGAAGCGAGCACAGGTGTTCGCTCTGTTGGCTTGGCATCCGTGCCAAGCCCTTGGGCGAACACCGACGGCATCCATGCCGTATTAAAAGTTTTTGAAAGGGGGTTTGGGGGGAAAATTTTTACAAAAATTTTCCAGCCCAATGGTACGCAAAGTTTCGGCGAAGCCGAACGGTGGAGTTGAACTAAGTTGATGTTCTTCTTCCCAGAAAGGAACCCATGTACATTCATTTAGGAAGCGACGTAACCGTCCCCGCCGAGGACATAATCGGCATTTTCGACATAGAGCGCACCTCGGTGGAAAAGAGCGTGAACGAGTATCTGAGCCGCTGCCAGAAAAGCGGTAGCATTTACTATGTGAGCCTTGATATGCCCAAGAGCTTTGTGGTGTGCAGAGACTGCGTTTATGTAACGAATGTGGGAGCGGGTACATTGAAAGCAAGAGCGGTAAAGAATAAAGAGCATATTGTGAATCCAACCTTGTAAATCATATTGACATTTTTCTTCTTTTTTGCTATAATGTTTTTTGCAAAAAAAGAAAGGAAGAAAAGACAATGAAAAAAATCATATTTGCCATTGCAGGCGCTGCCGTATGTGCAAGTATGCTGCTTACGGCCTGCGGTGCGGCAGAAAACGTAACCTATACCCGCAGCAAGGTCGATTCAAACGGAAAGTTCACCTGTGAGCTTTTAGGGTTCGGCGCAGATTTCGACACTGACGTATGGACCTTCTACACAGACGACCAGATAGCCGCTGAAAACCATGCTTCAGGTGCAAGCGACGAGCAGCTGAACGCAGCGCTGAAAAAGAATGCGGCGATACAGGACATGGTCGCTACTCAGGAATCGGGAGTCAACGTAATGCTGATATACGAGGACACCAACGTTTCAAAGCTGGGCAACATAAGCGAGGAAGCGTACATAAACGGCTCCAAGGAAGGGCTGGTCGAGCAGTTTGCGGATATTATGGACAACGTAAACTCCAAAACTACCACCGTCACCGTTGCAGGCGTGACCCATCAGGCGCTTGACGTCAGCGGCGAGGCTTACGGAGTGTCTGTTTACGGCCGCTATATCTGCGTGAAAAAGGGCAATCTTATGGGGCTTATCAGCATCAATGCTTTTAGTGAGCAGGAAATAAAAGATATTACTGCAATGTTCTATGCTCTTAGCTGAGTATAGATGAAAGAGGGAGGAAAAAAACCATGAAAAAGATAGTGTATATCCTTGCGGCGATCTCGGTGTGCGCTTGTATGCTGCTCACCGCCTGCAGCAGCAACAGCAGCGGCGGAGGCAGCGGAAATAACAGCGGCGGCGGTGTCAACTTAGGCGGCAGCAGCAATAACGGCAGCAGCAACAATAACAACAACGATAGCGATGACGACGACGACATCGATGACGACAGCGGCTCAGAGGTTGAATACTTCTGCGGCTCCATGGAAGACGGTGTGTTCTCCAGCAGCTTTTTGGGCATAGGCGCGGATTTCAGCGGCGAGGAGTGGATCTGGCTCACCAGAGACGAACTTTCGAGCTACAACGGCGGTGCAGCTACCGACGAGGAGCTGAAAAGAAAAGCGGAAGCGGGCAACTCGGTTTACGAAATGCTGGCAGGAAAAGAGACAGGCTCCAACGTCAACGTAGTAGTCCAGAAAATGGGCATAGGCAGCGTTATCCTTGAGGTCACCGAGGAGGAATACGTCGATATGTCCGTTGATTCTCTGGCAGAGACGCTGGAGGGCGTTATAGACAACGCAGTTGCCGAGAAGATAAACGTTTCCTTCGCAGGCGCCAACCACTACGGTATCGACGTGGTAGGTCAGTCCTACGGCATGGACGTTTATGAGCGCATTATCTGCATTTCCAAGGGCAATTATATGGGTCTTGTCACCATTACCTCAATGAGCAACGAGGAAAGAGAAGAATTCACCGAGATATTCTACAAGCTGTAAGCAAAAATACCAAGTCCGCAGGAGTTAAATCCTGCGGATTTTTTTTGCGTGAAAATCCGATTTTTTTCGCCGCTCAGGGGCGTCAAAAATTGTGCAAAGCCCTGCAAATATAAGGAAAAACCCTTGAAAAAAAACCGAAAATGTGATATACTATATTATAATAATAGGCTATTACCGATTTCCGATAAAAAGTGTACACAAAAAATCTTCGCAGCGGCAGGACACCGCACAGACAAAGCGGACGCCCGACCCTGTATCCGGATTTTTTGTACGCTTTTGTTATCGGAAATCAGTATGAACGAAAGGATAACGCTGCTATGATAGAAGAAGCAACCAAGGTGGAGCACGGCTACGACGCCGAGGATATACAGATACTTGAGGGCTTGGAGGCGGTACGCAAAAGACCGGGTATGTATATCGGCTCGACAGGTCCCGGCGGTCTGCACCATCTGGTGTATGAGATAGTGGACAATGCGATAGACGAGGCGCTGGCAGGCTACTGCACCGAGATAGACGTGCAGATACTGCCCGACAATATCATACAGGTCAGCGATAACGGCAGAGGTATCCCTACGGGCATACACCCCAAGGAGGGCATAAGCGCCGCTACCGTCGTGTATACGATACTCCACGCAGGCGGCAAGTTCGGCGGCGGCGGATATAAAGTGTCAGGCGGTCTTCACGGCGTCGGCGCAAGCGTTGTCAATGCGCTGTCCGAGTGGCTGGAGCTGACGGTCTACGACGGAAAGAATATCCATTTCCAGCACTTCGACAGAGGCGGCTACACCGAGGAGCTGAAAATAATCGGCGACACCGACAGGACAGGCACCACCGTTAAGTTCAAGGCGGACGGGCAGATTTTCCATGACGTGAATTACGACTACTCCACCCTCCTTGACAGAATGAGGGAGCAGGCGTTCCTTAACGGCGGCATACGGATAACCCTTTCCGATAAGCGGGACGGCGACAATGTGAGAAGCGAGAGCCTGAAGTACGACGGCGGTATCGTGGAGTATGTGGACTGGCTTCAGGAAAAGAGGGGAGCGGAGAGACTGCACCCCGATATTATCTATATAAAGGACGTTATCGACGAGATAATGGTGGAGGTGGCGTTCCAGTACAACACCGACTTCAACAGCGAGGCGTTCCGCTCCTTCGCCAACAATATCCACACGGTGGACGGCGGCACCCATGAGCTTGCCTTCAAGAGGGCGCTCAATAAGGTGGTCAACGACTTTGTAAAGGCGTATAAGGAAAAAGAAGCGGCTAACTCCAAAAAGAGAGCCAAGAAAAAGGACGAGGACAAGAAGGACGAGTTCGTTGCATTAAGCGGCGAGGCTATCCGTGAGGCTATCAACGCAGTCATTTCCGTAAAGCTGCCCGAGTGTGAGTTTGAGGGGCAGACCAAGGGCAAGTTAGGCAACCCCGAGGTGGGTCCTGCCGTATACAAGGTAGTGAGCGAGAAGCTGACCTACTACTTCGAGGAGCACCCCGACACCGCTCAGACGATAGTTGTGAAAGCCATAAACGGGCAGGCGGCAAGAGACGCCGCAAAGAAGGCGATGGAGGCAAAGCGGAAATCCGCCGCCGACGGAGCGGGACTGCCGGGTAAGCTGGCGGACTGCTACGACAAGGACGCAGAAAAGACTGAAATATATATCGTAGAGGGAGACTCCGCAGGCGGCTCCGCCAAGCAGGGCAGGAACAGCCGCTTTCAGGCGATACTTCCCCTGTGGGGCAAGATGCTCAACGTGGAGAAGGCGAGAGTGGACAAGGTTTACGGCAACGACAAGCTTACCCCCGTGGTGAAGGCGCTGGGAACGGGCTTGGGCGAGGAATTTGACATTACCAAGCTGAGGTACGGCAGGGTCATTATCATGGCAGATGCCGACGTTGACGGGGCGCATATACGGACACTGCTGCTGACGTTCTTCTTCAGGTTTATGAGACCCTTGGTGGAGGAGGGTCACGTTTATCTTGCCCAGCCGCCCCTGTTCAAGGTCAGCAGGGGGAAGCAGGTCAGGTACGCATTCTCCGAGCCTGAACGGGATACCTATATCAAGGAGCTTCAGGGGGACGGCAACGCCAAGGTCGACGTGCAGCGCTATAAAGGTCTGGGCGAGATGGACCCTGCTCAATTGTGGGAGACTACCATGGACCCCGATACACGGACCATGCTGCAGGTGACGTTGGACGACGCTGCCAAGGCTGACCTGACGTTCTCCATTCTGATGGGGGATAAGG
>JAFLUH010000088.1 GCA_022508895.1 Oscillospiraceae bacterium
CTGTTCTACCCCTACGAAAGCTTCAGCCACTTCACCCGACTGTTGGAGGGCGCAGCCTTCGACCCCACGGTAGTATCGATAAAAATAACCCTCTACCGTGTCGCCCGTGACAGCAAGATAGTCAACGCCCTTATCCGTGCCGCCGAAAACGGCAAGGAGGTATTGGCGCTGGTGGAGCTTCGGGCAAGATTTGACGAGGAAAACAACATCGGCTGGGCAAAGCGCCTTGCGGAGGCGGGCGTGACCGTCATATACGGTCTGGACTCCCTGAAGGTCCATTCCAAGCTGCTGCTGATAACAAGGCGTGAGGGCAGCGAGATAAAGTACATAACGCAGGTAGGCACCGGCAACTACAACGAGCGCACCTCCAAGCTGTACACCGACCTTACCCTGATGACCGCAGACAAGGATTTCGGCACGGACGCCTCCCTGATATTCAACAATTTATCGGTGGGAGTTGCAGTGGAAAGCAGCACCACCCTGTGGGTAGCTCCCAACTGCCTTAAATCGAGGGTAGTGGAGATGATAGACCGTGAGATGACCCACGGAGCTGAGGGCTACATCGGATTAAAGCTGAACTCCCTTACCGACATCGACATTATCCAGAAGCTGGTGGAGGCAGGAAGAAAAGGCGTAAAAATTCAGCTTATAATAAGAGGGATATGCTGTCTTGTGGCAGGTATCCCCGGCTTCACCGACAACATCACGGTGACTTCCATAGTAGGCAGATTTCTGGAGCACAGCCGTATCTATATTTTCGGCAAAAACGAACGCCGCCGTGTGTATATCAGCTCCGCCGACTTCATGACCCGCAACACCGAGCGCCGTGTAGAGGTAGCCGCTCCCATAAAAAATCCCGAGATACAGGACAGGCTGGTGGACATCTTCAACACCATGCTGAAGGACAACGTAAAAGCCCGTGTGCAGCAGCCCGACGGCTCCTACATAAGAAAGCCCCGTGCAGAGGGCGAGGAGCCGCTTGATTCCCAGCTCTATTTCTACGAGCAGGCGTACATAAACGCCGAAAAACGTGAACAAAACGCCCAAGCCGAGAAGAAAGCGGGCTTTTTGTCCAAGCTGAAAAACATATTCAGGCATAATTGAACAAAATTCAACATAATTTGACCGTTTCGTGAACATACTATTAAAAAAGGAGAGGGCAAAATGAAGCTGCTTATCATCGACGGAAACAGCATAGTGAACCGCGCATTCTACGGCATAAAAGCCCTTTCCAACAAAAAAGGCGTGTTTACCAACGCAATAACCGGCTTTTTCAATATCCTGCTGAAGCTGCAAGGAGGCTTCAAGCCCGACGGAATTGCGGTAGCCTTCGACCTTAAATCTCCGACATTTCGACACAAATTATACTCGGAGTATAAAGGCACAAGGAAGCCCATGCCCGAGGAGCTTGCCATGCAGATGCCCTACGTCAAGCAGATACTCACCGCAATGGGCATAGCGATAGTGGAAAAGGAAGGCTGGGAAGCGGACGATATTTTAGGCACCATCTCCCACGCCGCTGAGCTGGCAGGTGGTACCGCAATCATCGCCACCGGCGACCGTGACAGCTTCCAGCTTGTCACCGACAAGGTGTGGGTAAACCTTGCAGGCAACAAGGAGGACGTCCTCTACACTCCCGAAAAGATACAGGAAGTGTACGGTGTTCAACCCAGACAGATGATAGAGGTAAAGGCGCTGATGGGCGACAGCAGCGACAATATACCCGGAGTAAAGGGCGTAGGGGAAAAGACGGCTCTTGATTTGATACAAAAATATTCTACTATAAGTAATATTTACGATAATCTTGACAATCTGACAATAACCGACAGCCTTCGCAAAAAGCTGACAGAGGGCAGGGAAAGCTGCTTTTTAAGCCATGAACTTGGTACAATTTCCCTTGAAGCCCCCGTAAACACCGACCCTGCCGCCTACGTCCCCAAGGAGCGTGACGAGCAGACCCTTACCGCTATCCTCACCGAGCTGGAAATGTTCACTTTATTGAAGAAGATGAACGTTTCTGCCGCCGCAGTAAAGGCAGCCACCGAAGCCGCCTACGCCAAAAGCGCAGCTTCCGCCGCAGCCGAGGAAAAAGCGGAGAACACCATAATCCCCGACAAAAACACCCCTGACATAATGCTTGACGGCGAAGCGTTGCTTGTGTGCAGAAACGGCAAAGCGGAACGCCTCACAGCCGAAGCTGCCGCAGAGCTTCTTGCCGGCGGCGAGCCCAAGC
Source organism: Oscillospiraceae bacterium (assembly GCA_022508895.1). GTDB lineage: Bacteria > Bacillota > Clostridia > Oscillospirales > Ruminococcaceae > Ruminiclostridium_E. The sequence goes on from JAFLUH010000088.1 coordinate 2,234, forward strand.
GCAGCTTCGACCTGAAAGCCCTGTACAGCTATGCAATGCCCAAAGGCATGGCCGTAAATAATGTGGAGTTTGACATAACATTGGCTGCATATTTGCTGAACGTCAATGCGAATGATTACAGCCTGAAGCGCTTATGTACCGAGTACGGCGTTCCTGTTCCCGAAAATGATGAACAGCTTGCCGACTGTCTCTATCAGCTGACAACCAAGCTGGTCAATCGCATAGCTCAGGAGAACCTGACAAAAACCCTGAACGAGATAGAAATGCCCCTTGCCAAAGTGCTTGTGTCGATGGAGCAGGACGGCGTGCAGCTTGATTTAGCAGGCATAGACAAATTCGGCGAGGAGCTGAAAAGCAGAATAGAGCAAACCGAGAGCGAGATATACGCCCTTGCAGGGGAGACCTTCAACATCGGCTCACCCAAGCAGCTTGGCGTTATCCTCTTTGAAAGGTTGAATCTGCCCTTCGGCAAAAAGACGAAAACAGGCTACTCCACCAATGCAGACGTGCTGGAGGAGCTGAGAGACAAGCACCCCATAATCGACAAGATAACCGACTATCGGGCGTTCACCAAGCTGCAGAGCACCTACGTCAGCGGCTTAAAGGCGGCGGTGGACAGCGACGGCAGAGTGCGCTCCACCTTTAAGCAGACCGAGACACGCACAGGAAGAATAAGCAGCGCAGAGCCCAATATCCAGAACATTCCCGTCCGAACCGAGCTTGGACGCAATATGCGGAAATTTTTTGTGGCAAAGGAAGGATATGTCCTTGCAGATGCCGACTATTCCCAGATAGAGCTGAGGGTATTAGCCCACCTTGCAGGGGACAAACTAATGCAGCAGTCCTTCCTGAGCGGCGACGACATTCACACCATGACCGCCTCGCAGGTGTTCAATCAGCCGATAGACTGGGTGACCCCCGAGCTGCGTTCAAGAGCAAAAGCGGTCAATTTCGGTATAGTCTACGGCATAGGCGCATTCTCCCTGTCCAAGGACATCAATGTTTCCGTAGCCGAAGCAAAGCGCTACATCGAGGCATATCTCAGCAAGTACAGCGGCGTTGACGCTTTCATGAAAAAGACGGTGACCGACGCAAAGAAAAACCTCTATGTAGAGACCCTTTTCGGCAGGCGCAGATATATCCCCGAGATAAACGCCGCCAACAAAAACGTGCAGGCGGCGGCAAACCGAATTGCCATGAACACCCCCATACAGGGCACTGCCGCCGACATAATCAAGCTCGCCATGATAAAGGTGTACGAACGCCTTGAACGTGAAAAGCTTCCCGCCCGCCTTATCCTTCAGGTGCACGACGAGCTTATAGTTGAGGTAAAAGAGGAGTATGCGGAAAAAGCGGCGGAGATACTGAAGCAGGAAATGGAAAACTGCATAAAATTGGACGTACCCTTGACAGCCGACGTGAAAACGGGCAAAACCTGGTTCGACACCCACTAAGGGAGGTACTCACAATGAAAAATATCCTTATAGTCTGCACCTCCAACAAGACACGCAGCCCTATGGCGATGGAGATAGCAAACAAAGTTGCAAGGGAAAAGAATGCACCCTACTTTTTCAAAAGCGCAGGGGTAGCCGTCATCGGTTCTCACATTGACGACAACGTAGTGGAGGTGCTTGAGGAGATAGGCATTACCACCGACCACACCCCCACCCATATTTCGGAATACGACATAGACAGCTTCGACGCCATTCACGTTATGACCCAGCGGCAGAAAATAACCCTCTGCTCCTACTACAAGGAAAAGGACATAGCAGACAAGGTGACGGTGCTGGGTATCTCCGACCCGTATTATAACGGTATACAGGCGTACCGTGACTGCAGAGACAGCCTGATTGAATTTTATAGAATGTACATCAAGTAGTGCGTTGCCGCCAATGCGTACCACTGGGGAAAACCTTTCTGGAAGAAAGGTTGATTCCCGGTACTAATTTCCAAATATTCTATTTGGAAATTAGTACGACCCCTTTCCAAAGACTTTTAATAATTTTTCTTTTAGGCGGACTATCGCCAAAAAGAAAAATTTATCAGAAATTTTAGGAAGGGGGTTGTACTAATTTCCGAAAAAAGTAAACACTTTTTTCGGAAATTAGTACTAGGGATTAACCCTTTTGCTAAAAAGGGTTTCCCCCAATGGTACGCATAGACGACAACGCACCGGTGAGGAATTATAAAATGAGTGAGATAAACTACGAAGAAACCATATCGAGGTTAGAGCAGCAGTGCTTTCCCGACAGCTTCTGGAGCGAAAATGCGGTGAAGGAGACTCTCTGCCGCAGCGACGTGCTGTACGGAATGCAGTACGGCAAAAACAAAGCTCCTGCAGGCTATTTCATAGGTGCAGCCGCAAACGGCGAAGCGGAGCTGTACCGCATAGCCGTCCTGCCCGAATACCGCCGCAAGGGGCTGGGCAAGCACCTGCTGGAAGCCTTTTTCGATAGCTGCCCCAAAAATACGAACAAGGTATTTCTTGAGGTAAGGTCGAAGAACACCGCCGCCTTGGAGCTGTACAAAAAGTACGGGTTTAAGGTGATACACGTTCGCAAGGGTTACTATAAGGACGACGACGGGGTCGTGATGGAGGCGGACGTATAACAAAAATAGCAAAAAAGCTGTGGAAACCCACAGCTTTTATTTTTACATAAGCTCTTTTTTCGCCTTTTCAAGCGCTGCTATCAGCTTATCGCACCACTCGTCAAACTCCTCGTCCTCCACCTGACACTCAGGGTGCGCCAAAATATAGTCCAGCGCCTTCCTCACGCCCTCCTTGAAGCTTACCACCGCATTATACTCAGGCACTATCCGCTTCAGCTTGCTGTTGTCGAACACCACGGTTACCGACTTGTCGCCCAGCAGTCCGCCCTCGAAATCGTACTGCTTTCCCACCTCTGCAAGCAGATCGCTTGCCACATGATAAGCCTTCAGCTGAACGCCCAGCGCTCCCGCAATAGTCTCATATATCTGGTTCCACGTCAGCGATTCATCGCTTGTGATATGGAACGCCTCGCCTATCGCATGAGGATTGCCCATCAGCCCCGCAAATCCCACCGCAAAATCGGTGTTGTGGGTAAGCGTCCACAACGACGACCCGTCTCCCTGCACAATAACAGGCTTCCCCTCCATTATCCTCTTTATCACCTGCCACGACCCGTTTTTCCCATGAGCGCCCACGGGAATATTCCTCTCGTCATAGGTGTGGCTGGGGCGGACGATGGTAACGGGGAAACCCTCCTCGCGGTACAGCTTCATCAGGTACTCCTCGCAGGCTATCTTATTGCGGGAGTATTCCCAGTGAGGATTTGCAAGGGTAGTGCCCTCGGTGATGACATGGCTGCGGGCGGGCTTGTGGTAAGCCGAAGCGGAGCTGATGAAGATGTACTGCTCCGTCTTTCCCTTAAACAGCCGATAGTCCCTTTCAAGCTGCGCAGGCACGAACCCGATGAACTCGCACACCGAATCAAAGTGCAGTCCCGCCAGCTTTTCGCTTACAGCAGCCTCGTCGTCGATGTTCACGGTTATCTGCTTAACCTTTTCGGGCAAGGTCTTTCTTCCCGTCCCCCTGTTCAGCACATACACTTCCCAGTCTTTTTCGATAAGCAGCTCCGTTACTGCGCTGCTGATGGTGCCTGTTCCGCCGATAATAAGTGCTTTCATAACCGTACCTCCGCTTACCATTTTTTGCTTTTGTCGTTTGTCAGCCCTGCGATGTAGTCTATTGAAACGTCATAATATTTTGCAAGGGCGATTACTTTATCGAATGTTATTTGCCTTTTGCCGCTTTCATACAGCTGATAGTGCTGTCTTGAGTCGTTCAGAACCTCTGCAATATCCTTTTGGGTTTTATCCTTGTCTTCTCTTAAATCTCTTAATCTTGGATAAAAATACATAAAATCCACCCTTTGTTTTGTACTTTAAGTAGATTTTATCATAAAAGTTTGTTTTATACCTTGACTGTCATACGCTTGTATGCTATTATTTTATTTAAGCATATAAATGTATGACAAAATAAAAAAGCCCACTCACTCCCAATACAACGACCTTCTTGACACAGCCGACAAAACCGAAAGCAAATTCCTCTCCCTGTTGACCGAGGAGGAAAAGGAGCTTTATTACAAAATAAACGAGATACGCACCGAGCTTTACAATATGGACGAGTACGAAATCTTCAAAAACGGTTTCTGCATGGGCGCAAGAATAATGCTTGAAATAACAAACACCGACGGATAAGCAACCCGTCGGTGTTCAATTTACTGTGTACTATTCACTTTGCACTGCGTACTGCCAAATCAGCCTTCGTACTCACTATACTTAGGCGCATTGGCAATAACGTCCGCCTCAAGGTTAGAGGGCAGCTGCTCATACCGTGCAAACTCCATGGTAAATCCGCCCATACCTCTCGTCATCTGACGGATAACGGTAGCAAAGTCTCCCGTCTCCGCCATAGGCAGCTCAGCCAGCACCTCGGTAATGCCCTTGCCCACGGGATTCATACCCAGCACGGCGCCTCTCCTCTTGTTGACAACGCCCATAACGTCGCCTGTGTTATCGTCGGGAACGGTGATGGCAAGGCTCATTATCGGCTCAAGCAAGCAGGGTGCCGCCTGCTGCAGACCCGCCTTATACGCAAGGTGCGCAGCCATCTTGAACGCCTGCTCCGAGCTGTCAACGGGGTGGTAGGAGCCGTCAAACAGCGTGGCTTTCAGCCGTACAACGGGATATCCCGCCAATACGCCGTGAGCAATGCTCTCCTGAAGTCCCTTTTCAACTGCGGGGAAGTAGTTCTTGGGCACGCTGCCGCCTACTACCGTCTCTTGGAACACCAGCTCCTCAACGTCGCCGGGCTCAAATTCCATCTTAACGTGACCGTACTGACCGTGACCGCCGGACTGCTTCTTGTGCTTGCCCTCAACGCTGACCTTCTTGCGGATAGTCTCACGGTAAGCGA
>JAFLUH010000089.1 GCA_022508895.1 Oscillospiraceae bacterium
CCACCGACCTTGCGGCGGAATCCACCACCAGAACGCTGCTGGACGCCATCTTCTCAGCAAGCCTGCAGATGACTTCCTCGGCTGTACCTCAGTCAATATTCGATTTTATCAGATAACCAATAAATACAAAACGGCAAGGACGCCGTCAAGCGGTCGCCCAAAGGCGTGGCAAGGACGCCACGCCAACAAAGCGAACGCATATGGAAGGAGGTTTTACCATGATAAGTTCCGATCTGCTTCACTATAATATACAGCCCACCGTCATGGACACCTCCATAAAGCACCCCCGTATGGTGAACCCCGGACAGGATTACATCTTTATCCGGCAGAACACCAACCTGGGCGGCATCGAGGTGCACACCACCCCGGCGGACGTGCAGATAGATACCAAGGCTGCCCGTGAAAGCATGGGACTCAGTAATATGTCCGACGAGGCCTTTATCAGGATGCACGTCCAGAAGGCGAGACAGAAATGCGCAGACTTCACCAGACAGACGGCACGGGACGGCGAAGCGATGGTAAGGCAGCGTATGTCTCCGGTGGAGATCGCAAAGCAGCACTACTGGCAGGACAGGAAAGTGGAGCCGTCACAGGCTCAGCTCACCTTTATCCCCTCCGAGGACGCCAACGTTCAGATAACCAGAGGCGGCGTGGAGATAGACCACCACCCCACCGAGGTGAATATCGACTGGGCAAACACGGGGATAGTTCCCTACCAGCTGGACAGGGGCACGGTAAATTTCACCATTGTGCAGAGAGCTTACGTCGATATTATGTATATGGGAAGCCCCGACTACTTCCCGGACAGCGCAGCTCCCGAATTCAGGGCATAGCAGTTTGCTGCGCAAACTGCGGAATTCCCCTCATGGGAGCAATTGTATCGCAGAACGATACAATTGCCGCATTTCTGCTCCGCAAAACCGCATTGTTGGACACTAAACAGTAAAAGTTCCTTTATAAAGAAAGGCAGTTTATGAAAATAGAAACCAGAGATTTCGGACCCGTAGATGTTGCAGAGGAACAGATCATAAGCTTCCCCAACGGGCTTTACGCCTTTGACGAGGCAAAGCATTTCGCACTGATAGCTCCCAAGGAGAATCAGTACCCCATGTGGCTTCAGTGCACCGATTCCCTTCGCCCCTGCTTCATCGTGTTCGATCCGGAGCTGTTCTGCGAGGACTATAAGGTAGAGCTGAACGGCAGCGAGAGGTCAATACTTAATATAAAGGACAGCTCAACAGTAAGAGTCCTGTGCATTGCCAACGTTCCCGAGGATTTCCGTGAGACAACCGTCAACATGAAATCCCCCATCGTCATCAACGAGGACGAAAAAACGGCGATGCAGGTCATACTGTCCGAGAATTACCCCTACCGTCAGCCCATCTACAAGAAGCCTGACACGGGACAGGAGGCTTAATATGCTGGTAGTTACAAGAAAAACAGATGAAAGTCTCATAATCGCCGACAACATTGAGATAATGGTTCTCGAGGTCTCAAAGGATCGGGTAAAATTGGGAGTTTCGGCTCCGAAGGATATAAAAATTATCCGAAACGAGCTTATAGATACCCAGAACGTAAACAAGGATTCATCAAAGGCGCTCGGCAAGGACGCATTAGAAGCGCTTTTGAATTATAACAAGGAGGACTGATACCCATGGCAAACAACACACTCAGAATGAGCGGCCTCAACTCCGGACTTGACACCGAAGCTATCGTCAACGCCCTGACCGCCGCCACGAAGAACAAGATCAACAAGAACCAGAGATCCATTCTGAAGCTTCAGGCTCAGCAGGACGCTTACCGTACCGTTATTGACAAGCTCAACGCTTTCAAGAACAAGTATCTCGATATACTTAACGTCGGCACCTGTCTGAAGTCCAAGACCATGTTCAACAGCTTCAAGAGCACTCTCACCAGCTCCACCGGCAACAACTATGTGCCCGGCGTTACCGTTACCAGCAGCACCAACGCTAACCAGGGCACCTACAACGTTAAGGTGAACAAGGTAGCTACTCAGTCTACATATAAGTCCGCTGCCGATTCCGGCAAGGAGTTCGATCTGAGCGAATGCGAAGCCGGCAGAGAATATACCATGAAGGTGTCCGTGGGCGGCAAAACCGAAACCGTCACCTTTGAAGCCGGCAACACCAAAGAACAGACGCGTGATAACATAAACGAGGCTCTGAAAGAGTCCTTCGGCGTTACCAATAACGGCAAGGGTCGTGTTTACCTTGACGAAAACAACAAGTTCGCCTCCACCGACAAATCCTCCGTTGTAGCTACCAAGCCCGCTTGGTATACCAACAAAAGAGAAGCGGATCTGTCCGGTCTCAAGGAAGGCAACAACACCTTCACCATCACTTCCGGCACCGACAGCAAGACCGTTTCCTTCTACACTCTGGACGAGAATTACTTCGACGATCTGTTCGACGGAAGCGGCAATCTTAAATCTGCAGAGGATATAGCTGCAGACGATGAGCTGGCGGAAAAGTATGAGCTGTACAAGCAGGTGGTTCTGAACCAGCGTGACGGCGAGGTTTACGAGAGCTTCAAGGATTGGTGGAAGGACGCCTCCGACGAGGATAAGCAGAAATTTGCCGAGAAGATCGCTCAGAATAACTACGACAAGGCTATGGCTGAGCTCGAGGAGGACTATAACACTGCCATCGAGTCCAAGATGAAGCTGAAAGCGTATGACGAATATGTTGCAGGTCTTGGAGAGGGCGAAGAGAAGCTGAGCTTCAACGATTTCCTGGAGCAGAAATATGCTGTAACCGAAGAGGATATCGAATACTTCAAGGAGCATGACGATGACGGCGCCGCACTCACCCTGGAGTACAAGGCTAAGCAGTCCGAGATCGACAGGATATATGACGGCTACACCGATCAGCTCAAGCAGCAGGAGCTCGACGCAGCTTACGACAAGTATTTTGCCGAGGCTAAGCAGGCTGCTTTTGAGGCGGCAGGCGGAGAAGGAGACATAGACGATTTCGGATTCTCCGCTGAGGATTTCGAGGCTTCCGCTTCCTACAGTGACTATCAGGACGCATTGACTGAGATAGAGGGAAGGTATCCCGAGGGCTACCACTCCATCGATCTGGACCGCCTGAGCGAGTCCCAGTTAGTAGCGTTCTACGACGAATACTTCACCGCAGAAGAAAAGGGTGTTAAGTCTGAGGAAGACTATATCAAGGACTTTGCCGGAAAGGCAGAGGGCTTCGATGCAGCAAAAGAGGCGGTTTACCAGTTCAACAAGGCAAACATCGAAAACAACATTAACAGCCTTAACTTCAAGAACGGCACATACCTCAAGGCTGAATACGGTCGTGACGGTCAGCTGACTATCACGGCAGACAGCAGAATTGAGATGGAGGGCCATACGCCTAAGTTCGCCATCACCGCCGGCGCAAAAAGCACCAACGACTTCGGCTTCGAGAAAACCGACGTTACAGGTACTGCAAGCCAGTTGTCCACCACCGCCAAGCTCGAGGAGCTGGGTCTGGAGCCTGACGCAGACGGCAACTACAACTTCTCCATCAACGGCGTAAGCTTCAGCTTCAGCGGCGATACCACCATCAGCGACATGATGAAGAAGATAAACGCTTCCGAGGCCGGCGTGAAGATGACCTATACCACCCTCACCAACCAGTTTATCATCACCGCCAATGAATACGGCACCGGCGTTGACATCGACCTTGAGGACGGCGGTCAGGGACTGCTGAACGCTCTGGGCTTCAACGACGCAGCTGAGTTCACCGAGGGCACCAACACCAACCTCACCATAAACGACGTTGAGGTGGAGACCAACTCCAACTCCTACACCGTAGACGGCACCACCTTCACCTTCACAAAGGCTGCCGAGGGTCAGGAATTCACCAACGAGGTTTCCCGTGACTACTCCAAGGCTATCGATACCATCAAGAGCTTCGTTGAGGATTACAACAAGCTTATCGACGATATTTACGGCTACGTTGACGAGGAGCCCAACAAGGATTACTACTTCCTCACCGACGACGATATCGACGAGATGGATCTGTCCGAGTCTCAGCAGAACAAGTGGGAGAAGATGGCTCAGAAGGGTCTGCTGTACAGAGACTCCACCATCACCGACATCATGAGCAAGCTGAGAAGCGTGCTGTACAACTCCGTTGACGCAGCGGACGGCAGCAAGGTAGGTCTTTACACTCTGGGTATCACCACCTCCAGCGACTACTCCAACCACGGCAAGCTGATATTCGACGAAACCAAGGACTTCGAGGCGCTGTTTGAGAAGTACGCAGACGAGATCACCGAGCTGTTCTCCAACACCGAAAACGGTATTGCTTATCAGTTCGAGACCATCATCAACAACGCTACAAGAACCACCGGCGGCCCCGGCGAAAGAGGCTCGCTGGTAGATAAGGCGGGTGTTGCCGGAACCTCCTCCGCTACCTCCAACGCACTCTATAACAAGATCAAATCCCTGCAGGACGTTATAGCTTCCCTCCAGAGACGCTATGAGCAGCAGCAGGATCGCTACTGGAAGATCTACGGCAACATGGAGACCATGCTCGGTAACCTGAACAGCCAGACCTCCTACATCAATCAGCTTTTGGGCAACTTCTGATTTTTGACCTGATTTTTGAAAGGAATATGATCTATGAATCCGTATGCAGCATATAAAAAGCAGTCCGTGACCACAGCTACCCCTATGGAGATAGTGGTGAAGCTGTACGGCGAGACGGAACGTCAACTGAACCGTGCCATCGATTTTATCGAGAAAAAGGATTATGAAAGCGCCAACCACGCTCTAAGCAAGGCTCAGGACGTGATCGACGCACTGAGGTCGGTGCTGGATATAAACCTTCCCATCGGACAGAACCTTGACGCTCTGTATATCTACTTCAACAAGCAGATAATCATGGCTAATGCAAAAAAGGATACGGGAATGATCAGGGAGCTGCTGCCGATGATAGGCGAGCTGAAGGACGCTTTCGTTCAGGTCTCTGCAATGTCCAAGGACGAGATCGCGGCACAAAGCCTTCGCAGCTAAAAAACAAATACGAAACAGGCGGAGAGATATTTCCGCCTGTTTTAGTCAGATAAACGAAAGGGAGCTATTATGACAAATACCGATATTCAACGCCTTTGCCAGATATTCACCGACACGGAGCTGCTTCTGGAGGAGTACGCCGACATCGGCGCAGAAATAATGAAAATCGACAGCGAGGAGAACGAGCTGCTTACCGAAAAGATAGCCGAAAGGCAGAAAATCATCGACAGGATAAGCGAGCTGCGCTCGGAAGCCACCGGCATAATCGACGGCGGCGACGAGCGTGAGGCGGAGCTGATAAGAGGTATGCTGACGGGCAGCACCGTCAATGCCCACGTCAAGGACGAGCTTATCCCCGTGAGAAAAGCGATAGTGAACCTGCGCTCGGCTCAGTTCAAGGCGGCTGAAAACGACAAGGCTCTGCAGCTTCAGTTTGAGAACCGCCTGCAGGAGGCTAAAGAGCAGCTTATGCAGCTCAACGACGAGAAAAAGAAGCTGGATTACTATTCCAGCCTTAATCAGACAGGTCCCAATCTGGGCGGTTCGCTGGACAGCAGCTTTTAAAGGAGGAAATTGTAATGCGGGCTGATACGGCAAACGGACTTATCGGCGCAAACGCCTACTTACAGGAAACAAGAGTACCCATGAAGGTGTACAAGGAGGCAAGAGCAGAGGGCGACACAGCCAAAATGGAACGTGCCATGGGCTATGTGGAAAAGCTCGGTTCCGCTGCCATTGACCACAAGAAGCAGGCGGACAAGGGGCTTAAAGAGGAAGCAAAGCAGGCAAGAGCCGAGGCTGAGGAAAACCGTGAGGAGCTTGCTCAGCGCATAAAGGAGCGCCGCACCGAAACACAGGAGCGCATAGAGGAGGCAAGAAATCCCGAAGAAGCCGAGAACACTGCTGCGGAAAACAATTCGGAGAGCAAGCCCGTTTCCGAGAGCACTGTCAACCTGACCTACACCAAGGACGGCGAGGTAAGAGAACAGAGCGGCGAGGCTGAGTTTACTGCGGTGGTTTGAGGACAAGACTGTTCGTATGAACAGAAAAATGTGAACATATCGTCTTGTTTGACAGAATACGACAGGTATAGACATTGTATAAACATACTTTTTGTAATATTCTGCGCTGAAATAGGACGCAAATAGGCATTTTTCGGCATTTTACGCTGCGCCCTGTCGCTGAAATAAAGAGTTTTTTTGTTTTACAAATAGGAGAATACCATGATAAATATACTTGCAGTAGAATGCGACAACGTAAATGCAAGTCAGATATACTCGGCGCTGTCCGACAAGAGCCGCTACCACCTTGCGATATGCGAATCGGGGTACACGGCGCTGGAGGCGGTGACGCAAAAGCAGTTCGACTTAATTATAATCGCCCGTGACCTGCCCTACCTCAGCGGCTTGAAAACCGCACGCACCATACGCCGCAGGATAGGCATGGACATTTCCCCCTTTGTCATAACCGCACCATCATTTGAGCCTGACGAGATCAACGAATTCTGCACCACGGGTGTTTTCGATTTCTGGGAGCAGCCGCTGCGTATCCCGAGGATAAAGCTGGCGGCAGACAGTGCGCCCAAGTGGCAAGGGGAAAGGGATAATCTGAAGAATTTCAGAGAGTATATGGTTAGGAATGGGTGGACATAGTGAGCAAAAACACGACCTGCGCTGAGCGCAGGTCGTGTTTTTGCAGTGGAAAGTGTAGAGTGCAGAGTGAAAAGTTATTTTTTGGGGGTAGGTTTACGGGGGTGGGAGGGCGGGCGCACACGTTGGTGGGGCGGCAGTACCGTAGTAAGTCAGCACAGCAAAAAGGCAAGCGCAGTCCGTTTCCTGCAAGCACAGGGCTGCTCCACGAGCCGCCTGCCTGTCCAGCCTCTTTTGAGTGAACACGAAAAAGAGGCGTAT
>JAFLUH010000009.1 GCA_022508895.1 Oscillospiraceae bacterium
GATTCGAACCCCCGACCTACTGGTTCGTAGCCAGTCACTCTATCCAGCTGAGCTATTGGCGCATACCGTATATTGAGTTGCAATTTGAACACTAATATATTATACTATTTTGCAATTTTCTTGTCAAGGGGATTTTTAAATTTTTTCCCGTGCAATGAAAATTCTGCATACTCTGAAAAAAATTTCCTTACATATTGATTTTTTGCCGAGCAATAATATTACCAACAAGGGCGATTGTCCTTGTGAATACCGTTAAGGAAAATATCTTACCTTATATCATACGGAGGAATACTAAAATGGCTAACAAGAATGGCAATAGAAACAACGCAGCTCTCAACTCCATCAAGATGCAGGCTGCTAACGAAGTAGGCGTGCCTCTGAAGGACAAAGGCTACAACGGCGACCTCACCGCAAGACAGGTTGGTTCTGTAGGCGGTCAGATGGTCAAGAAGATGATCGAGTCTTACGAAAACGGCGCTAAGTAACTGCTTGACGTCGGAAAACAGCCCTCTGTTTCGGCAGGGGGCTGTTTGCTTTTCCTTTTTTTATTTTTTTGCTTTTGGGTATTGACAATTGATAAAAAATATGTTAATATATGAACAAGCAAACATACGTTTATATGAAAGGACGAAAATATGGCGGAAAATGAATACCTACGCGCGGAGGACAAAACCGTTAAAACCGTGCTGGAGCAGATGCCGGCAGACGAAATGCTGTACGATCTCGCCGAGCTGTTCAAGGTCTTCGGGGATTCAACACGGATAAAAATGCTCTATGCGCTGTTTGAGTCGGAGCTTTGCGTGAATGACATCGCCCTGCTGCTTGGTATTACTCAGACGGCGGCTTCGCATCAGCTTCGGGTGCTGAAGGTCAATAAGCTGGTCAAGGCTCGCAAGGAGGGTAAACTCATATTTTATTCACTTGCCGACGACCACGTTTATAAAATAATCGCACAGGGAATGGAACATATAGAAGAATAATTTTTTGGGAGGAAATTTTTATGAAAAAGACATTTAAAATGAAAGACCTGGAGTGCGCTAACTGTGCTTCCAAGATGGAGTGCGCTATCAATAAGCTGGAAGGCGTTGAGGCTACCGTCAACTTTATGATGCAGAAGATCACTATCGACGCGCCGGACGACAGGTTCGACGACGTTATTAAGCAGGCTGCCAAAATTTGCAGAAAAATTGAGCCGGACTGTGAGATAGTGGTATGACTAAAAGACAGAAAAGAACGCTGGTGCGGATAATCCTCAGCGGCGTTTTGCTCGTTGCGGCTTATCTGCTGCCTCTTGAGGGGTGGTGGAGGCTGCCCGCTTTCGCCGTTCCCTATTTGCTGGTGGGCTGGGACGTGCTGTGGGGCGCCGTGCGGAATATCGGTCACGGTCAGATTTTTGACGAAAACTTCCTTATGAGCATTGCCACAATCGGCGCATTCGCTTTGCAGGAGTTCCCCGAGGCAGTGTTCGTTATGCTGTTTTATCAGGTGGGAGAGCTGTTCCAGAGCTATGCCGTGGGAAAGTCACGGCGGTCTATCTCTCAGCTTATGGATATCTGTCCCGATTACGCCAACATAAGGCGTGAGGGGGAGCTTGTGCAGGTGGAGCCTGACGAGGTGCAGATAGGCGATATTATTGTGGTGAAGCCTGGGGAGAAGGTGCCGCTGGACGGCGTTGTCGTCAGCGGAAGCTCCTCCCTCGATACTGCGGCGCTGACGGGAGAATCGCTGCCTCGGAGCATTGCCGAGGGCGACGACGTTGTCAGCGGGTGCGTCAATCTGGAGGGGCTGCTGGAGGTTCGGGTCACTAAAGAGTTCGGGCAGTCTACCGTGTCAAAGATACTGGAGCTGGTAGAAAATTCAGCGTCCAAAAAGGCTAAGACCGAGAATTTCATCACTAAATTTGCGAGATTTTATACGCCCTGCGTTGTAGGCGCAGCGGTGCTGCTGGCGGTCCTGCCGCCGCTGCTGTTCGGCGGCGAGTGGAGCGAATGGATAGAGCGGGCGCTGATATTCCTTGTTATCTCCTGCCCCTGTGCGCTGGTCATCTCGGTGCCGCTGAGCTTTTTCGGAGGTATCGGCGGGGCTTCACGGCTGGGTATACTTATCAAGGGCGGAAATTATTTCGAGGTGCTTGCCAAGGCGGAAACGGTGGTTTTCGATAAGACGGGGACGCTGACAAAGGGCGTGTTCAGAGTGACCGCTCTGCACCCCGAAAACTGCACCAAGGAGCAGCTTATCGAGACGGCGGCGCTGGCGGAGAGCTACTCCGACCACCCTATTGCACGGTCTGTGAAGGAGGCTTACGGCAAAACGACAGAGCAGAGCAGAGTAGCCGACGTCAAAGAGCTGGCGGGGAGAGGCATTTCTGCCGTTATCGACGGGAAAACGGTTCTTGCGGGGAACGATAAGCTGATGAAGGAGGCGGGGGTCGTCTGCCATGCCTGCCATAAAGTCGGCACCGCTGTTCATGTGGCGGCGGAGGGCGTTTATCTTGGACATATCGTTATTTCCGATGAAGTTAAGGAAGATGCAAAGGCGGCTATCGGGCTGCTGAAGGCGGCAGGGGTCAATAAGACCGTTATGCTGACGGGAGACGAGACTGCCGTTGGCGAGGCAGTGGCTCAGGAGCTGGGGCTGGACGAGGCGTATACAAAGCTGCTGCCTGCCGATAAGGTGGAGAGAGTCGAGGCGCTGCTGAACGGGAAAAAGTCGGGCAGCCTGCTGTTCGTGGGAGACGGGATAAACGACGCTCCCGTGCTGTCACGGGCCGACGTGGGCGTCGCTATGGGCGGTATGGGCTCCGATGCCGCTATCGAGGCGGCGGACGTGGTATTGATGGACGATAAGCCGTCCAAGATAGCGGCGGCGGTGAAGATAGCCAAAAAGACAATGAGGATAGTGCGGCAGAATATCGTGTTTGCGCTGGTGGTTAAGTTTGTCGTGCTGGCGCTGGGTGCGCTGGGGCTTGCCAATATGTGGGCGGCGGTGTTCGCCGATGTGGGGGTGAGCGTGCTGGCGGTGCTTAACGCTATGAGGACGATGGCGGGAGTTAAAGCTGATAAATAAAGGGAAACAGGGTATTGAGAGGTCAATACCCTGTTTATTTATTGAGATAAATCAGAATTTATATTATTGATATAATTAACAATTCAAGTGTTTTTCGGCTGTTCTGCCGAGGAAATGCTTTTCAGTAATTCTTCGGCAGAAACCCCGTACAATTTTGCCAAGGCAAGCAGATTGGCGGTGCTCGGGTCTGACGAGCCTGTTTCCCACTTCGACACTGCCTGCCGACTTACACCTAGTGCTTCTGCCACAAACTCTTGTGTCATGTTGCACTGCATGCGATAATCTTTCAGCGTTTCTCCCAATGTTTTTCGGACAAGCACCTTTTCCGTCCTAACTTCGGAAGAACGCAGATATCGCCGCAATGCCTTGATTACCAGAATAACAAGGTACACGGAGATAGCTGTCAAGCCAATGCCAAGGATAAGTAAAATGGGAAACACCACAGAAATGGACGAACTTCCTGTTTGCTCTCCCAGCATATCACCGTTTTCTGCTAAAGCTGCTGCTAAAATATTGAACCTCATATATAGGTCCTCCTTTCTTTTTTTGTGCTTCTAGGTTAGCACAAACACGCAGTTGCTTCTAACAACTATTGCGATAATATTAGTTGCTTCCTCACTTATTCTGTTTTAAACTGCTTTTATAGCACAAATTCCAATTTATCTTACTGACACTCAATCAGCTTGCCGCTTCACTTTCAGGATAAGTCCAGTTCCCGTAATGCTCGTTCAGCAGCGTGCCCTTGGGCAGCACTGCCATATAGCAGAAGCCGTCCATCACATCAGGCTGGTAGGAATTCGGGTCAGGGATACGGCTGTCGACAGACCGCACAAAGAAAAGCGTGTCGGTGTCCACCAGCAAGGCGCCCGCCTTCAGGTCGTATCCGCCGGTGCTCACCGCAGTATACTCCACAACATAGCTGTAATGGCTTATGGGATATTCCTCTGACGTTCCACTGAGCAGGTCTGCGATCATACTGCCGTATTCGTTCATGGCGCAGTCAAGCTGCTGCTCGGTCTCAATTATAAGCTTAAATCGAGTATCCCAGACATAGCCGCAGTTAAAGCTCATTAGATAAATGTCGTCAGCCGTCAGCAGCTTTGCGGCTTCGCTGTATTTGCTCATGTCTATCATGTGACCCTTCTCATCGGTACAGGCAGTGAGAAGAAGGCACATTGCGCAAAGCAGCGATAATAGTTTTTTCATGCTTTCCGTCCCTCCTCGAAATGCACTTCAATAAATAAACCCCGCATAACGCCGCAGGGTTACATTTCAGCGGGAAAAACCGACGCCCCCGTTTCCGAGAGCGTCTTTGATATTATTTCTTTTCTTTCAGCAGGTCTCTGATCTCCTCCAACAGCACGAGCTGAGGGTCGGGTGCTGCGGGTTCCTCCGCTGCTGCTGCGGCTGCGGCTGCTTCCTCTTCCTTTTTCTTCTTCTCGGCTTTGTCACGGATAGTGTTGATGACCTTTACCAAAAGGAATACCGATATCGCTATCAGCAGGAAGTTGATTATGTACTGGATAAAGGAGCCGTAGTTCACCGAGATGGCGGCGGCTATTTCCTCGCCCTCCTCGTCAAGCACTGCCTCCTGCAGGATAACCTTCCACTCGGTAAAATCCACCTTGCCTGTCACCATGCTGAGCAGAGGCATCAAAAGGTCGCTTACCAGAGAGTTCACTATCGCCGTGAATGCGGAGCCTATGATAAGACCTACCGCCATGTCCAGCACGTTGCCTCTGGAGATAAATGTCTTGAATTCGCCGATTATGCCAAGCTTTTTCTTTTTTTCTTTCTTTTCTTCTGCCATGTTGTCCTCCTGCTTTCTTTTTTAATTGCTTTTATTTTAACTCTTTTGACCCATTTTGTCAATGCGTCTGTCGTCAGAAGTCGCAGATGGCATAAAATGCCTCCTTGGGCTGCTGGTTTTCATCGAACAGCAGACCGCCGTTCTTCCTGCCCTTGACGGGGCAGTAGTTGAGCCAGCTCACGTCGTCGGCTGCGCCCCAGAAGGTGACGGTCTCTATCTCGTTTTTGTACTGACGGAGTATCTTGAAAAATTCACGGTAAACGAGCACCTGCTTTTTGTATTGGTCAAAGGTGGGCTTCTGGTGCTTTTTCTTGTCGTCAAAGGAGTAGTTGGAAACGTCAAGCTCGGTGACGTGTATTTTGACGCCGAGAGCGGCATATTTCTCCAAACCCTTCTTCATCTCGTCAAACTGGGCTTCGTGGTTGAAGCCCAGGTGACACTGGAGTCCTACTCCCGAGACGGGAATGCCCGCCTTTTGCATGGACTTTATCTTTTTGATTATTTTGTCACGCTTTACGGGGTCGAATTCGTTGTAGTCGTTGTAGAAAAGGAGGTCGCCTGGCAGGTGCTTTGCGGCTATCTCATAGACACGCTCGAAATAGTCCTTGCCTACCGTTTCAAACCACGGGGTCTTTTTTCTGAGAACGTCGTCACGGTCATCTATCCCCTCGTTTATAACGTCCCATGCGTAGATGTCGGGATAGCGGTCGGTGAGGGCTTTTATGTGGGTATCGAGGCGGGCGAGAGCGGTTTTCCTGTCCGCTCCCTCAAAGAGCCATTTGGGTACCTCCCAGTGCCATACGAAGGTGTGACCTCTGAGCATGAGACCGTTTTTCTTTGCAAAATCGTAGACCTTGTCGGCGGGAGCGAAGTTGTATTTCTTTTCCTCGGGGTGAATGTTGCCGAACTTCATCTCGTTTTCGCAGGTGAGACTGTTGAAGTGCTTCAGGATAAGATCCTTGTGTGATTTTATGCTGGCGGGATTCACGGCGGCGCCGATGTTGAAATAGTCCTTGTATATCTCCTTTAAGCTGAACTGCATGACGGTTCCTCCTTAATAAAAATAGCCCCAAAGGGTGTTCCTTTAAGGCTATTGTATCATATTTCAGACATTTGGCAAGGACGGAATTATTAACAAATTATTTGCTCTGCATTTATTTAGCCTGCACAATTACGCCTTTATCCTTGCTACTCTCTCGCTGGATACTGCATGCTCTTCCTCTCTGCGTCCGCACTTGGGGCAGATGTCGCCGATTATGCCTGTGTAGCAGCAGATAGGGTCACGGTCTACGGGGTGGTTGATGGAGCCGTAGCCTATGCCGCTTTCCTTCATGCAGCGGATCACCTGCTCGAAGGCGTCTAAGTTGCTGAGGGGGTCGCCGTCCAGCTCAATGTAGCTGATGTGACCTGCGTTTGTAAGAGCGTGGTAGGGTGCCTCTAACTTTATCTTGGAGAAGGCGTCGATGTTGTAGTATACGGGAATGTGGAAGGAGTTGGTGTAGTATTCACGGTCGGTTATGCCCTTTATCTCGCCGAAGCGCTTCTGGTCTTTTCTGATGAAGGTGCCTGACAGTCCCTCGGCGGGAGTGGCAAGCAGGGAGAAGTTCATGCCTGTTTTCTTGCTCTCCTCGTCCATGCGCTGGCGCATTCTGCCGATTATGCGAAGTCCAAGCTCCTGTGCTTCCTTGCTTTCGCCGTGGTGTACGCCGATAAGGGCTTTAAGGCACTCTGCAAGTCCGATGAAGCCCATGGAGAGCGTGCCGTGCTTCAGAATTTCGCTTACGCTGTCCTCGGCGCCTAACTTCTCGGAATCTATCCACACGCCCTGCCCCATAAGGAACGGGAAGTTGCGGACTTTCTTCTGGGACTGTATCTTGTAGCGGTATTTAAGCTGCTCGATGACAAGGTTCATCTTCTCCTCCAGCAGCTCGAAAAAGCGTACCACGTCTTTCTCTGCAAGGATACCCAAGCGGGGGAGATTTACGGAAGTGAAGCTCAGGTTGCCTCTGCCGCAGACTATCTCACGGGTGGGGTCGTACACGTTGCCGATAACTCTGGTGCGGCAGCCCATGTAGGCTATCTCGGTGTTGTAGTCGCCCGGCTTGTAATATTGCAGGTTGTAGGGGGCGTCGATGAAGGAGAAGTTGGGGAACAATCTCTTGGCGCTTACCCGACAGGCGAGCTTGAAAAGCTGGTAGTTGGGGTCGCCCTCGTTGTAGTTGATGCCTTCCTTTACCTTGAAGATGTGAATGGGGAAGATGGGGGTCTCGCCGTTGCCTAAGCCCGCCTCCTCTGCAAGGAGTATGTTCTTGGTGACCATCTGACCCTCTATGCTCACGTCGGTGCCGTAGTTGATGGAGCTGAAGGGGGTCTGGGCGCCTGCACGGCTGTTCATGGTGTTCAGGTTATGTACAAGAGCCTCCATCGCCTGATAGGTGGCTCTGTCAGTCTCCTTGAAGGTGAGCTTCTTGGTGTATTCCTGTATGCTCTGGGCTAATTTCTCATCGCCTACCATTTCGGTGAGGACTGCTTTTTCCTTTGCTTCAAAAGCGGGGTCGCCCGCTAAAACAGGGTGCAGATTTTCCTCGGCAAGAGAATCTATATAGGCGTTTACCTTCTTCTCTATCTCGTCCATTTCGGTGCTGCCCGTTTTGAAGCCTATGCCTCTTACTATGTTCCTGCGGTAGAGCTGCTTGTAGGTCTTTTTCACGCCCTCCGCCATTGCGTAGTCGAAGTTGGGGATAGACTGTCCGCCGTGCTGGTCGTTCTGGTTGCTCTGGATAGCTATGCAGGCAAGGGCGGAGTAGCTTCCTATGTTATTCGGCTCACGGAGGTAGCCGTGGCCTGTGGAAAAGCCGTTGTTGAACAGCTTGATAAGGTCTATCTGGCAGCAGGTGGTGGTTAACGTGAAGAAGTCAAGGTCGTGGATATGTATGTCGCCGTCTATGTGCGCCTTGGACTGCTCGGGAGGGAGGACGTACATCTCGTTGAACTGCTTTGCGCCCTCGGAGCCGTATTTCAGCATGGTGCCCATGGCGGTGTCGCCGTCTATGTTGGCGTTCTCGCGCTTCATGTCGCTGTCCTTGGCGGGCTTGAAGGTCAGGTCCTCGTAAATGCGCATAAGGGCAGTGTTCATCTCACGGATACGGGTCCTGTCGGCACGGTACAGGATATATGCCTTTGCGGTGCGGGCGTGTCCGTTCTCTACAAGCACCTTTTCCACGGTGTCCTGCACCTGCTCAACGGTGGGGGGATTGTTGCTGTCAAAGTCCTGCTTTTCCAGCATTTCGCAGACCTTTTCCGCAAGCTCCGAGGCGGAATCGTAATCGTTGCCTCCTACCGCTCTTGCCGCTTTGTAGATAGCGTCCGCTATCTTGTCCACACTGAAGGGTACCGTTCTTCCGTCACGCTTTTGTATCTTGGTTATCATAGCTGCTCCTTTTACAGTAAATAGTGTACAGTACACAGTAAAAAGTAGTGGAGTCTGCTTCGCAGACGGATTTAAATGGCGGGTGCGAAATCGGCACGGGAATCAAAATCCGAAGTTAAGCGGCTTTTTACTTGTACAAAACACAATATATAGTGTTTTTGTCTATGCACTATATATTATATTGCGTTTTTTACTGTTTGTCAATATGTAATGTGAAATTTTTACAAAAAAAGATGTCTGCGGAGCAGACACCACTACTGTTTACTTTTTACTCATTACTGTCAACTATACAAGGGGCAGTTCCGCATAGTGATCCAGCAGCAATATCACCGCCAGAAGTATGTTGAAGGCGATGCAGCCCATGAAATAGGCAGTGCGCAGCTTCCTTTTCTGAAGGAGAGTGGCGGTGAGGAAGCCTATCCAGGTGCAGGAGACGACCATGGCGGTCATTATAACGACAAGTGACGCAAAAAAAGTGTAGTCTATGCCCAGCAGCTCCTTGCATATCATGTACGCCATGACGTTCACAAAGGGCACCACCGTAAGAGGCAGGGTGGCTATCGCCCACTTTCTGCGCTTGTATCTTATAAGTGCAAATGCCGCAAAAAGCAGCAGCACGGTTATTACAGCACATTCGCCTACCATTTCCTACCCCCCCTTTTGACAGTGAACAGTGTATAGTGTAAAGTGTATGGTTGCGGTGTTTTTCGCCTGTGGCGAAAAATAATTTTAAAATTTGCGGCGAAGCCGCTCCTCAACTGTGCACTCTTAACTCTGCACTTTACACTGTCAATTTGCCGTCAACTATCTCCTTTGCCCTGTCATTGTCGGATACGGCGAGGAATATTGCGTAGTTTCCTGACGTGTATATCTTCGCAGTCTCCAGCTTGTACATCTCGTCGGGGGTGTAGGTGGAAAACAGCTCGGTCTGGGACGCAAGGCGCTTTTCAAAGGCCGCTTTTACTGCATCGGCAGCGGCAGAGTCCGTGCACTTCATCACCGCCAGCTCATCGGGGTATGCACCCGAGGCGCATATCACGAAGGCTGCGCTTTCCACCTGCGATACGTCTATGTCGGAATAGAAATCGTGAATGTCCGACTTGCTCTTTTCAATGGCGGAGGTGATGGGTACCTCGGCAAGAACGGCGTTCACTATCTCGGTGGGCGGAACGTCGGCGATCGGCTTGTCAGTGCCGCAGCCTGCAAGGAGTATCACGGGGGCAAGCATGGCGGCAATAAGTTTTTTCAGCTTCATTTTATATGTTCCTTTCCTTTATCATCTATCATGATGCGCACTGCTCAATGTAGCCGAGCATTGCGGTGTAAGCGTCGCCTAAGAAGTGCAGTCCGTCCGCTTCGGCGTACCGAGCGGCAAGGTAGCCGTTTCCGTCCTGAAGCAAAGAGCACAGGTCGATACAGCCGTAGCCGCCCATGGTGCATATCTCCTTTATCTTGGCGTTGTAGGCATTCACCATTGCCATCGTCTCCTGCCCTTCCGCTTCGTGAGCGGCAGTGACGGGAGGTATGGTGATAACGTATATGTGGGCAGTCGGGCACGCCATCTCCAGCTCGGCTATCAGCTCCACCAGCTTGTTTGCCATATATGAGGCGTCCATGAAGGCAAGACCGTTGGTGCCCAGCATAATGTATATGTTGCGGGGCTGCATGGAGGAGGTCTTTTCTATGCTGGTAACTCCGTCTATGCGGTGGGTCACGGCGCTTTCGGGGTTCAGTCCCACCTCGGCGAAAACGTTGGACTTGTCTATAAAGCCGTAGAGATACAAGCCCGTGGAAATGCTGTCGCCGATAAACAGGTCCTTGTCAAAGAAGCCTCTGTGGTAGCTCGTCACAGGAGGCATGGTGGTCGTAGTCGTGGTCTCCGTCGTCTCCTCCGTAGGAGTGGTCTCCTCGGTGGAGCTTCCCGTGGGCTGAGACTCGCTGCTCTGCGAAACCGTATCGGACTGGGAGACAGGGGGAGTGGTGGTGATATCGCCCCTTCCGTTGTCGGTATCCTCCTTCATGTGGAGATATACCAGCACTACAAGAAGTATCACTATTCCCACTATCACTATGTTCAGCGCTATTATTGCCACTGAGAGCCCGTTTATTTTCTTTTTTGCCAAGGTCTGACCACCTCCGACTTTTGTCTTTGTGTATAATTATTGCGTATTATACTGTATGTAACGGATTTCCCGCTGTTCGACATATAGGTTTATTATACACATAAAATCCGTTTTAGTCAAGAAAATTTTGTAAAAGCCGCAGGCGGCAGGTTCGCAGGGCGATAAATAATTTTAAAAAAACCTTGCATTTTTTCTCAAAATGGTGTATCATTATATAGTATATATAAAAGCGGCACGGGAGGTGTCTTTACGGATAAGGAAAAGATAAAGAGAATAAATCAGCTTGCCGCCAAGGCTAAGTCCGAGGGGCTCACCGAGGAGGAAAAAGCCGAGCAGGAGGCGCTGAGGAACGAATACCGTGAAGGCTTCAGGAAAAACCTTATGGGACAGCTTGAAAACACCTACGTTGTCGATGAGCATGGGAAAAAAAGAAAATTGCTGAGCTGATGCACGGCATCGGTTCAAGGGAGAGGTCAAAACTATGGGCACATCAGTATCAACATCAGTATTAAAGGGAGTGACCACCTATCTGTCCGCACTGAACGCAAGCTCCGCAGTATACAGCGACGACCTGAAGCTGTTGTGGACAAGCGAGGACGGGTTCTTCAAAACCGTGGACACCAAGTTTATCAGCGACGCTTTGCCTATAAAGGAGGAGCGGCACCTTTCACTGACGGTGGATAACGAGCGGTTCGCCGTCGGCGTTACCCCGCTGTACAGAAGCAAAAGGCTGGTCAGCGGCTATGTGTGCGTAATGAGGGACAGCAACGGTATCTACATGATGGCAAACAGCTCCGCAGTGGCGGATTATGCCAGAATGTTCCTTGAGGATATCCAGCAGAAGGCTAACCGCATCATCAGCATAGGCAAGCTGCTGGACGGGCTTATCCCCGAGGGTGAAAGCAGGGAAAGGATACATGAGCTTATACGGGATCAGTATGTGCAGTCCATGAGGATATGCACCGAGGCTGCGGCAAACAGCGCCATCATACCGTCCCATAAGGGCGAGGACGACCGTCCCGCCGTCAACTGCCATGTTTCGGCGCTTATCTCGGTGCTTTGCAATGAGACGAGCCAGTGCCTTGTGAAAACCAAGCGCAAGCTGGTAAAGGATATAGATATGAACAACTACTACGCAAGGGTCGATTACAGAGTGCTTGCGGTAGCGTTTATGAGTATGTTCCGCTCCCATCTGTATATATCGCCGCTGAAAAGCGATATACAGGTGAGCACACGCTTTGAGGACGGGGCCTACCTCATTACCGTCGCCTCGGGGCTGATACCCGAAAAGGATATCGATTCGGTACAGCGCGGGAAGTCAAGGCAGGATCGGGGACTGGCAAGAAAAATAGTCACAACGGACTGCGGAGGCAGTCTTACCTTCACCGAAAAGAAAAATACGGCAGTGTCGGAAATGAAGCTGCCGGTCATCAAGAAAAACAGAGGCGCCTCCATTACCGGCACCAACTCGGGGTATCTTTCGGGTCAGTATAAGCCGGTGCACCCGTTTATCGACGAGATAACCTGCAGAGAGGAGCAGGCGGTCGCCGCGGCAAGAGAGCCCAAGGCTCCCAAAAAGGGACAGAAAAAGACGAAAAAGTGATTTTTCCGTTTACAATTTAACATTGACGCTTTTGCAGGATTTTTTTCTTATTTTCACAAATCTATCATATTGGAGTGGTATCATAATATACGTCAAGGGGAACCTTGACGGTGGTTAATGTAATGTTAATCATAATTTCCTCTCCCAACATTTTCATTATGATCTCATTTGTTTAGCACCTTCAGGTGCAGGCGTTCGGTCAGGCAAAAGCCAAGCCGGACGATTTTTTTAATTACACAAGGAGGAAAACCATGTACAGAATACTTATCGCAGACGACGAACAGAAAATACGGGAGGTGCTGAGAGAGTACGCCGAGTATGAGGGTCATCAGGTGGCGGAGGCAGTGGACGGTATGCAGGCGGTGGAGCTCGCTAAGCAGGAGGATTTCGATATTATCATACTGGACGTGATGATGCCCCGTCTGGACGGTTTTTCCGCCTGCAAGGAGATACGCAAGTTCAAGCAGACGCCTGTGCTGATGCTGTCCGCAAGAGGCGAGGAGTACGACAAGCTGTTCGGCTTCGAGATCGGGGCGGACGATTATGTGGTGAAGCCCTTTTCCCCGAAAGAGGTATTGGCACGCATAAATGCGATAATAAAGCGGAATAAGGTGAACGATACCCCTGCGGAGATCGTCAGCTTCGAGGGGCTGGAGATAAACTTCACCTCAAGGGACGTTAAGATAGACGGAGTGAAGGCAAATCTTACGCCTAAGGAATACGACCTGCTGTTTTATCTGGTGAGAAACAAGAATATCGCCCTTACAAGAAACAAGCTGCTGGAGGAGGTCTGGGGCTACGACTTCTTCGGCGACGACAGGACGATAGATACCCATATCAAAATGCTGAGAAACAATCTCGGAGCCTACAGGAAGTTTATTGTCACTCTGAGAGGCATGGGGTATAAATTCGAGACGGAGCTATGAGACAGAGCGTTAAACAGTATTTCAGAAGCATACGCTTCAGGATATGGATATCCTTCGTGGCTTTTACGCTGGGGACTATGGTCATCCTTTATATCACCCTGTCGGTGATAACCCCCGCCCTGTACTCCTTTATCAAAACCAACGAGTGTACGGACGCTGCGCAGGCAATAAAGAATATGGTCTGTGAGAAGCAGTGGAGCGCCCGTGACCGTGAATCGGTGGACAGGCTGAACAGGCTGATACGGGGACTGGCGGTGAGACACCAGTTCGATATAATCGTAAATCTGCCGGAAACAAGCTATAATCTGAGGGAGGAACGCTCGGGAAACGGCGAACCGCTTATCGGACAGATAAACGACAATATCAAGAACAGCCTGCTGAAAAGCGAAAACGGTACCATCATCACCCGCACCAAGGCGGAGGAGGGGCAGAGCGGTATAATACTCGCCACCTACGCCGAGGCGGAGGACAGCGTAAGGGCTTATATTTTCATTTACAGCTACTCGGAGCCTATCGGCACCACGCTGAACATAGTGAACTCTCTGTTTTTCGTCAGCTCCAACGTCATTCTCATCGGCGCCTGCGTTATTTCCATCATGATATCCTCCCATATCGCAAATCCGCTGGTGAAGATATCCAGAAACGCAGACCAGCTTATAAACGGCAATTTCAGCATGGAGCTGAAGGGCAACGAGTACGACGAGGTGGCTACGCTGACCGAAAACCTTAACGCCGCTTCGGGCGAGATAGCAAAGACCGAGACGCTGCGCAAGGATATCATGGCAAACGTTTCCCACGACCTGCGCACGCCCCTTACCATGATAAAGGCGTATGCGGAGATGATACGGGACTTGTCGGGAGATAATCCCGAAAAGCGTGAGAAGCATTTGCAGGTCATTATCGACGAGACGGACAGGCTTACCTCGCTGGTAAGCGATATACTCGACCTTTCCAAGCTGGAAAGCGGAGTCAGCACCCTGAACTGCTCCGTCTTTGACTTTTCCGGACATCTTGAGGATCTGATGAGCCGCTTCTCCATGCTGGACGATATGAAGGATTATCAGGTGCTGCCGGAAATCGAGCCGGGGATAATGATAAACGCCGACAGGCAGAAGCTGGAGCAGGTCGTGTACAACCTTGTCAACAATGCCATAAACTATATCGGCGACGACAGAGAGGTAAAGGTGCGGCTGTTCCGGAAGGAGGGCGGCGTCGCACGGTTCGAGGTGGCGGACAGAGGCGTCGGTATCCCCGAGGAGCAGCTGCCTTATATCTGGGACAGGTACTATAAAGTCGATCGGTCGGAAAATCATAAGAGAACGGTAAAGGGTACCGGCTTGGGTCTTTCCATCGTTAAGGGAATACTGATAAATCACGGGTTTGAGTACGGGTGCGACAGCGTTGTTGATAAGGGGAGCTGCTTCTGGTTTGAATTTGCCGTCGGTTGACGGAAAATTCAAGGTTGACAGTTGACAGTGTACAGTTGTGGCATGTTTTCTCCGCTTTGCGGAGAAAATATATGCTTTTGAACGGTATGTGCCGATTTTTACAAATAATTATCCCCGCAGGGCGCTGCGGGGATTTTTGTTAATTTACGCTTATCTCAAAGCTGAGAATAGTGTTGAAGCGGCCTCTGGAGTTGCCGTCTATGCTCATGCCGTAATCGCTGTATTCCCAAAGGAAATTGTCCGTGGTTATGGTGAGGTTCACTTCCTCGCCCTCCAGAAGACGGTCGGTTATTTCGCTGCAGACGTCCTCGTAATCCTCATGGTAAAGGAGAAAGAACACGTTCCTGCAGCCGTTGTCGCTGTCACCGAAAACCGTGGGGAACACGGGCATTTCTGCCCCACATTCTTCGTCCAGCATAAGCACGGTGTATTCAGGGGTCTCGCCGTCCGCTGCACAAAGTATCTGAGCTTTTCCCGTGAAGGTCATCTCGCCCAGGAATTTTATGTACTGGTGGTGAGGAAGGGTGTAATTTGCGTAAGCGTATGTGTCTCCGCCGTCCCACCAGCCTGACTGAGCGAACTCCACCTGAAGGTCGTTCCATTCGTCGCCTATGCCGAGCCTTTGCCACTTAGCTTCACCGTCGGGGATATCGGCGTTTTCACGCACCATGGCAAATCCCAGCACGAACAGGCCATCATCATTGGGGGCAGTGTAGATAGAACCGTCGGTAAGCCGGTAATACCGTGCGCCGGGAATAAACGGTTCCGGCGTTGTCGTTTCCTCGGGGTCAGGTTTGGCTGCTGATTCCGTGGGAGCGGCGGTTCCGGTAGTGGTCGATGATTCCGTGGGGGCGGCGGGTTCGGAGGTGGACTGCCGATAATCGGATCCCGGATAGGTATCTGCGCTGTCCGAGCAGGCAGTGAGGGTAAGTGCAAGTATCAGGGCTGCTATAATATGTATCTTTTTCATGCTTTTACCTCCTATGGATTTCCTGATATTCCTATTTTAGCAGAAAATCTGCGAAATGCAATTACAAAACGGTTACAATCCGTTTACAATTCGGTAACAAAAAAATCGGCAGAGGATTATTCCTCTGCCGATGATTTTTACGGAATGTATCACATTCAGACCGCTCTCTGTACCTTGCCGGAGCGCAGGCATCTGGTGCAGACGTTTACTCTGCAGGGAGTGCCGTTTACGATAGCCTTGACCTTCTGTACGTTGGGCTTGAAGGTCCTGTTGGAGCATCTGTGTGAGTGAGAAACCTTGATACCGAAAGTGACACCTTTTCCGCAGATATCGCATTTTGCCATTGGTGAACACCTCCCTTTCAAAAAACTAAATTCAAAGACTTAGATATTATAGCAGATATTGATTGAAAAATCAAGTCTTTTTGTAAAAAATTTATTTTTTTATTTCCAGAACGGCTCCTTTTCCTCCTTTTTGGGGCGGGTCATAAGGCTTTTTACCGCATCGTAGGGGGCTACGCCGTTGAAGCAGACGTTGTAGAGCTGCTGGACTATGGGCATCTGCACGTTCATTTTTTCCGAGAGCATACAGGTTATTTTGCAGCAGCCATAGCCCTCGACTGTGCCTACCTGCTCCACCGCCTTCTCCACCTGCTCGCCCTTGCCTATCAGCAAGCCTGCGCGGTGGTTGCGGGAGTGGACGGAGGTGCAGGTGACTATCAGGTCGCCTACCCCTGCAAGTCCCGTGAAGGTCTCCCATTTTGCGCCCATGGCTACGCCTAAGCGGGTTATCTCGGTGAGTCCTCTGGTCATAAGGGCGGCAAGGGTGTTGTCACCTAAGCCCATTCCCTCGGCAATACCGCAGCAGAGAGCTATGGCATTTTTCAGGGCGGGAGCCGCCTCGCAGCCGATAACGTCGTCGCTGAGGTAAACACGGAAGGTGGGGCTCATTATCATTTCCTGAACGTAGGCGGCTTTTCCCGGGAAATCACTGGCTACCACCACGGAGGTGGGAACGCCTCTGGCTACCTCCTCGGCGTGGCAGGGACCTGCCATTACAACCACGGGGTTGTCCGGCAGCACGTCGGAAATGACCTGTGAAAGACGGTTGAAGGTGTTCTCCTCAAAGCCCTTGCCCACGTTCAGCAGCACCGTTTCGGGGGAAACGTGAGGGGCGATATTCGATACCGCTTCCCGTACATATTGGGACGGAATGGCGATTATCAGCAGGTCTGCGCCGGTCACGCAGGAAGGGTCAGAGGTGAAGGCTATGGTTTCGCTGAGCTTTACGCCGGGGAGCAGCTTTTTGTGCTCCTTGTCACGGAGGATCGCGTCTATCTCCTGCTGATATTTCGACCAGCAGGTGACCTTGTGACCGGCGGCGTCAAGCATTACCGCAAGAGCCGTGCCGAAGCCGCAGCCCAATATCGCTATATTTGCCATAACATCTCCTTCTTTCGGCTTATGTAGAGCTTTTCTGTCCTAACTTTTTCTCGGTGTGGTTTATCAGTCGTTTTATGTTCTCACGGTGCATTATGATTATCATGGCGCCGATCACTGCGCTGAATATCACGTTCAGGACGATGGACGGATTGCTTTCGATGATGCCGAATATCAGCACCGCAAAGGGGTACAGGAAGGCGGCTATGCAGGAGCCTAAGGATACATAGCGGGTTATTGCAACTATCAAGGCAAACAGACCTAATAAGATAACGGCGGGAGGCCAGTCGATGGCAAGCAGGACGGATACCGTTACCAGCACGCCCTTGCCGCCCTTGAAGCCGTAGTATACGGGGAACATATGACCCAGCGTTGCGAAAACGCCTGCGGCGTAGAGTACCCATTCGTAGCCTATCTCCTTGGCGTGGGGGTCGATACCTGCAAGATACCTGAAGCAGAGCCAGACGCCGATAATGGACAGCACGCCCTTTGCCACGTCGCCGATAAGCACGAAAAGGGCGGCTATCTTGCCTTGGGTGCGCAGGGTGTTGGTAAGACCGGGATTGCCGCTTCCCAAGGTGCGTATGTCCTTGCCGGATTTTATTCTGGTGACGATTATGGCGCTGTTTATGCTGCAAAGAAGGTAAGGCAGCAGCACCATGACTGCGAAGCAGAGATATATCATTACGTTTTCTCCCCAAATTTCCAAATTTTCATCAGCGCATAACAAGGATATACCACCGTATATCCCAATCAGTTCTTTTCTTCACGTTCCCTTACTATAAAGCGTATCGGAGTGCCGTCCAGCCCGAATGTCTCCCTTATCTGATTTTCTATATATCTCTGATAGGAGAAGTGGAACAGGTCCTTTTTGTTGCAGAAGCAGACGAAGGTGGGGGGCTTCACCGAGGGCTGGGTCAGATAGAACAGCTTCAGGCGCTTGCCCTTGTCGGTGGGGGGCTGTACCCTCGCTACTGCGTAGCTGAGAAGCTCGTTGAGCTTGCCTGTGGTTATGCGGCGGGCGTTCTGCTCCACCGTGTAGTTTATCAGCTCAAAGAGCTTGTCAAGGCGTTGTCCCGTTTTTGCGGAGATAAAGACAAAGGGGGCGTAGGACATGAAGCTGAAATCCACCTCTAACTTTTTGGTGAACTCCTGCATGGTCTTGCCGTCTTTTTCTATCAAGTCCCATTTGTTTATTGCAATAACCGTAGCTTTGCCCTGTTCGTGGGCGTAGCCTGCTATCTTGCTGTCCTGCTCGGTGAAGCCCTCGGTGGCGTCTATCATCATCACGCATACGTCGGCTCTGTCTACCGCCATGAAAGCACGCAGGACGCTGTACTTCTCCACGTCGTCGCTTACACGGGATTTTCTGCGGATACCGGCGGTGTCTATGAGAACGTATTTATTGCCGCCCTGCTGCACCACCGTGTCTACGGCGTCACGGGTGGTGCCCGCCTTGTCGGAGACTATCATGCGGTTCTCCCCCGCTATTTTGTTCACAAGGGAGGATTTTCCTGCGTTGGGCTTGCCGATTATTGCTACCTTGATGTAATCGTCGTCGTAATCGTCGTCGCTGTCCCAGTCCATGTTGTCAACAACTGCGTCCAGCAGGTCGCCGGTGCCGTGACCGTGGACGGAGGAAACGGCGATAGGGTCACCTAAGCCTAAATTATAGAACTCGTATATTTCGGGGGGAAGGTCGCCTACGGCGTCGCATTTGTTTACGCAGAGAACTATGGGCTTGCCGCTTTTTTGCAGCATTTGCGCTACGCTGATATCGGAGGCGGTAACGCCCGTGCGTATGTCCGCCACGAAGATTATCACGTCGGCGCTGTCTATGGCAAGCTGCGCCTGCTCTCGCATTTGCGACAGTATAACGTCCTTGCTCTCCGGTTCGATGCCGCCGGTGTCCACCAGCATGAACTCACGGCTGCCCCACTCGGCTTTGGAGTAGATACGGTCACGGGTCACGCCGGGAGTGTCGTCTACTATGCTCATGCGCTTGCCCACTATTTTATTGAAAAGAGTGGATTTGCCCACGTTGGGACGACCCACTATGGCTGCTAATTTCATTGTTTTTTCCTTTGATAATGTTAAGCTTGTGTCGTATACAATTATTATACTATTATACTATTTTCTGAGTTGGATGTCAAATTTCTTCCCAAAAAAACAAGCGCCGAATGCTCGGCGCTCGTTATCAGCAGAATTATGCTTCGTGGGGAATGACTTCCCTGCCCTTGTAGTAACCGCAGTTGCCGCAAACTCTGTGGGGAGCTTTCAGCTCGCCGCAGTTGGTGCAGCGGGAAAAAGCAGGTGCTTCCAGCTTCCATACCTGTCCACGTCTTTTGTCACGTCTCGCCTTGGAGACCTTTCTCTTTGGAACTGCCATTATTTGCACCTCCCTCTCAAAATCAAAATAGTATGGTTTTCAGTACGGTACGGACGCCGCAGTACTGAATTTTTGCACGATTAGTATTATATCATAGCTATTTTGATTTGTCAATACCTGTAGGGGGAAAATTTTACAGATATTTTTAGGATACGGAAAAACGGAAAGAAAGGAGGCTTGGAGGAAAACCATCAGGGTTTTCCTCCAAATTCAAATCAGGTAAATCAAAAAATCCCGCAGTGCGGGATCTTTTGATTTACAGATATTTTTTTATTGAATCAGGCAGCGTGTCTGCATCGGCGGAAATGGTGAACACAACGCTGGTGCTCTCGCTGATGGCAGCTATCCTGTCGAACATTGCTCCCACCTTGTCAAGGTCTCTGCCAACTATTCTCAGCACACCGTCAACAAAAATGTCGGTGCAGTCATAGTCGGAGGCAAGGATACCTGCTATAAAGCCGTACAGATCGTTGTAATCGGAGATCTTGAAGTCCTCGATGTTGACCAGTCGGATCTTGTGGTAGATGTCGATGTTCAGCGATGAGCCGATCTGGATCGCTACCACGTTGCCCTTGCTCTGCTTCTCCGCCGAATGAATGGCGTCGATGAGGATCTTGGTCTTGCCTGAGCCTTTTTTGCCGGGAATAAGTTTTATCATGTGAGTGTCCTCCATGTTTATTTTAAAGGGGTATCCACCCCGTATGTACGATTAAGACAGCTTTGCCTCCAGCTCCGCCTTCTGAGCCTCGTAGCCGGGCTTGCCGAGCAAAGCGAACATATTCTTCTTGTAGCTCTCAACGCCGGGCTGGTCGAAGGGATTCACGCCCAATGTGTAGCCGGAAATCGCGCAGGCTTTCTCGAAGAAATAGATCATGTAGCCAAGCTCGTACTCGTTCAGAGTGGGTACCTCCAGCACGATGTTGGGAACGCCGCCCTCGGTGTGGGCGAGTATGGTGCCCTCAAAGGCTTTTTGGTTGACTACCGACATATTCTGGTTTGACAGGAAGTTCAGTCCGTCGCCGTTTTCGGGGTCGTCCTTGAGGAAAAATTCCTTCTGGGGTTTGTCAAAGTGCACTACCGTTTCAAAGAGTATGTTGGAGCCGTCCTGTATGAACTGTCCCAGAGAGTGCAGGTCGGTGGAGAAGGTGGCGGAGGTGGGGTAGATGCCCTTGCCGTCCTTGCCCTCGCTTTCGCCGTAAAGCTGCTTGAACCACTCGTTCATCATTGCGAAGCTGTTTTCGTAGGCTACCAGCATTTCCGCCTTGAAGCCCTTGCGGTAGAGTATGTTGCGTATCGCAGCGTATTTCAGGCAGTCGTTTTTGTCAAGGTCGGCAACCGAAAGCTCGTCCTGAGCCGCCTTGGCGCCCTGCATGAGAGCGTCGATGTCGCAGCCTGCGCAGGCGATGGGGAGTAAGCCCACTGCGGTGAGGACGCTGTATCTGCCGCCTACGTCGTCGGGGATAACAAAGGTCTCGTAGCAGCTGCGGTCGGAAAGCTCCTTGAGAGTGCCTCTCGCCTTGTCGGTGGTGGCGTATATCCTGCCCTTTGCACCGTCTGCGCCGTATTTCTGCTCCAGCAGCTCACGGAATACACGGAAGGCAAGTGCAGGCTCGGTGGTGGTGCCCGACTTGGAGATGACGTTTACTGAGAAGTCTCTGCCGTCAACAAGGGAGATCACCTCGTTTAAGTAAGTGGGGCTGATGGAGTTGCCCACAAAGTATATCTCGGGAGTGTCCTTTTTCAGGGAGTTGTAGAGAGTGGAGCGGAGCGCCTCGATAGCCGCTCTTGCACCTAAGTAGGAGCCGCCGATGCCTATTACGATAAGCACCTCGCTGTCGGACTTTATCTTCGCCGCCGCCTTTTTGATGCGGGCAAACTCCTCCCTGTCGTAGTCGGTGGGCAGGGTCGCCCAGCCGAGAAAGTCGTTGCCGAGTCCGGATCTTTCGTTGAAAAGCTTGTCAGCGGCAAGCACTGCGGGGGCAATGCCCTTGTATTCGTTCTCGCCGATGAAGGAAGAAAGGTATTTGTCGTTGAGTTTAAGCGCCATTTTTCTTATTCCTTTCGCTTTAGGCAGATTTCACACATTCGCATGAAATGTTTGCTCTCTGTTTGTTATATAATTATAACTTTTTTTTGTTCTTTTTTCAAGATGTTTCTGTTATGAAATATGTTTTTGAGCAGTTATTACAAAATTGGGTTTATTTTTTTGGAGCATTTGCTAAAAGAGGAAAAAGCCCCGCAATACTATGAGAAAGCTTTTGAAAAAAGTCTGCTCCTCTGCTCCCGTTGCTGCCGTCACGTTAGCTACGAAAAGAGTGTCAGAGCCGTGAAGGACTATTATTTTGCCTGCATAGTCGCCTACGCTGACGGGGGCTTTCAGCTCCTGCCTTATATCGTAAAGGTAGGTTATCTTACCCGACGTGCCTTTGGGGATAAGGCATTGGAGACCTTGCTGGGGGGTCACTGATACCGTTTTTTCCACGCCGCCTTTTACTGAGACGTCATGGAGCTGCGACCTGTCAAATTCAGGAGAGAAAAGCTCGAAGCCGTTGAAGCCGTAGTCTAAAAGCTGCTCGGCTATGTCGAAGCGGGAGTCGTCGGTCTTTGCGCCGAGGACTACCGCCACCAGCTCCATGTCGCCCCGCTTGGCGGTGGCAGTGAAGCAATAGCCTGCATTGTCGGTGGTGCCGGTCTTCAGTCCTGTTATGCCGTCGTAGCCGAGGAGCTTGTTGGTGTTGAGAAGCTGGGTGGCCCGGTCGGTGCCTTCACGGACGTAGGTGAGGCGGGTCATCAGAAATTCGTCGTAATAATCATATTTGCGAAGCTCCGCCGCCATTTTTGCCACGTCTGCGGCGGTGGAATAATGGTTCTCTGCGTCCAAGCCGGTGCAGTTGACAAAGTGGGTGTTTGTCATGTCAAGATCTTTGGCACGCTTGTTCATGCGGTTGACGAAGGCTTCCTCGGTGGCGGAAATATGCTCGGCAAGGGCTACGCAGGCGTCGTTGGCGCTGCTTATCACTACCGAGCGGAGAATGTCGTATACGCTCATTTTTTCGCCCTCGTTGAGCCATATCACCGAGCCGCCTGTGACAAAGGCGTTGTAGGAGGCTACTACCGTGTCCTCCATGCTCAGCCTGCCTGCTTTCATTTCCTCGGCGGCTATGAGGAGGGTCATTATTTTGGTGACGCTGGCAATGGGGAGCTTTTGGTCGGGGTTCTGGGAGTACAGCACCTGACCTGTGGCGGATTCGGTGAGAATTACGGATACTGCGTCGTAGATCCCCGCTGCGTCTTCCTTCTGTTCCTCTGCAAAAACTGCGGTAAAGCTGCATATAAATAATGCAGCCGCAATCAAAAAAGATACCAGCCTTTTCATATTCACGCTTCCTTTCCGTTCTTTCAATGATTTGAACAGTGTTCAGCAAGTGGCGGCATAGCGTAAGCTTTCGATTTTTGTCTTTTGCTTTGCACCGCTCGCTGCGCTTGTACACTGTACAATCTATGTATAATATTCCGCTTAAATGCGTATCATAAGGGAAAACGGAAAGGAAATACAATTATGACAAAACCTGCTTCTCCCCTGCTGAGGGAGATGATAAAGCTGTTTTTGCTCTTTCTCATGGGCGGAATGATCTATTTTGCCATTGAGATAGCTTTTAAGGGAGACAGCCACGTCTCCATGTTCATCGTGGGAGGAATGGCGTTCCTGCTTATCGGCGGGATAAACAACTACCTTGACTACGGTATGCCGCTGGTGTGGCAGATGCTGTGCAGCGCAGTGATTATCACGTTTTTGGAGCTGGTCAGCGGACTTGTCGTAAACGTCTGGCTGGGTCTGGGCGTGTGGGATTACAGCAATATACCGCTGAATTTCATGGGGCAGATATGTCCGAGATTCTTTCTGATATGGTATTTCCTGTCGCTGGCAGGGATATTTCTGGACGATTTCTTCAGGTACAGAATGTTCGGGGAGAAAAAACCGCACTATGTGCTGCTGCGCAGAAGAAAGATAAGCGTAGCTGACGGTGTGCGGTAAAAAATAAAAAGTATTGGCACACGCAGAGCAGTGCCAATACTTTTTTGTTTACCTGACTGATAACTGTCAGGATAAGCTCACCCCGACAATAAATGCGTTTTTCCAGTAGTCGGAGGTTATGTCCGCTACCTTTACCGTTTGACCGGGCATGGGACAGTATATCATCTTGCCCTCGCCAATGTAAATGCCGCCGAAATCGGGATTGCCGCTGTCGTCCGTGGCGAAAAAGGCAAGGTCGCCGCTTTTCAGCTCGTCGTAGGCAATGTGAGTACCCATGGCAGCCTGCTCGCCGGTATTCCTCGGGCAGTTGATAAAGCCGTTTTCACGCAGTACATAGTAGATAAAGCCGGAGTTGTCGAAGCCGTCGGCAGGGGTGGTGCCGTTGTCGGCAAAGGGAATGCCTATAAGCGCCTCCGCCGTCTGCACGATGGGATTGTCGCTTTCTACGGGAATATAGGGGGGAGTTGTGGTGGTCTCCTCCGTCTGCTGGAGGGGAGTCGTGGTCGTAGTTTCCTCGGAGGCGGTGTCTGAGGCGGGGGGAGGAGTTTCCGAGGCGTCGGAGCTGTCGCTGCTTTCACTGACGTCCAGGCTGTCGCTGACGTCCGGACTGTCGCTGCTCCGGCTGCCGTCGGGAGCGTCAGGGTCCCCGTCATCTATGCTCTTGCAGGCGGCTGCATTCATCAGCACTGCCAATATCAGCGCAAGTATGCCAAGCTTTTTTTTCATCGTATTTCTCCTTTGCGGTCGTCCGCTCGGTTGTTCCTACACATTTCATTCTAATACATATTATACAAAAAAGCAATTACAAAACGGTTACAATTTTTTGATAAGGTTATTTTACGAATTTGTGAGATAAAAGTCAAGAGAAATTTGGCGGATTTTGCGTTTCTAACAAAATATTACTGTTTCCAAAATAAAAAGGGTGCGAAAATCAGCAAAAAGGGACTGCAAAAACAGTCCCTTTTTGTGCATTTTGACTATTTATCAGACAGTAAGCCGTCCGTTGCCGCTTATCTGCAGCAAGAGTATCTGCTCCTCCTCGCCGCTGTCGGCGTTGATATAAACCAGTATCTGTTTACCGTCCGTATCGGTGCAGAGAAATTCGTAGCAGTAGCGCTCGTTCAGTCCGTCAGAGGGAATAACGCACAGGTTGGTCTCCATGATGTTCAGGGCAGAGGAGAGCTTGGCGGAGGCGTCCTCCTCGGACATTTTGGGCGTGCCTAAGCTGCGGGCGGTGTGGTTGGTGATATAGCCTCTTGCGTCAAAGCTGAGTATCTCGCCGTTGTCAAGGGCTACGCCTATCTTTATCAGGTCGGTGTACAGCACGACGCCGTTCTGAGTTCCCGCAAAGTTGCATATACACATTCCGCCGTTCAGCTCGTAGTAGGTCTCGGTCATGTTTTCGATGCCGAGGGTCTTCATATAATCCTTTGCCACGGCAGTCGCCTGTGAAGCGCTGAGAGAGGGCTCGCCTACGCTGCGGTATTTCAGCATATAGCTGAACAAGCCGCCCTGCTTGGTAACGGAAACTACGGTGTTTGCGTTTTCAAAGACGTATGAGGGCATTTTGCCGCCTTCCTCGCTGCTGACGGTGAGGTCCTCCTCGCCGCTTGCCTGCCGTGCTTTTTCCGCTGCCTTATCCACAGTCACCTCCCGCTTGTCCTTCACCATAAGGGGCTCTTTTTCAAGAATATGGTCGGAGAAGGGACCGTCGTATATCAGGGTCGGGTAGTTGGAGAAGCCTTCCTCAAAATCGGTAAAGCCTTCGGTCACGCTGACGGACTGTGAGCCGCCTGCCGCACTTACGTCCGAGAAGGACAGCTCGCCCTTTTCGATGCGCTGCTCTACCTGCCACATTTTATTGCTGAGGTCCTCGGCATAGCCGTAGAGGGTCTTTAAGTTCTCCTTTTCGTCGCCTGTCAGCTCCTCGCCTCCCGAAAACTTTTCGGAAAGGCTTTTGCTGTAGTTGCCTACCTGAGAGAGAAACTTGTAGGTCTGCTCAAGATTCAGCTCCTCCACGGGGAGCTGGGCAAGGGCTGCCTTGGCTGCTGCCGCTTCGCTCCAGAGCTTGGCGGAAAGCTGGCTCATCATGGTGGGAGAGTTGGAGTAGAAGCCCTTGCTGAGGGTCGTCTTGATGTTGTCAAGGCTCAGGGACAAGTCCTCCACTGCCCGCATATAGCCGTACTGGAGCTGAGTCTGGGTGGCTTCTGCCCTGTAGTTTTCCTTTACGGCAATGGCGGCAAGGGTAAGCACGCCTGCAAGCGAGAAGCTCACCAGTCTTACAAATGTTCGTGTGGTCATTGTGACCGTGTTTCTTTTCATGGTTTTCTATCCTTTCGTAAAGCGCTCATATTCTTTGGGAATTATTTTTCGATAATTTTTCAAAAATATACTGATTATGGGTATTCCAAAATTTAGATAATTGTGCTATAATATATAATTGGTGTATAATGAAAACAATTATCGGAGCTTTTTATGATATATTTAGACAATGCCGCCACCACCAAGCCCTGCGCCGAAGCGGTGAAGGCGGCGGCCGAATGTGCGGAGCTGTGCTTCGGAAATCCCTCGTCGCTGCATAAAATGGGCATTGAGGCGGAAAAGGTGCTTACGGGAGCAAAGAAGGTCATTTTGCAGCGGCTCGGCAAAGAAGGCGAGCTGTACTTCACCTCGGGGGCTACCGAAAGCAATAACCTCGCTGTCTTCGGGGCGGTCAATGCGCTGAAAAGGCGGGGAAACAGGATAGTTACCACTGCAATAGAGCACCCCAGCGTGGCTGAGCCGATGAAAAGGCTGCGGGAGCAGGGGTTTGAGGTGGCTGAGCTGAAGCCCTGCGAGCATGAGGATCTTGAGCAGGCTATAATAGACGCCGTGGACGATAAGACTATTCTTGTAAGCTGTATGGCTGTCAATAATGAGACAGGATTTATTGTTGATACAAAAAGGGTTTATAATGGGGTGAAAAAGAAATCCCCCAAGTGCGTCGTTCATTCGGACGGGGTGCAGGGGTTCTGCAAGGTGCCCATTTCCGCCGACCTGATAAGTATTTCGGCGCATAAGATACACGGAATGAAAGGCGTTGGGGCGCTTTATAAGGCTAAAGATACAAGGCTGCTGCCTGCGGTCTACGGCGGAGGACAGCAGGGCGGTCTGCGGTCGGGGACTGAGCCTGTGGAGCTTATTGCGGCGTTCGGGGCGGCTGTGAGGGCTTACCCCGAAAATTTCACACGCTTTTCAGAATTGAAGGAGCATTTGCTGAAACCTTTGAGTGAGCTGTCGGGTGTTACAGTTAACACAAAAAACAGCCAAAATTCTGTGCCGAATATCGTGAATTTTTCGGTAAAAGGCGTGCGAAGCGAGATCATGCTGCATTTTCTGGAGGAAAGAGGCATTTTCGTGTCCAGCGGCTCGGCTTGCTCAAGGGGCAAGGTCAGCACGGTGCTGTCGGCGCTGGGTTTTTCGGCTGCGGAGGCGGACAGCGCCATAAGAGTAAGCTTTTGCAGGGATAATACCAAGGAGGAAATAGATTTGCTTGCCGAGGGTATTTCCGATGGCATAAAGCGGTTCAGACGGTAAATTTTCATATAATTTTCAGAAAAACGATAAAGGGATTTGACAGATGGAAGTTATAATGGCTAAGTACGGCGAGATAGCTTTGAAGGGGCTCAATCGGAGCAGCTTCGAGGACTTGCTGGTCAGGAATGTGAGAAGAAGGCTGAAGCCGCTGGGGGAATTCGATATCACCCGCAGGCAGTCTACGATATTTATTCAGCCGCTGTCCGAGGATATCGACATGGATATGGCGGTGAAAAAGGTCTGCAGCGTTTTCGGCATTGCGGCGGTGCAGCGCTCTGCGGTGCTGCCCAAGGATATGGACGAGATAATCAGGCAGGGGATACCGTACCTTGCAGACGCATTGGAAAGAGCGAAAAGCTTCAAGGTGGAGGCTAAGCGGTCGGACAAGAAATTCCCGCTGACAAGCCCGCAGATACAGCAGGCGCTGGGTATCGCCATAGGCGAGGCTTACCCTGATTTGGAGGCGGATATGCACAGCCCCGAGCTTACCGTGATGGTGGAGATACGGGACAAGGCGGCTTACGTCAATGCAGAGAAGCTGCCCGCCGCAGGCGGTATGCCCGTGGGAAGCAACGGCAATGCGCTCTTGCTGCTGTCGGGCGGGATAGACAGCCCCGTGGCGGCGTTTATGATGGCGAAAAGAGGGCTGAGAGTTGACGCAGTGCATTTTCAGAGCCCTCCCTACACCTCGGAAAGAGCGCTTATGAAGGTGGAGACGCTTTGCGAAAAGCTGACGGAGTATTGCGGAGATATACGGTTTTACTGCGTTCCGTTCACCGAGATACAGGAAGCGCTGAGAGATAACTGCAGCGGGGATTACTTCACCGTTATCATGCGCAGGCTTATGCTGAAGATCGCTAACAGACTGTGCGAGCGGGGGAGCTACGGGGCGCTGATAACGGGAGAAAGCGTGGGACAGGTGGCAAGCCAGACCCTTGCCGCCATAAGCTGCACCGATAAGGCGGCGGAATATCCCGTTCTGCGTCCGCTGGTGGGAATGGATAAGAAGGAGATAATCGAGATCGCAAGAAGGATAGATACCTTTGAAACGTCGATACTGCCTTATGAGGACTGCTGCACCGTGTTTACCCCGAAGCACCCCAAGACCAAGCCGCTTTTAAAGGACGTATTGGCTGAGGAGGAAAAATTTGACTTTTCGCCGCTTATTGAAAAGGCCATCGGCGGTATAACGGTGAAGGACTTTAAGCTTGGATAGGAAAGGCAAATATTGTATAATGAGCGAATCTATTGACAAAAGGGCGGCAAATGTAGTAAAATTATTGTCAGAAAAGGGCATGAAAGCTGCAACGGCAGAAAGCTGTACGGGAGGGCTGGCGTCGGCGGCGATAACGTCGGTGAGCGGCTCCTCGGAGGTGTTCGAGATGGGTGTATGCAGCTATGCCAATCGGATAAAGCAGAATGTGCTGGGCGTGAGCAGCGAGGCGCTGGAAAAGTACGGCGCAGTGTCGGAGCAGGTGGCTAAGGAGATGGCGCAGGGCGTTATGAAGTGCGCCGACAGCGACTTCGGAGTGGCTACCACCGGCATTGCGGGACCTACGGGCGGTACGGAGGAAAAGCCTGTGGGGACCGTGTGGATAGGAGTATGCAGCAGGGAGTCCTGTCGGGCGGAAAGGTTTTTGTTCGGCACAGAGGGCTGCCCCGACAATTTGACCGAGCGTGAATATATACGGCAGCAGGCGGCGTGTAAGGCGCTGGAAATGCTGCAGGGTGAAATAGAACGTTTTTGAGAAAGGAAGATAAGAATGTCGGATTATACGGTAAGACCGCCGCTCGCAAGGTGCAAGGGAAAACAGAAAACGGGATTTGTGCGCTTTCTGATGTCGATCTTCCCCGTCAAGGGAGACGAGGCGGTGGAAATAGTACGGAAATTGGTCTTCATCACCGCTGTCGCCGCCTTCGTCATCACCGGCGGTTCCCTGCTGAGCGAAATATTCGGGCAGTTAAGACAGATCTATATCGTGGAAGGTCAGATAGAGCAGGATAAGATCAACGGCAGCCTGAATCTGTCAGCGGAGGAAATAGACAGGATAACGGAGGAACAGCCCTATATCCGTGACGAGATGATGGGGCTTTACTCCGCCAACAGCGATCTGGTGGGCTGGATAAACATAGGCGGAGAGGATAAGCTCATCAACAACGCAGTGGTGCAGGGCACCGATAACGATATGTACCTCGTCACCGACTTTTACGGCGGGCACAGCTCCTCCGGCACCATTTTTGCGGACTATCGGGCTCCCTTCGCCCATGACGGCAGCGCTCCCAACTTTCTGGTGCTGTTCGGACACAATACCTCCGCTCAGATATCCTTCTCCAAGGTGACCAGATATTACTACGACAGGGATAATCTGGGCGACGGCACCAATCCTGACGTCAGCTTCTACCGAAAGTACCCCACCATTTATTTTGACACGCTTAATCAGGAGGGTGAATACAAGGTGTTCGCCGTTTGCCTGTTCAACACCGAGGAGCAGTACGGCGAGACGTACAACTACTTAAGACGCGGTCAGCCCTTTATAAACAAAGAGGACTTCAACGCATATATTCTGGATATAATGGATAGGAGCCTGTTGTTTACCGATGTGGATCTGCAGTACGGAGACGATATCCTCTGCCTTTCCACCTGCTACTTCCCCTTCGGCATGGAGTATGAAAATGTACGCTGCGCCGTGTTCGCAAGAAAGATCAGAGAGGGAGAAAGCCGTGAGGTGAATATCGACGCCGCCAGAAGAAACTACGCATGGGTAGGCTGGCAGCAGGCAAAGGACAGAGGTCTCTGCGGAAACGGGCAGAGAGTGTGGGATTACAGAAAATATCTGCTTTCTTATTGATACATTAAAAAAACGCTTTCTCAAATTTTCAGTTACGGAGGTAGAGGTCATGTCCGAGAATACCGAGAAAAAACAAAACGTGCTTTTGAAAATGTTCGTTCCCATGTAGGGGGACAGCAGGGGCACGCTTATAAGAAAAATCTTCTCTATACTGTGCATCGTTGTGGCGATAGTGTGCGCCATCGTGGTGACGGTGGAATTTACCCGCAGAAGCGAAGACGAACAGATTATAGACGGTCTGTCAAATCTTATGGCGGGGAGCGCCTCGGGAAGCTTTTCCATCAGCGATGAAAAGGTGGAGGAGATAAAGAAGGAAGAACCCGAAATACTGGATAAGTTTATCGACCTTTACGCCGAGAACAACGAGATCGTAGGCTGGATCACGGTGGGCGGCGGAGATATACTGATGAGCTATCCCGTTATGATGAACGAGGAGGACACCGAGTATTATCTGCACCGCAATTTCTACAAGGACTACAGCTACAGCGGCTCCATTTTCTGCGATAATCATGTGCTTCCCTTCACTGACGCGCATAATCTGCTTATTTACGGTCATCACATGGCTTCAGGCGAATATTTCGGAAAGCTTACATACTATAACCCATACGCCGGCGGTACCCGTGCAAGCAGGTTCATCGAAACCTATAAGGCTTACCCTACCTTGCAGTTCGACACCCTCTGGGAGGAGGGCACCTACAAGATATTCGCAGGCATATTCATAAACGTAAAGGAAAAGGACGGCTACGTTTACCCCTATCACAGAAAGAGACAGTTCAAAAACGAGCTGGAATTCATGGACTTCATGGGCAATATAATGGACAGAAGTATGTTCTACACCGATGTGGACGTGGAGTACGGCGATCGGATAATCTCGCTTTCCACCTGCTGGTACTATCCCGTTGAAACCGGCGAGGAAACACGCTTCGTGCTGTTTGCAAGAAAGGTCAGAGAGGGCGAGGATCCCGGCGTTGACGTGGACAAGATCGTGGTCAATCCCGACCCGCTGTTCTTCGATACATATTACAAACAGCTTGGCGGCTCATGGGGCGGACGTACATGGGATAAGGATTATCCTTGGCTCGTAAAGGATTTCGATAAGTATACCGATATAATCGACAGTACCGGAAAATCAGCGTCATAACGGACATTCATAAGGAAGGTGCAATTGAAAAATGCCTGAGTTTGAACCTATAAGAAAAAAAGGCGGGAGAAAGAAAAAACAGACCGTCGCTCAGTCCCTTTTCCCCTGCAAGGGAGACAGCGTGGGCGAGGTTATCAGAAAGATAGTTTTCCTGCTCGCCATTCTGACGCTGATAGGCGCTACCGCCGTGATAATATGGTTTTACTTCGTCCGCACGGATAACCTCAACAAGGAGGTCCAGGATATGCTGAGCCACCGCGGCGAGTCCTCCAACGACGTTATCTCGATAAAGATAAACTATACCAACGAGGACGGCACAGTTGAGGAAAAAGAGGTCACCATTCTTGAGGAATATGCGGAGATGTATCAGGAATATCCCGATATGGTGGGCTTTATCGAGATATATCCGTGGATACAGTATCCTGTGATGCAGACCACCGACAACGATTTCTACCTGCATCACAACTTCTATAAGGTCCCCACCGAGAACGGTACAATATTCGCAGATTACGAGGTGCCCATAACGGCGGATTCGATGCCTGCAAATACCATTATTTACGGGCATAACCTTCTCACAAGAAATATGTTCGAGCCGCTGTCATACTACAGGAGACAGGGGATAGATTTCCTGAAGGAAAACTATCTGGTGACTTTCGATACCCTTTACGAGAAAAATAAGTACATTATTTTCGCAGTGTTCCTTGCCAACACCACCGAAAACTGGGGCGAGGTGTTCAATTATCAGAATTTTGTGACATTCGACTCCAAAAGCGAATTCGACGGCTTCGTCGCGGAATGTCTGGACAGGAGCTATTACTACACGGGTATAGACCTGGAGTACGGCGACGAGCTGCTTACGCTGTCTACCTGCGACTTCTCCTGCCTCAGCGACATGAGAATGGTCGTTGTGGCAAGAAAGGTCCGTCCGGGCGAAAGCCCCGTTCTGGATACCGATACCTTTATCGACAACAGCGGCTATGACGAAAACTGGAAGCTGAAGCGCAAAATGTGCGAGGCTTACGGCGTCGCATGGGCGGGAAGACAGTGGGATACCTCATGGATAAAGGATTTTGAGGAGTAATTGACAGGAAATTATTTGTATGAGAAAAGCTGCTTTTGTTGAAATAACCGTTTCTTTGCTGATAGCGCTGGCGTATGTGTATCTGTTCGGCGTTGTGGGGACGGTGGAAAGAATGCCTCAGGTGATAGAGGAGGAGACGGCCTCCACCGACGAGACTACCACAACCACCACTGCCGCAACCGAGACTACTCCCGAGTATGCGGGGGAGACGGTGACCTTTCCAAGCTATACTTCGCTGGACGTGTCCAACCCCGACAAGCCTTTTACGGTAAATCAGGCGGTGACTTATCCGGCAGGACATACCGAGCCTCCCATCGTGACTACGGACGAAAGCGCAGCCGCCACTACCACCACGGAGGACGACAGCTACGTTATAGGCGGCAATGAGGAGAGCACCACTACCACCACTGCTGCCACTACCACCACCGAGGCGACTACCACCACTCCCCAGACCACCACCGCTTCGGAGGAAGCGCCTCTTGACGACCCCAATGCGGGTACGGGAGAGCACGGTACCCTTACGGTCTACTATACCGGCAGCGGCGGTAATGTCACCGGCGACGCCGTGGATATACTGTCGCAGGTGGTGATGGGAGAGATAGGCGGCAGCTTTGACGAGGAGGCTATCAAGGCTCAGGCTATCGCCGCATACACCTACATAAAATATTACAACGATAACGGAAATGCGCCTTATGTGGCGGTGAGGACGCCTAACGACAAGGTAAGACGCTGCGTAAGCGAGGTCATCGGTAAGGCGGTATACTACAACGGCACCATTATACAGGCGGTCTACGGCGCTTCTTCGGC
Source organism: Oscillospiraceae bacterium (assembly GCA_022508895.1). Classification (GTDB taxonomy): domain Bacteria; phylum Bacillota; class Clostridia; order Oscillospirales; family Ruminococcaceae; genus Ruminiclostridium_E. The sequence continues at coordinate 32,695 of JAFLUH010000009.1, forward strand.
AGGGTACACCGCTTCGTCGCTGAATGTGTGGGGCGTGGATTACCCGTATCTTAAAAGCACAAAATGCGAGCTGGACGCGCTTTATGACCCCAACTACGGGGTAAAGACCACCTTCACCTCCAACGAGATAAAGAATTATGTGAAGAATGCAACGGGGATAGTGCTGGAAGGCGACCCCGGAAACTGGTTCGCCATAAAGGAATATGTGGACAACGTTTATGTGGGGACGCTGAGCATCGGCGGGCATACGACCTACACCAACAGCAGCGGCAAGACCGTTAATATCACCGGCAGGGTGCTGAGAGAGCAGATAATGAACTACAATCTGCGCTCCGCCTGCTTTGAGATAACCTACAGTGCCGATACCGACAAGTTTACATTTACCACCTACGGGTACGGACACGGAGTGGGGCTGAGCCAGCACGGCGCCAATAATTTAGCTACCTACTGGGGGTACGATTATCGGCAGATATTGCAGTTTTATTATCCGGGGACGGAGATAAGATGATAAGCTATAGCGCTCTGCAAGTGCGGGGCGCTATTAAAATGCACGAATGGAGGACGTATGGAAAAGACATTTACGGAAATGATAACCTTTCAGGTGAAGCCTGATAAGCTGGAGGAATTTGAGGAGCTTGCGGGAAAGCTCAAAGCGGAGCAGGCTAAGCAGGAGGGCTGTGTTGGAATACGGTACTTTAAACGGTTCTATACCTTTGATGACAAAGTTCATGAGCCTCCAAGAGAGCTTACAAGGATAGTCAAGTGCGTCAAGTACTACGCTTACTGGGAGTTCGATACCATTGAAAACTGCGGTAAGGGGACGGGGTGGCTGTTCGATAATTATTATAAGGAGCTCAGCAGGCTGCTGATAATGCCCTTTGATCTGAACAGCGGGTATTCGTTGTGATCTGCTTCGGGGCGCTGCGAGAAAGAAATTTTGAAAGCGACGGATAAAAGCCTGAGAACACGTTCTCAGGCTTTCGCTTTATTCCGTTTACAGATCGTCAGGGCGCTTTTGTCACCTCGTAATCCTCTCCCGAAACGGCTCTGTTCAGGCCGTCGATAAGTCCCGACACTCTCCACACATAGGTGCTGCGGTCAAGGATACCGCCGTTGTCCCACAGGAAGCAGGCTGCGTGCATATCGGTGCAGAGCTTCACAAGGTACTCGCAGTAATAGGTCTGCTCCCTGTTCACGCCGCCGCCTGCGTATTCGCCGATTATCACGGGGATACCCTTGTCAACAAAGGTGGTTTTGAGCTGGTTCATCTTGCTTGTCATAAGCCTGATGTCGGCGTCGCTGCCCCATGTCTTCTGCTGACCTGCGATAAACTCCCAAGGGGTGTAGTAGTGCACCGAAAGGATAAGGTGGTCGGCTATCGTGTCGGTGGGCATCTTGAACAGAGGCTTGCAGGTCTCGGCAACGTCCGTCCAGTAGCCTGCGATAAGCAGGTGGCGCTTCTCGTTGTTGCCGCCGCTGGCTCTGATAAGGTCTACGAAGTCCTGATTTATCCTGTTCAGCAGGGCGAAGGCGTCGGACTGAGGGAGCGAGTCAAAGCCTACCTCGTTCATGGACTCGAAAATCAGATAGTCGGAATAGTCCCGGAAGCGGTCGGCTATCTGGTTCCACATTTTGCTGTAGCGGGCGTAGAATTTGTCGTAGTCTTCGAGAGCGTACTGGCGGAGCCATGCGCCGAACTTTGCGTCGTCGCCGCCGTCGTGGTGCATATTGATTATCACATAGAAGCCGCGGTCGATGGCGTAGTCAACTATCTCCTGCACTCTGTCCATCCACTCCGTCTTTATGCTGTCGTCCTCATTAAGATGGTCACGCCATGTCACGGGGATACGAACGGCGTTTATGCCGAAATCCTTCAGATGGTCGAAAAGCTCGGGGGTGGTCATTATGTTGCCCCATAGTGTTTCGTCAACCTCCTCTCCTTCTTCGACGTGCTCGTTTATCTTGCCGTCGCCGTCACGGTCTGCCTGACATACGTCAAGGGTGTTGCCTAAGTTCCAGCCGATGGTCATGTCGTCTACAAGCTGGGCAGAGGTGAAGTTGTCACGCATTATGCCTGTGTTGGGAGTGTTTTCGGTGCTGCCGTCACTGCTGCCCGTGTTGTCGCCGTTTTCGCTGCCGCTGCCGTTATTGCAGGCGGTCAGGGTGAGTATTGAGGCAGCCGCAAGCAGGGCGGCAAGGGTTTTTCTGAATTTCATTGCTGTTCCCCTTTCGTTTCTTTAATTATTGTAAACGATTACAATTCTGTACTTATTATAGTGTAAACGTTTACATTTGTCAATAGGGAAAATTATTTTTGTATGAATAGACAAAATTATGTGGTGGTTATTGTGGGTGTTGACCGCATAAAAAGAAGCCCTGAGCGTATAACTCAGGGCTTTTGTGTTTACTTCGCCATCACCTTGCTCAGCTCCTCGCTGAACTTTACGGGGTCGTCTATCGTCATGCCCTCTATCAGCATTGCCTGCGTGAAAAGCAGCTCGGCGTAGGTGCTGAGCATTTCCCTGTCGTTGTCGAACAGGTATTGCAGCTTGTCGAAGATGGGGTGGTTGGGGTTTATCTCAAGTGCCTTGTCCGCCTTTGCCTTGCGGTCGGTGGGCATGGAGTTCAGCACCTTCTCCATCTCAACTGACAGCGCACCGTCGCTGGTTATGCAGACGGGGTGGGTCTTCAGCTTGTTGGTGAGACGCACTGCGGCTACCTTGTCGCCGAGTGCTTCCTTGATAGCGTCGCAAAGCTCTTTGCTGTCAGCGTTCTTTTCCTTTATCTCCTTCTTCTCTTCCTCGGTTTCGAGATCGAGGTCGCCGCCCTGCACGGACTTGAACTTCTTGTCGCTGTAGTCCACCATCATCTGTATGCAGAACTCGTCTACGTTTTCGGTGAGGTAGAGTATTTCGTAGCCCTTGTCCTTTACGCTTTCCACGACGGGGAGGGCATCTATGCGGTCTACGCTGTCGCCTGCGGCGTAGTAGATGCAGTCCTGCCCCTCCTTCATGCCTGCTACATATTCTTCCAAGGTCACGTTTTTCTTGTCCTTGCTGGAGGGGAACAGGAGCAGGTCTTGCAGCAGCTCCTTGTTCATGCCGTAGCCGTTGTAAATGCCGAATTTTATCTGTAAGCCGAAGGCCTTCCAGAACTCCTCGTACTTCTCACGCTCGTTGTTAAGGAGCTTTTTCAGCTCGTTTTTGATAGTCCTTTCAAGGGAGCGGGCGATTATTTTCAGCTGGCGGTCGTGCTGGAGCATTTCACGGCTGATATTGAGAGATAAGTCCTCGCTGTCAACCAAGCCTTTCACGAAGCTGAAATGGTCGGGGAGCAGATCGGAGCACTTGTCCATTATGAGAACGCCGTTGGAGTAGAGCTGAAGTCCCTTTTCGTACTCCTTGGAGTAGTAGTCGAAGGGGGCTTTCTTGGGAATGAACATGAGGGAGGAGTAGGTGGCGTTGCCCTCGGTCTTGCTGTGGATATGGGCTAAGGGCTCGGTGTAGTCGAAAAATTTTTCCTGATAGAAGCTGTTGTAGTCCTCGTCCTTCAGCTCGCTCTTGTTCTTTTTCCAAAGGGGTATCATGCTGTTAAGGGTCTCGTCGTGGACGTGGGTCTCGTACTTCTCCTCCTCGGGCGCGTCCTCGGGGGCGTCCTCCTTGGGGTGGCGGTGGGTCACCTCCATCTTGATGGGGTAGCGGATGTAGTCGGAGTACTTCTTTACAAGACCTCTCAGGCGGTAATCCGCAAGGAATTCGTCGTAGTCCTCGTCGTCGGTGTTTTCCTTCATGTAAAGGGTTATTTCGGTGCCGTGACCTTCTTTTTCACATTCCTCGATCGTGTAGCCCTCTACGCCTTCGCTGCTCCACAGGTAGGCGGTGTCTGAGCCGTAAGCCTTGGATTTTACGGTCACCTTGGAGGCTACCATGAAGGCGGAATAGAAGCCTACGCCGAACTGTCCGATGACTGAGATGTCCTCGGTGTTTTCGGAGCTTTCGTCGGCTTTTACCGATTCCTTGAATTTCAGGGAGCCTGACTGGGCGATAACGCCTAAGTTGTTTTCCAGCTCGTCTGCGGTCATGCCGATACCGTTGTCGGTTATTGTTAGGGTGCGGGCTTCCCTGTCGGGGATGATGCGGATGTGGAAGTCGCTGCGGTCAAGTCCTAAATTCTCGTTCAGGGACTTGAAGTACAGCTTGTCCATTGCGTCGCTGGCGTTGGAGATAAGCTCACGAATGAATATCTCCTTGTGAGTGTAGATGGAGTTGATCATCATTTCCAGCAGGCGCTTGGATTCGGCTTTGAAGGCTTTTTTTCTTGACATTGTCGGTCGTCCTTTCTTTTTATATCAATCTTTGTTTAACGTTTTTAGCACTCTATCAGTTGGAGTGCTAAATTTATTATAGCACTTTTTCGGGGGTTGTCAATGGGTTTTTATAAAAATTGTGTGAAAAAAGCAAAAAAGCCGTTGTGGAACGGCTTTTGCGGGGAAAAGTTTATTTGTGCTGTATGAGTATTTCGCAGTAGGGGGTCTCAGGCGGGGACAGCTGACCGCTTTCCTCGGCGTAGCTGAACAGAACTGCAAGCAGACCGTGGAAGAAGTTGCTGCCGAAACGCTTAGCGTCGTCTGAAAGACGTTTGGGGAAAAGGGCTTGGTAGCCTTCGGAAACACGCTCTACTATGGCGGTGTATTCAGCCATGAGTGGATCAATGTGCTTTTCCGCTGCCTTTACAAACGCTGTCATCTGCTCCTTTGTGAAAGCGGGGATATTTACGGATAATCTGCCGTCCTCAGACCTGCTCAAATAGCCTTCCTCTATCATTTTTGCGGCAAGATACTGGTCGTCGGTATCTCCCTTTGTCAGAATGTCCTCGCAGACATTTATCTGCTTGTCATATATCAGTATTGGATGGTATTTGTATTTGTTGTAGGTGAATTCACGGTATTCAAAGGTACCTCTTGAACCTCTGTTGCCGCTTATGTTCTGAGAGATACCGAGGTTTATCCTTGAAATATCCGTTTCATTGGCTGAATAGCGCCAGCAGTTGCCGTCGTAGTTGGGCGGTATTTCCGGATACATGGGGTGGTCACGCAGAGCGAGAGCAAGCACGGAATAGAGGTAGAAAAGCTCGTTTTCGCTTTTTCCGCCTTTGTAGTGGTCTGTGCTGTAAATTTCGGCTGTGAGATTTTTAAAAGCGGCTATCATTCGGTCGGCAATTGGTGCAATAGCAGACATTGCATTTTGAATTAAATATTCATGGTGCTTTTTTGAGAAAATGACAAAGTCGGTGAGGTATTTGCCCTTTGGCTGTTCTATCAGGGCGTTGCGGTATGTGAGATTGCCTATCCTGTCCTCGATATAATAGGCGGGAACGCCAATCAGCTTTGCCAGATCTTCTACCGTTCTTGCCTCCTCGTAGCAATGATAGCAGATGTTCTGGGAGAGAGCGTCGTTGATGTAGGTACCCGGAAAAGGCTTTCCTGCATCGAAATCACCGCTGCCGTATATGCCTATGCTGAGCTGCACAGGTCTTAATGCACTTTCATTCATATTGCTATTTCCTTTCTCAGGTGGAGCCTGATAGGGCTCCAGCTCCTGCTTCAGCTTGCTCCGTCCTGCCGATAAACGCCATGTGACTGTCCCCTCGGGGATATTCAGCTTTTCGGAGATCTGCTTCGTTGAAAGACCGTCGTAATAGTAGAGAATGATGATGTCACGGTAGATAGCCGAGAGCATTGATATCTGCGTTCTGAGACGGTCGTACAGCTCCTCGGTCTCGGCGGTGTACTCGTCGAAAATGCTAAGGTCCTCGGGTATGTCATAGGAATACATCGCGCGCTGTTTTCCCATGCGGCGGCGAAAGACCTTGGTGACGTTGTTGGCAACGCCCCAGAGCCACGGCTCGAACTTGTCCTCCTCACGGAGCTTTGGCAACTTCTGAAGTGCGGTCAGCAGTATCTCCTGCGACAGCTCGTCGGCTTCGTCTCTTGAATATGTGCGGTTCACTGCGTAGCCGTAGACGCGTTCGGCGTAGGCTTCAAGTATTTTCGGGTCCATCATTCTCACCTGCCTTTCGACTGTAAAGTGCATTTTTTTAGTCGTTCATTGGGTGGGTCGAAAAAAATTTTACTTTTTATGGGTGGATAATGCAAAAATAACCGACCTTTCAGTCGGTTATTTTTATCGTGTCAGCTATGATTATACGCAGCCCTGAGCCTTCATTGCTTCCGCAACCTTCAGGAAGCCTGCGATGTTTGCGCCTGCCATGTAGTTGCCGGGCATACCGTACTCCTTTGCCGCTTCGTCGCACTGCTTGAATATCTGAGTCATGATGTCCTTCAGCTTTGCGTCTACCTCGTCAAAGGTCCAGCTGTAACGCATGGAGTTCTGGCTCATTTCCAAGCCCGAGGTTGCAACGCCGCCTGCGTTGGCAGCCTTTGCGGGTCCGTAGAGAACGCCGTTCTTCAGGTATACTTCAATCGCTTCGGGAGTGGAGGGCATATTTGCGCCTTCCGCAACTGCAAAGCAGCCGTTATCTACCAGCTTCTGTGCGCTGGCGCCGTCTATCTCGTTCTGGGTAGCGCAGGGGAGAGCGATGTCGCACTTGATGCTCCAGATACCACTGCAGCCCTCGGTGTAGGTTACATTCTTGTGGGAGGTGCGGGAAACGTACTCTTTGATCCTGCCGCGCTCAACCTCCTTTATCTGCTGAACGAGGGCAAGCTCTATTCCGTCGGGATCGTGGATGTAGCCGTTGGAGTCGGAGAGGGCTACTACCTTTGCGCCGAGCTGGGTCGCCTTCTGAGTAGCGTAGATGGCTACGTTGCCGGAGCCCGAGATGACTACCGTCTTGCCGTCAAAGCTCTTGCCGTTGGCTTTCAGCATTTCGTCGGTGTAGTAGCAGAGACCGTAGCCGGTCGCTTCCGTTCTGGCGAGGGAGCCGCCGTAGGTGAGACCCTTGCCTGTCAGCACGCCGCTGAACTCGTCTCTTATCCTCTTGTACTGTCCGAACATGAAGCCTATCTCACGGGCGCCTGTGCCGATGTCGCCGGCGGGAACGTCGCAGTCGGGTCCGATGTGACGGCAAAGCTCGGTCATGAAGCTCTGGCAGAAGCGCATTACTTCCCCGTCGCTCTTGCCCTTGGGGTCAAAGTCGGAGCCGCCCTTGCCGCCGCCCATGGGCAGGGTGGTCAGGCTGTTCTTGAATACCTGCTCGAAGCCAAGGAACTTGATTATTCCAAGATATACGGAGGGGTGAAGTCTCAGACCGCCCTTGTAGGGGCCGATAGCGCTGTTGTACTGTACACGGAAGCCTCTGTTCACCTGTACCTTGCCCTTGTCGTCAACCCACGGAACACGGAATATTATCTGTCTTTCCGGCTCTACCAGTCTGTCAAGCACGCCTGCCTCTACAAGGTCGGGACGTCTTTCCACTACCGGCTCGAGGGTCTCAAGGACTTCGGTCACTGCCTGAATGAACTCCGGCTCGCCTGCGTTCCTTTTCTTCACGGTCTCCAAAAGGTCGATGAGATACTGATTTTTTAACGCCATTGTTAAAATTCCTCCTGTATATTGTTTTTTGGGGACAAACCGCAGGATTTTTGCGGTTTTATGCAATAGCCTTGCATCTACTTTACTGTAATAAAATTATTTTACCATATTTTATTGATATTTGCAATAGGTAAATGCAAAATTTTTGCAAGTTTTGGAAAATTTTCTTGCAGGATTTAAGGCAAATTTCCCCTTGCAACTGCAATAAAAATAGTGTATAATTAACTGCGAACGCATATTACGGAGGAACTCCCATGGCTGAAAACATAAAGACTATCGCAGAAAACAGACAGGCTCGCCACGAATACTTCATTCTTGAAAGCATCGAGGCGGGGATAGAGCTGTTCGGCACCGAAGTCAAGTCCATAAGAGCAGGCGGCGTCAGCCTGAAGGAGGCGTGGATCGCCATCGAAAACGGAGAGGCTTGGGTCAAGCAGATGCATATTGCTCCCTATGAAAAGGGGAATATTTTTAACCGCAATCCGCTGAGAGAGCGGAAGCTGCTGATGCACAAGCGGGAGATAATGCGGCTGCTGGGACAGGTGAAGCAGGGAGGACTGACACTTATCCCCATTTCCATGTACTTCAAGGGAAGTAAAGTGAAGGTACAGGTGGGGCTGTGCAAGGGCAAGAAGCTGTACGACAAGCGGGAGGATTCCGCAAGGCGGGACGCCGACCGAATGATAAGACGGACGATAAAGGAAAGGAACGGCTGATGAAGCTTGTGGGAATTGCAGCGGCGGCTGCGGCGGCTTGTGTGATGGCGGCGGCTGCTTTTGCAGAGGAAGTTAATCTGCTGGCAAGCTACGGCAGCGCTAATTGGCAGGGAGACAGCCTTGCTCTTGACAGCGCAAGCGGAGCGGTCTACTTTGGCAGCGGCAGCGGGGCTGAGCAGTCGGCAGTGCTGGAGATAAAGGCAGAGGGCGTCGGGATATATTTTTATGTGGACGCAGGAAACGGCGTGAATACAAACGACAGCGGGTACTGTACGGTGGAGTTTTGCGGAGAGGACGGCGAGGCACTGTTTCTGGCGTCTACGGGCAGTATAAGAGGGCTGGAGAATTATTCGCGGTTTTATTTCGGCTCGGAGGAGAAGTACTACCCGCTGCCGGAGGGGACCGAGAAAATAGTCGTCAGTCTCCACGCTGAGGGAAATTCGGACAGGGCGAATGTATATTTCAGGAATTTTACGCTGTTTATGAGCAGCGATAAGCCGCTTATGGAGCCTGAGAACTTTTTGAACATCGAGGAGCCTGTTTATTATATGAGCAGCGTCGCAGGGCTTACCAGAGTGGAGGCGGGAATAAATCCGTGGGTAAGATGGGTGTGGATAGGCGTGGTTTTTGCGGTGTCTATGGTGTTCTATTTTGTCAGGATTATGAAGGATAAGTATAAGACGGCGGAGGTCATGAAGGCGGGGAAAAGGAAGAATTGAAAGAAAAACCATCAGGGTTTTTCCTTCAAATTCAAATCATAAAATCGAAAAAGTCCGCAAAGCGGAGTTTCCGATTTTCGCCTTTCCGTCAGTCCCGACCGAAGGGAGGGAGTGGCGGAAAG
>JAFLUH010000090.1 GCA_022508895.1 Oscillospiraceae bacterium
TCGGATTTTGACGGACTTGCCTGCGGCGCATTGCTGAAGGACGTGGGAGTTATCGACCACTGGACCTTCGCTCACCCCAAAGACCTGCAGGACGGGCTTGTGGAGATCACCGAGGACGACTGCCTTGCAAACGTTCCCTTCGTTGAGGGCTGCGGGCTCTGGTTCGATCACCATTCAAGCGAATTTGAAAGAAATCAGCTGGAGGGCAAATATAAGGGAGAAAGCCGCATCGCTCCCTCCTGCGCCAGAATAATCTACGATTACTACGGCGGCAAGGAGCGCTTTGCTCACTATGACGATATGATGATCGCCGTGGACAAGGTGGACAGCGGCAACCTCACAAGAGACGAGATACTCAACCCTACGGGCTGGATACTGGTGGGCTTTCTGATGGATCCGAGAACAGGTCTGGGCAGATGGCGCAACTTCACCATCTCCAACTATGCGCTCATGGAAAAGCTTATCGACTGCTGCCGCACCATGGATACAGACGAGATCCTCGCAATGCCCGACGTGCAGGAGAGAATAGCGGTCTACAAAGAGCAGACCGAAAAGTTCAAGGAAATGGTAAAGGCTCACACCCGTGTGGAAAAGGACGTTATCATCAGCGACCTGAGAGGCGTCGATCCCATCTATACGGGCAACCGCTTCCTCATTTACAGTCTGTACCCTGAACAGAACATCTCCGCATGGATCGTCAGCGGCAAGGGCGGTCAGGGCTGCAGCGCAGCGGTGGGCTACTCCATTCTCAACCGCACCTCCAACGTGAATGTGGGCAAGCTGATGCTGAAGTACGGCGGAGGCGGTCACAGGGCGGTAGGGACCTGCCAGTTCACCAACGAAAACATGGACACCGAGCTGCCTAAGATGCTGAACGAGCTTATCAACTACACTCCCGAAGAATAAATGAATATTTACGCTGCCGCAGATAAGCGGCAGCTTTTGTTTTATTGTGTTTTATTACCAAATATGTCACCTATTTATCCCCACAAAATCGGGAAATAGCTAATGATGTATTTTATTGACATAATACCTGTTTTATAGTATAATGCTCTTTGAATGGCATATCAAAATGGAGGAATTATGTCATGGATAAGCATTTAAAAAGACTGAACCGCAGTATGGTCATCGGCTGGCTCCTTATATCTGTGGTGCTGGCTATCACCTACGGTATCGAGGTGCTTAAAGGCACCCGTACCCCGCTGTACCTGCTGACCTTTGTAGTGATAACGGCTCTGCCGTCGCTGATAGCGCTGGCGGTTTACCTTAAAAAGCCCGACGTAAGCTGGCTGTGCTACTATGTAGTGTTCGGCTATTCCATATTGTACATTTTCGTGCTGCTGACAGGCAGAAACGTTCTGGTAAGTATGTACATACTGCCTATACTCTCCCTGCTGGTGCCTTACCACAAGCCCAAGCTGGTGCTGGGCATGGGCATTGCGGCGCTGATCGCCGTTGCTCTCACCATTCCACGCTTCTACGACCCCACCTACAACGACGGCAAGGGGAACACCGACGTGCTGGAAATGGAGGTAGGGGTCATTCTGCTTTCCTTCGTCGCCTCATTCTTTGCGGCAAGGATATACAACGACATCACCAAGCAGAATCAGCGCTACCTTGAAAAGCTGAACGAGCAGAACGAAAAGATACAGAACATGACGGTGCAGACCATCACCACCGTTGCAAACGCACTGGACGCCAAGGACTCCTACTCCGAGGGTCATTCCAGGAGAGTTGCGGTATACGCCGCTCAGATCGCCGAGAAGCTGGGCTTCTCCAAGGAAGATGTGAGAAACGTCCGCATAATTGCGCTTTTACATGATATAGGCAAGATCGGCGTGCCGGATTCGGTGCTGAACAAGCCCGGACGCCTTACCGACGAGGAGTTTGAGCTGATGAAGCAGCACTCCGTCATCGGCAGTGAGATACTGAAGGACATCGACATGATAACCGGTATCTCCATCGGCGCACGTTCACACCATGAGCGGTACGACGGCAAGGGCTATCCCGAGGGGCTGAAGGGTGAGGATATACCCTACATCGCACGCATCATTGCGGTCGCAGATTCCTACGACGCAATGACCAGCAACAGAGTTTACAGAAAGCACCTGACCTATGAGCAGGTGATGTCCGAGCTGGAAAAGGGCGAGGGCACACAGTTCGATCCGGATATCGCAAAGGCGATGGAGGCCCTGATAAAGGACGGAGTTATTGCGAATATCAGTCCGGATATGGAGATAAAAGGAGCATAAGCAGTTGACAATGTACAGTTGACAGTTGACAATGATGGTATCTGCTTCGCAGATGGATAAAAAATGACAGGTGCTGTTTTGCACCTGTCTCTTTTTTATGCAATTACTGCAAACCTGCACTCGGCATTTTAAATATGCGGCAAAGCCGCCTCCTCAATTGTCAACTGTCAACTGTACATTGTCAACTTATTTCACTTCGGGAATCTGGCTGAATCCGATTTGCAGGTCTTCATCTGAAGGAATATAGTCCGTCATCGTGCCGTTGTTGTACTGCTCGTAGGCAACCATGTCGAAGTAGCCTGTGCCCGTAAGTCCGAAAAGTATGGTCTTTTCCTCGCCCGTTTCCTTGCACTTCAGCGCCTCGTCGATGGCGACCTTGATGGCGTGGGAGCTTTCGGGAGCGGGGAGTATGCCCTCTATTCTCGCAAAGCGGGTGGCTGCCTCGAATACCGAGGTCTGCTCAACCGCACGGGCTTCCAGATAGCCGTCGTGGTACAGCTGGGATACGACGCCGCTCATGCCGTGATAGCGCAGACCGCCTGCATGGTTGGGAGAGGGAATGAAGCGGCTGCCCAGAGTGTACATCTTCGCCATGGGGCAGACGTTGCCGGTGTCGCAGAAATCGTAGGCGAATTTGCCTCTTGTCAGGCTGGGGCAGGAGGCGGGCTCAACTGCGATAAATTGATAGTCTGCTTCTCCGCGGAGCTTTTCGCCCATGAATGGGGAGATAAGTCCGCCCAAATTGGAGCCGCCGCCTGCACAGCCGATTATCATGTCGGGCTTTATGCCGTATTTGTCCATTGCCGCCTTGCATTCCAGACCTATTACGGACTGGTGCAGGAGCACCTGTGACAATACGGAGCCCAAAACGTAGCGGTAGCCCTCGGTGGAGGTGGCGGCTTCTACCGCTTCGGAAATGGCGCAGCCGAGACTGCCCGTTGTTCCGGGGAAGTCTGCCAGTATCTTTCTGCCGATGTTGGTGGTGTCGGAGGGAGAGGGAGTCACCGCTGCGCCGTAGGTGCGCATTACTTCACGGCGGAAGGGCTTCTGCTCGTAGGATACCTTTACCATGTATACCTTGCAGTCAAGTCCAAGGTATGCGCACGCCATTGAGAGGGCGGTCCCCCACTGACCTGCGCCCGTTTCGGTGGTCACGCCCTTTAAGCCCTGCTTCTTTGCATAGTACGCCTGAGCTATGGCGGAGTTCAGCTTGTGGCTGCCGGAGGTGTTGTTGCCCTCGAATTTGTAGTATATTTTGGCAGGGGTGTCCAGCTCCTTTTCAAGGCAGTACGCCCTTACCAGCGGGGAGGGGCGGTACATTCTGTAGAAGCTGCGTATCTCGTCGGGTATCTCGAAATAGGGGGTGACGTCGTCCAGCTCCTGCTTCACCAGCTCGTCGCAGAATACTCCTCTCAGCTCCTCAAAGCCCATGGGCTTCAGGGTGGCGGGGTTTATCAGGGGGGCGGGCTTGTTCTTCATGTCTGCACGGACGTTGTACCATGCTGACGGCATTTCCTTTTCTTCAAGGTAGATTTTATACGGTATGTCGCTCATTGTCCTTTCCTTCCTTTTGCTTTATTGGTTTTATTATAGCAAAAAATATGGCGCATTGTCAATAGCGTCCTTCTTGACACCATAGGGCAAAAATGCTACAATTATAAATGATCGAGGTGATTTTATGATACATAATACCGAGGAATTTATGAGCAGGATACGCAATGTCCTTTTTACCGAGGAGGAGATAAAAGCCGCCGTAAAAGCCGCAGGACAGCGTATCAGCGCCGAATATGAGGGAAAGCCTCTGCTGCTGGTCAGTATACTTAAAGGGGCGTTCGTGTTCCTGTCCGACCTGTGCAGGGCGGTGACCGTTCCCTGCGAGGTGGGGTTCATGGCGGCTAAAAGCTACTATGAGGGCACTCAGTCCGTGGGCGAGGTGCAGATAACAATGGACCTGAAGCAGGATATAAGCGGTTATCATGTGATAATCGTGGAGGATATAGTGGATACGGGGCGGACGCTGAGAGACGTGGCAGAGCTGCTTAAAAAGAGAAAGCCGCTGTCTCTTAAGGTCATCGCTCTGCTGGACAAGCCTGACAGGAGAGTGGTGGAGTTTGAGGCGGACGAGGTGTTGTTCACCATTCCCGATAAGTTCGTGGTGGGCTATGGGCTGGACTGCGGGGAGTATTACCGCAATCTGCCTTATATAGCGGAGTATGGTGAATAGCCTTGAAAAGTATTGTAAAATTCGTAAAGTCGCAGCCTGTGCTGGTTATCGCATTTCTGGCTGCGCTGATAACCGTGTTTATCGTTCCCCCTGATATGGAATATCTGGGCTACTGCAACGTTACCGTGCTTATCCAGCTTTTCGGGCTGATGGTGGCGGTGGCGGGACTGCGGGGCGCAGGGATATTCGACCTCGTTACCGAGAAAATGATGAAAAGAGCGGGGAATGTAAGGCTGCTGGGGCTGGTGCTGGTGCTGATATGCTTTTTCTCGTCCATGCTGGTGACAAACGACGTTGCGCTTATCACATTCGTGCCGCTTACCATACTTATCTTCAGGGACATTCGGGACGAAAAAAGCCGTATCCTTGTTATAGTTCTTGAGACCGCTGCGGCTAATTTAGGCAGTATGCTGACCCCTGTGGGAAATCCGCAGAATTTGTTTTTGTACGATGAATTCGGGCTGACCATGGGCACGTTTTTGCAGGTGATGCTGCCTGTGGGCGTGGTCAGTCTGGTTTGTCTGGCGGGGCTGGTGTTTCTGCTGCCGAAACGTGAATGTGCTGCGCCTGCCGCTTCGGAGACGGTGATACCAAAGGTAAGAATGACGGCGTTTTTGCTGCTGTTTTTGCTGTGCCTGCTGTCGGTGTTCCGTGTGGTGCCGGACTATGTGTGTCTTATCGGAGCGGTGCTGGCGGCAGCGGTGTTTGACCGCTCGCTGTTTGTTAAAGTGGACTATGCACTGCTGGCTACCTTCGTCTGCTTCTTCGTTTTCGTGGGGAATATCGCACGGATAGAGGCGGTGAGAGGGTTCTTCTCGGAGATACTGGGCGGTCGAGAGCTTTTTGTGTCGGTGGCGCTGTCGCAGGTCATAAGCAACGTGCCTGCCGCAGTTATGCTGTCGGGATTCACCGAGAACGGGACGGAGCTTTTGCTGGGCGTTAATCTGGGCGGGCTGGGGACTATCATCGCTTCCCTTGCCAGCCTTATCTCCTTCCAGTTTTACAGGAAGTCCGAGGGGGCACGGTCGGGACGGTATCTGCTGACGTTTACGCTGGTGAGCGTTGTGATGCTGGCGGTGCTTATCGGGTTTGTGATGGTTTGGAGACTGGTTTTTCCGTGAGATGAAGAAAAGCACTGCTTTTTAGAGCAGTGCTTTTTGTTGTTTAATTGCTTAATTGAAGGAGCCGTCCCATACGGTAAGGTCGCTGAGATATTCCTCGGATACGGCGGGGACGTAGAATGCGCCGTAGTCCTTCCCTCCGTCACTGTCAAAATCAAGCTCGACATAGAAGCGGTAGTAGGGCATAAAATATTTGTCAAGCCCGCTGCTGCAGCGGTATACAAGCTCACCCAGTGCAATATCCTCCGCAGAGATAACGCCGTTCTTTATAAAGTCGGCGGGAACGGTGGTGAGATACTTGCCTTCAATCAGCATTTCCTGCGCCTTATCAAGGGTTATCACGGGGTAATCGCCAAGATAATCGGAGGACATAAAGCCGTTGTCAAAATATATCAGGTACATATCGCCGTTTCCGTCGGTGCAGAATCTGGCGAAGTACATATTGTAATTCAGTATCTGCTGCACCTCATCGCCGCTTTTGTCATAAATGCACTGGTATGTGCCGCTGTCAACAAAGAAAGCGGGATTTTCAAACCGGAGCAGGTCACGGTACTTCTCCGCCAGATATTCCATAGCGGCATTTTGCCTTTCAGGGGTATCAAAGCCGCAGCCCTCGGGAAATTGAACAGGAGCTGCCAGCTCTATTCTTATCCCGCCGTCGCCGCGCACCTCTATCTTGGTGCCGTCGGCGCACTGTGCAAGTACATGATGCGGCATCAGGGGAGCCGCCTCATACTGCTCGGGGGTCATTTCGCCCTTATCGACGTTTGTGACGAATTTTTCATATCTGGTATCGGTGGACGTTATCTCGGTTCCTAAAATATAAGCCGTATTTTTCGCAATGGTGTTCATCTGCTCCTCGGAAAGGTCAATGAAAATCCCTGCGCTGCTCATATATCCGTCATAGACCCTGTTGCGGAAAACAGGCAGCGCTTCAAGGCTCATGTCCGCCCTCCACGGATTTTCCCCGTGTGCTTCTCTCAGCTCCGACGGGTCGTTCACTCCGATACCCTCAAAGCCCATTCCTCCGCTTCCCACGCCGGGAGTTACCGGTTCAAGCTCGCTGTCGTTCCTCTCCCAGCTGAACTCGGGATAAACGCTCACCTCCGCCCAGTCTATCCTGTCCGTCACGGCAGGCTGGGGCGTGGTGACAGAGGTGTCATCGGTGGCTTCGGATATGCTGTGGTCAGGGTCAGCGGTGTTGATGTCAGAGCTATCATAGCTGT
>JAFLUH010000091.1 GCA_022508895.1 Oscillospiraceae bacterium
AGGACAGCTGCACCGAGCTTTCCCCCTACAGCGGCGGCAGCGTAGTTACCGCCTGCGGCACCATGTGGGATCAGCAGGTGTACGCCTTCATTCAGGACGTTTCGGTAAAGAGCGGCGCAGTGTGCAAGGCTGCGGCGCAGAAGCTGGCTAAGCTATATAAGCTTGCGGTGAAGAACGGCGCCCCCGTGGTGGGGATATACGATTCCAAGGGCGGCGACGTGGCGGAAGGCGTAGAGCTGCTGAGCGCTTACAGCGAGATCGCCAATGCAAGCGCAGAGCTATCCGGCGTTGCTCCTCAGATAGCGATAGTTACGGGGGTTTGCGGCGGCACCTCCGCTACCCTTGCCTGCATGGCGGACTTTCTGATAATGACCGAGAAGGCGGAGCTGTTCCTGACTGCTCCTTTCGTTGCAAACGACGGGACAAAGGGCGCAGGCACCGCTAAAAATGCGGCGCTGTCGGGCGTTTCCTGCATGACCGTCGCCGATGCGGCAGAGGCAGTGGAGAAGACGAAGGAGCTGCTTGCCGTTCTCCCTCACAACAACCTTGAAATGCCTTGGAACGACTGCTTCCACGGAGTTTCCGAGAGCGCTCCCGACAGCACGCTGAAGGGCGGCGATATGATAAAGGAGATCGCAGACAGCGGCTCGCTTACCGAGCTGTTTGCAGAGTTCGGTACCGCCTCATATACCGCTTTCGGCAGTATAAATGCAAAAACCGTTGGCTTTGTGGCTACCAACAAGACCGCCGACAGACTGACGCAGGCTGACTGCGCCAAGATAGCGCGCTTTGCGGGTATCTGCGACGCATTCTCCATTCCGCTGGTCACCTTTGTGGACAGCGAGGGCTTTGCGGCTGACAGTGCGGCGGAGCTGGCGGGAAGCATTCGTGACTGCGCTAAGCTCACTCAGGTTTACGCCTGCGCAACCACTCCTAAAATAGCGGTCATCACCGGCAATGCGCTGGGCGGTATCTTCACCGCTTTCTGCGGCGGCAGCGCAGATCTGACTATCGCAGAGGAAAGCGCCGTGATAGCGCCTGTTACACCTGCGGCGGCGGCTGTGTTCCTTTACGGCGACAAGTGCACCACCAAGGAGGCTTTGCAGAAGGCTGTCGATATGTACGCCGCAGACGAGGCTTCCGCCCTGAACGCAATGGAAAAGGGCGTGGTGGACAGGATAGTTCCTGCGGAGGAGCTGTGGGCTGCCGTCAACAGCGGGCTGGAGGCACTGGCAAGCAAGAGAGTGAGCGCCCCTGCACGCAAGCATATCAACTTTGTTTATTAAGCGGCGCAGCCGCTTTGATACGCTTTCATCAAAGCGCTGCGGCAAATCAAGCTTCTGCTATTTTAAAATCAGGTAATCATGTAAAAACTTTCAGGAGGACTTCCCAATGAAAAGATACAATATCACGGTAAACGGAACCGCTTATGACGTGGCAGTTGAGGAGAT
This sequence comes from Oscillospiraceae bacterium, assembly GCA_022508895.1. GTDB lineage: Bacteria > Bacillota > Clostridia > Oscillospirales > Ruminococcaceae > Ruminiclostridium_E. The sequence continues at coordinate 1,452 of JAFLUH010000091.1, forward strand.
AGCCGAAGGTGCAGCTCCGGTGGCAGCGCCCGCTCCTGCTGCTCCCGCCGCTCCCAAGGCTGCTGCCCCCAAGCCCGCAGCAGGCGGCGCTCAGGGCGGCGTTAAGATCACCGCTCCCATGCCCGGCACCATCGTTGAGGTAAAGGCAAAGGTGGGCGACACAGTGAAGAACGGCACCGTTATCGCCGTGCTTGAAGCAATGAAGATGGAAAACGACATCGTCGCCGACAGAGACGGCACTATCGCCTCCATCAACGTGAACAAGGGCGACAGCGTTTCCACCGGCGCAGTTATAGCTACCCTCAATGCGTAAGAAAGGGGCTTTACTATGAAAGTAGGAATTACGGAAACCGTGCTGCGTGACGCTCACCAGTCGCTTATCGCAACACGCATGACCATGGACGAGATGAGACCCATTCTCGGCACAATGGACAAGATAGGCTTCCACTCTGTAGAGTGCTGGGGCGGCGCGACCTTTGACTCCTGCCTGCGCTTCCTTGACGAAGACCCTTGGGACAGACTGAGGATACTCCGCAAGGAAATGCCCAACACCAAGCTGCAAATGCTGTTCAGAGGACAGAATATGCTGGGCTACCGCCACTATGCGGACGACGTGCTGGAGTATTTCGTGCAGAAGTGCGTTGCCAACGGTATCGACATTATCAGAATTTTCGACGCTCTCAACGATATACGCAACATGAAGACCTCTATCAAGGCGGCAAAGAAAGAGGGTGCGCACTTCCAGGGCTGCATAAGCTACACCCTCAGCCCCGTTCACACCAACGAGAAATTCGTTGAGTTCGCAAAGCAGCTTGAGGACGAGGGCGCAGACAGTATCTGCATAAAGGATATGGCGGGACTGCTGAAGCCTTACACTACCTACGAGCTTGTGAAGGCGCTGAAGGCTGCCGTAAAGATACCCATTCAGCTCCACTCCCACTACACCTCGGGACTTGCTTCAATGGCGCATTTAAAGGGTATTGAAGCGGGAGCCGACGTGATAGACACCTCCATCTCGCCCCTTTCAATGGGCACCAGCCACCCCGCCACTGAATCAATGGTAGCGGCTTTGCAGGGCACCGAGTACGACACGGGGCTTGACCTGCACAAGCTCAACGAGGTTCGTGACTACTTCCAGACCCTCCGTGAGAAGTACTTAAAGAGCGGTCAGCTTGACCCCAAGGTCATGGGTGTCGACGCAAACACGCTGCTGTATCAGGTTCCGGGCGGTATGCTGTCCAATCTGGTTTCCCAGCTGAAGCAGGCGGGCAAGTCCGACAAGCTGGACGAGGTGCTGAAGGAAGTGCCGAGAGTGAGAGAGGATTCGGGATATCCGCCTCTGGTTACTCCTACCAGCCAGATAGTAGGCACTCAGGCGGTGTTCAACGTTATCATGGGCGAGCGCTATAAGACGGTCACCAAGGAGTTCAAGGGCTTGGTTCGCGGAGAATACGGAAGAACGCCCGTTGCCATCGACCCCGAGTTCCGCAAGAAGATAATCGGCGACGAGGAGCCTATCGACTGCCGTCCCGCAGACCTTATCGAGCCGGAGCTGGAGAAGCTGAAGGCGGAGGCTGCCAAGTGGTCTCAGCAGGAGGAGGACGTGCTCAGCTACGCAATGTTCGGGCAGGTGGCGGAGAAGTTCTTCGAGAAGCGCAGGGATAGGCAGCATGGGATCGATAATGTTCATGCGGATAAGACGAATAAGGTAATGCCTGTATAATAAATAAGACCCACCGTTAAGGTGGGTCTGTTTGTTTGACAGGGTTCGGCAAATAGTGTATAATTGGGGCGTTGGGTTCCTTCCCACGGGAGGGGGGTGAACCGAAATGATGGAAGTTGTCTCCTTTATACTTTCCGTCATAGCGAGTGTGGTGGCAAACTACATAAGCAAGTGGCTCGACAGGAAGTAATGTGACCCAACAGAGCACAGTCAAAAAACCCCGGGGAACGCACATTCCCCGGGGTCTTTTTTTGGTGTTCCTCAATGATGGTATGACATCGTCTCCTCTATGTCATAATTATTATAACACATCACATTGTATTTGTCAACACCCAAAACAAAAAGCACGGTCGCCCGTGCTTTTTATTATTCGCTAAAAATTAGCCTCTCTTCTTAGCAACTACAACTGCGCCTGCAGCGATGATTGCCAGACCTGCAACTACTGCTACGCCTTCAACGCCGGTGGAAGGAGAGCCCTTGTCGCCGCCTTCAGAAGCGCCGCCTTCAGCGGGAGCCGCAATAGAATCAACATTCTTTGTTACATTGAAAGAAGCCTCAGTCCAGCCCACGAACTGCAAAGTATAGGGGGTATCTACAGTAGAGTCAACTTCATAGGACAGGCTTGTGATAGCCGTTGCTTCATCACCAACATAGAACATGATTCCGTCACCGGTAGCATGCAGAGACGCTGCGCCTGTTGTATCCTTGATCGTTGCGTCCTTGATATCAAGTTCGCCAAGATTCCAGATGTTTGCTATACCGTTGTCGTTTGCTGCGCTGGTGAGAATCTTACCGATATTGAGAGAAGCATCGGTAAACTTGTAGCCGTTGATGGTGATGGATCTTACTGCGGAAACACCGTCACCCTCCAAGGTAACGAAACCAAGGTTGGTAAAACCGTCATAAGTTTCGCCGGCAAGATCTACATCGTAAGCGCTTGCAACTGCTGCAAGGCTAATCGCTGCGATAGAAGCAGCAATTGTGCCTACAAGAATTTTCTTCAAATTCATTTTGTTTTCCTCCAAATAAAATTTTGTGTGGAATATCCTTCCAATTATAGATTATAAACGATTTCATACACGATTGCAACAGTTAATTGTCACAATCTTTACACATATTTTTGGGTGAAACTGCTATTTTATACCCGTTATTTTTTGGTGAAATTTCTGAATTTTACTTTTTCTTCTTAACAATAACCACTATAACTATGATTATAACCACAACAGCCGCAGCGATACCAAGTATAATGTAGATTATGCCGTTGTCGCCTTCAGCACTGTATTCAACGCCGGTAGTGTTGCTGGTAGTGGAAGCTTCGGTGGTGGTAGTGGTGCTTGCGTCGTCGTCGCCGCTTGTGTCGCCGCTTGTGTCATCGTCGCCTGCGGGCTCGTCATTGCTCAGGGTCAGCCAATTGGGCTCGTCACCCTCGGTGTAGTTGCCGCCGGAGCCGCCAAGACCGGTGATGGTGAATACTACCATTACTCTGCCGCCGAAGGACTCGGTACCGTCAATAAAGGTTCCGTCGGGGTTCCAGTTGTTGTAGAAGCCTACGCTGTATGCATTGCCGACACGCTCTGTGATGCCGTTGCAGCCGTCAGCGTAGTCGTCTATCTCGATATTGCCCAGACCAACGGTAGCGTCGGTTGCTCCGGCAATTTCCTTGCCGTCAACCACCAGCTTTTCGATGGTGATATCGACTAACATTTCCTCATACTCCTCGCCATCTTCGTTTATGGCAGTGGTCTTGTAATCGTCAAAGGGAATGTTGGTCTGCAGACCAAGCAGGTTCCAGAACATCTCGGGACCGTCCTTGCAGTAGTTGATAGGGTCTTCGTCAAAGGACGGGCTGTTCATAACGTTCTTTTCAAAGTATACCATGTAGGTGCCGTCGCCGGTGATATCAACGTCGCCTGCCTGCCATACGTCGTATCCGTAGTATACGCCTGCGGCGTCGGGATCCCACCATACGCCCTCGCTCTGAGCGATGCTGTTGCGGAAAGTCCATGCGTTGGTCTGGAAGTAAAGACCTGCCTTGTAGTTTACGCCGCCTTCTTCAGCGTTTGCAACGACAGCGAACGAAGAAGCGGCAACGACTGCTGCAACCGAACCTGCCAAAATTTTCTTTAAATTCATAAGTTTATCCTCCATTTTTGTTAAACAGCATATACCTCTGTGATATATGCGTTGTTTCCTCATTATAAACCCTTTTAAACAAAAAATCAAGTACTATTATGCCAAAAAATTCCCGAAGATATGCTCTATATTAAACAAAATCACAAAAAAACGGTCAAAAAAGCCTGCTGCGCCGTGACAACACGCCCCTCGGCACAAGGGACGGCGACCTCACGAAACAGCGAACCGCCCCCGTAAAACGGGGACGGTCGAGGGGTCTGTATTACTTTCTCTTCTTGGAGGCGATAACGCCTGCTGCCGCAGCAATAACAGGTATAAATGTAACGGCAACACCGGTCACGGGGTTATCGGAGCCGTCTGCACTGTCGTCTGTCAATGCAACGGTGGAGATGATGTAGGTGCTGAAGTGGTTGGTGGTAAAGGTGACGACGCCGTCCTTGTATTCAGCCTTCATGTCGGTGAGCTTGCCGTCGTCTGCCTTATGGTATACATAATATTTGTCTGCGCCTTTCAACGCCTCGGGGATCTTGATGGAAACGGTAACGCTGCCGTTGGGCTGTACGGGCTTGCCATCTGCGTCAACAAGAGTAATGTCGAAAACCGCTTCGGTGGCGCCCGCCTCAACGTCTGCGGGAACTACCTTGATCTTGGTGCCCTCGGGGAGCACGCCGCCGTCCGCCTTGACGGTCACGCCGCTTTCCTCGTCCTCAATGGACAGGTCGGGAGCTTCCTCTTTGCCGCTGAGGGTGTATGTAACGGTAAGAGCGTCGCTGACAACGGAGCTGTTGTCGCCGTAGCCTATCCACCAAAGAGCCATTTTAACTATGCCGTCGGGAGCGACCTTGTCAAGCTCCAGGCTGACTGAGGAGGGTGATGACTCGTCAAACCTGCCGAACTCCACCCAGTCGCCGCCGTCTGCGGGATTGTATCCGCCGCCGCCTCCGCCGTAAACGCCTTCGGTGCTGTTCCACTTGAAGTTGAAGGTGACGGTTTTATAGCCGGCATAATCCTCGGCAGTCAGAACGAAGATGTCAACGCCGCCCTCCTCAGGGATAACAGTATTGGAAGCGAAAACCTTTCCTTCGCTGGTGAAGCTGCCTTTTTCGGGCTCAGGATCGGTGGGGGTGGTGGGAGTTGTGGGAGTGGTTGGGGTGGGGGGAGTGCTGGGGGGAGGGGTGG
>JAFLUH010000092.1 GCA_022508895.1 Oscillospiraceae bacterium
GCCAGCTTTGCGCCGATCTCTCTGCCGCCGCTGCCGTACTGCCTGCTGATGGAGATGACCTTCTGCATACCCTCGCCCCCTTTTAAAATATATTAACACATTTTACCTGAAAATGCAACAGCTTTTCAATAAGTTTCACAAAATACTGAAAAATACAGGTTCAATTTTGTAGATAATGTATATCAAACAAGAAAGTGCAATTTTCGTCTTGCAAAATTGCAAAAAAAGGAGTATATTATACTTATTACTACGAGAGGAACCGAACGCAAATGCAGGACGATCTGATAGAAAAAATAAAGGAAAGAACGGCGGAATTTTCCAAGAGCCAGAAGCTGATAGGCGGCTTTATCACCGAGCACTACGAGCAGGCTGCGTACATGACCGCCTCCCGCATGGGCAGCACCGTGGGGGTAAGCGAAAGCACGGTGGTGCGCTTCGCTATCGAAATGGGCTACGAGGGCTATCCCGAGATGCAGAAGGCATTGCAGAACTACAGCAAGACCCGCCTTACCGCACTTCAGCGCCTTGACATAACCAACCACAGAGTTGACCCCGACAACGTGCTGAAAAGCGTCCTGCAGCAGGATATAGACAGGATAAGAGCCACCCTTGACCTGAACGGCGAGGAGGATTTCAGCAGGGCGGTGGACAGGATAATCTCCGCCAGAAATATATACATTTTCGGCGCAATGAGCAGCAACGTTCTTGCAAGATTTATGGACAACTACTTTCAGCTTATCTTCGACAACGTGCATTTCGTGCAGCCCGTGAACACCAGCGGCATTTATCAGCAGCTTATCCGTGTGGACAAGGGGGACGTGCTTATCGCCTTCAGCTTCCCACGCTACTGCCAGAGCACGGCGAATGCGGCGAGATACGCCTCCTCCTGCGGAGCGGAGATAATCGCCATAACCGACAGCGCAGCCTCTCCCCTCGGCGCAATTGCAGACCACCTGCTCCTTGCAAAAAGCGACATGGCGAGCTTTGCGGACAGTCTGGTAGCCCCCCTCAGCCTTATCAACGCAATAATCGTCGCAGTGGGCATGAAGAAGCGGGAAAAGTTAGAGCGCACTTTAGGCAGGCTTGAAAAAATGTGGGACGAAAACGGCGTTTATAACAGAGGTGACAAGTGAGCACGGTAATAATCGGCGGCGGAGCGGCAGGCTGCTTTGCCGCCGTTTTTTCAGCCCGCGGCGGGGACGGGACGATACTCCTTGAACCGAACGGCAGGCTTGGCAGAAAGCTCTCCATAACGGGCAAGGGGCGGTGCAATATCACCAACGACTGCGACCTTGACACGCTTATGAAAAATGTGACGAAAAACCCCGCTTTTCTGTACAGCGCCTTTTCCCGCTTCGGCACGGCGGACTGCATGGAATTTATCGAGAGCATCGGCGTACCGTTGAAAACCGAGCGGGGAAACAGGGTGTTTCCCGTTTCGGATAAGGCTGTCGACATAGTAAACGCACTGGAAAGGGAGATAAAGCGGCTGGGCGTTGAGACGGTGTGGGAAAGAGCGGTGGATATCGTGACGGAGGGCGGTGCGGTTGCCGCCGTGAAAACCGATAAGCGCCTTATCCCCGCAGAAAAGGTGATACTGGCAACAGGCGGCGTCTCATACAAAGCAACGGGCTCCACGGGCGACGGCTACAAAATGGCAAAGCGGCTTGGGCATACTGTGACCCGGCTGAAGCCGTCGCTGATACCCCTCGAAACGGAGGAGGACTGCTCGGCTGCCGCAGGGCTGACGGTGAAAAACGCAGTGCTGACCTTACTCGACACAAAAAGCGGAAAAAAGCTTTATTCCGAGCTGGGGGAGCTGACCTTTGAGGAATACGGGGTGGGTGGACCGCTGGTGCTCAGCGCAAGCGCAAGACTTCCTGACATTGAAAAGGGCAGATACGTCATCACAATAGACTTCAAGCCCGCTCTTGACAGCAAAAAGCTGGACCTGCGCCTGCAGCGTGAGATAGCCGCAGACGGAAAAGCGGATCTGCATAAAATAATGCGCACCCTGCTGCCCGAAAAGCTGATAGCGCCCGTACTGCGCCAGGCAAACGCAGACCCCGCCAAAAAAGCGGCGGAAATTTCCTCTGCGCTGCGAAAAGCTCTTGTTTCCGCTCTGAAAAGCTGCACCCTGACGGTCAGGGCTTTCCGCCCCATAAATGAGGCGATAGTCACCGACGGCGGCGTTTCCGTTTCCGAGATAAACCCCTCGGATATGCAGTCAAAGTTAGTGAAGGGCTTGCACTTCGCAGGGGAGCTCATCGACGTTTCGGGATTTACGGGCGGATTTAATTTGCAGATAGCCTACTCGACCGCAAGAGCGGCGGCGCAGAAAAAAGGATAAAATGTCGCCGAATTGCCTGAAGAAAACTAAAAATCCTGTGAAAAATATTGCGATATGAACGTAAATATGATATAATTATCTTAGGGTAAAATGCCTTTCGGCATTTTGAAATGCTGCGCATTTCTCAGGCTTCGCCTGCCTAAGATAATTGTATCGTTAAAGGGGAATCGCTTACGCTCTTTTTATGATATAATTGTATAAACACTTTTCGGGGAGACCCCGAGCAACGAAAGGGCAATGACAAAATGATCTCAGTTGCAATAGACGGTCCCGTAGGAGCGGGCAAAAGCACCGTAGCCCGTGAGTGCGCAAAGCGTCTGGGCTTCATCTACGCCGACACGGGGGCGCTGTACCGTGCGATAGGCTTGTACGCCGTGAGAAAAGGCGTTGAAAGCGGCGCAGAGGACCACGCAGAAAAAGTATCGGCGCTCCTTTCGGAGATAACCGTCGAGATAAAGCTGGAAAACGGCACCCAGAAGGTTTTCCTCTGCGGCGAGGACGTTTCCGTGGAAATACGGCAGCCGAAAATTTCCATGGAGGCAAGCGCAGTTTCCGCTATCCCCGCAGTGCGGGACTTCCTGCTGGAGCTGCAGCGCAATATCGCCAAAGAAAACGACGTTCTCATGGACGGCAGAGACATAGGTACGGTCGTCCTTCCCTCCGCCGACGTTAAGATATTCATTACCGCAAGCCCCGAGATACGGGCACGCCGCCGCTTTGAGGAGCTGGTGAACAAGGGCGTGGAAACCGACTTCGATCAGGTGCTTGCCGACCTTAACCGCCGTGACTGGCAGGACAGCCACCGTGCGGTGGCACCGTTGAAAATGGCAGACGACGCAGTATTGCTGGACACGTCGGAGCTGGACTTCGAGCAGTCGGTGCAGGCGGTGATAGATTTAGTCAGAGAAAAGGTATAAAAGGAACAGATATATGTACTTGTTTTTCAGATGGCTGGTAGAGCTGTGGTACAGGCACATACGCTTTCGCACCACGATACTTAACGTAGGCAATATACCCAAAGAGAAGGGCGGCTTCATAGTTGCCTCCAATCACCAGAAATACGACGACCCGCCCATGATAGCGGCGATATTCAGAGGCCGTCTCAGCTTCATGGCGAAAAGCGAGCTTTTCGAGAAGAACAAGCTGTTTGCGTGGCTTATCAGAAGGTGCGGCGCATTCCCCGTCGTAAGGGGCGGGGGCGACAACGCCGCCATTGACAGAGCGGTAAAGGACATACGCTTAAAGCGCATTTTCGTCATATTCCCCGAGGGCACCCGCTCCAAAACAGGCGAGCTGGGCAGAGGAAAGTCGGGAGTAGCCATAATCGCAGGACAGTCGGGAGCGCCTGTGGTGCCCGTGTGCATAATGTACGCCCCCGACGGCAAGAAGCACCACGCCGTTGTTGCGGTAGGCAAACGGATACCCGCAGAGGAGCTGAAAATAGAGGACCCCACCGACAGAAAGCAGCTCAAAGCCGTTTCAAAGCTGATAATGGACAGCATCGCCAAGCTGCAGAGGCAGATATGCGAGCATTACGGCATTCCCGTTCCGGGGGAGGACAAGAAGCCCGAAGCGGCAATTGAAGCCGCACCCGAGCAAGAGGAGAACAGTTGAGCGCACATATAACCGTTGCAAAGACCGCAGGCTTCTGCTTCGGAGTAAAGCGTGCTCTGGAGGCGGCGTACAGCCTTGCCGAAAGCGGCGGAGGCTGCACCTTGGGAAGGCTGATACATAACCGCCATGTCACCGAGGAGCTGGCGGAAAGAGGCGTTGTCGCCGTAAACAGCGCAGACGAAGCCACCGGGACCGTTATAATCCGCAGCCACGGAGTAGGACGTGAGGTTTACGGCGAGCTGGAGCGGCGGGGGATACCCTATATCGACGCCACCTGCCCCTTTGTCGCAAAGATACATAAAATCGTAGCCGAGGAAAGCGCCAAGGGAGCAAACGTTCTTATTGCAGGAGACCCCGAACACCCCGAAGTAAAGGGGATAATCGGGCATTGTTCCGGCGAAAGCCGTGTTGTGAACAATGTCGGGGATATAGAAAATTTGCTGAATTTTGAAAATGGCTTTGTGCAAAGTTCACTAATTTTCGTTGCACAGACTACTGCCCAGTTGTCAAAATGGATAGAATATAAAAAAATTATTCAAAAACACTGTACAAAACTCAAAATTTTTGATACAATATGTAGTGCAACTACCCATCGACAGACGGAAGCGGAGCGGCTTGCAAGCCACAGCACGCTGATGGTGGTGGTGGGCGACCCGCACAGCAGCAACACCGCCAAGCTGGTAAGCATCTGCTCGCGGTATTGCAGGACTTTTTTTACCGAAGATGCGCTTTCGCTGCCCGTACAGGAGATAAAGCAGGCTTTGTCCGTGGCAAGCGGAGATCATTATATAGGTATTACCGCCGGAGCGTCAACGCCCGACGGGATAATAAAGGAGGTTCATAGAATTATGAGCGAAATCACAAGGAACGATGAAATGGACATCGATTTCATGGCGGAGGTCGACAAGACCTTTAAAAGAGTATATATAGGGAACAGGGTAAAAGCCGTAGTGGTTTCGGTAAACAACACCGAAGCCGTGGTAGACATCGGCACAAAGCACAGCGGCTACATACCCGCAGATGAGCTTACCGCCACCCCCGGCTTGCTGCCCAAGGACGTGGTGAAGGTAGGCGATGAGATAGACTGCGTAGTTACCTCCATCAACGATGCAGAGGGCGTGGTATACCTGTCCAAAAAGCGTGTTGACGCTGCTGCGGGACTGGAGAAGCTCAGCGACGCCATGAACAGCAACGCCACCATCAGCGGCGTTGTTACTCAGGTCATCAAGGGCGGCGTTATCGTCACCTGCGAGGGAACAAGAGTGTTCGTGCCTGCGTCCCACACCGGTATCACCAGAGGCAAGCGCACCGATACTCCCGAAACTCCCGAGGAGCTTCAGAAGAAGCTGGAGCCGCTGCTGAAGAAGGAAGTTTCCCTGAAGATAATCGAGGTCGCCGAATCCAGAGGCAGAGTGGTAGGCTCCATCAGGAACGCACAGAAGGAAGAGAGCGACGCACTGAAGTCCAAGTTCTGGTCCGAGGTCGAGGTGGGCAAGAAGTATGTGGGCGAGGTCAAGTCGCTGGAGAGCTACGGCGTGTTCGTTGACCTTGGCGGAGTTGACGGTATGGTGCACTCCTCCGAGCTTACATGGAACCGCATCAAGCACCCCAGAGAGGTGGTTTCCGTAGGGGACAAGTTAGAGGTTTACGTTAAGAGCTTCGACCCCGAAAAGAAGCGTGTCAGCCTTGGCGCAAAGGACCCTAACGACAATCCCTGGACCAAGTTCCTTGCCGAGTTTGCGGTAGGCGACGTGGTAAAGGCGCAGGTGGTAAGCACTACTCCCTTCGGCGCATTTGCGCAGATAATCCCCGGCGTTGACGGTCTTATCCATATAAGCCAGATAAGCCTTGACAGAGTTACCAACGTTTCTCAGTATCTGACAATCGGTCAGCTTGTGGAGGCGAGAATTACCGAGATAGATCAGGAAAAGAGCAGAGTCAGCCTGTCCATCAAGGAGCTGCTTGAGGAGGAGGCTGCCAATGCGGAGCCTGAGGAGACCATCGACATAAGCGAGGTCGAGGGCGCTGTTGAGGCGGCTGAGGCTGCGGAAGCGGCTGAGGCGGCTGAGAGTGAAGAATAAAACGAAAATGAAAAAGGAGCGCTTAGGCGCTCCTTTTTAGTTTTGAGGCAGATGTGTTGGGTAAATTGGGGGGAATACACTTTAAGGGGGCGGGCGGGTGGGCGCAGGCGTGGCTGGGGAGGCATTACCGTAGTAAGTCAGCACAGCACACCGACAAGCGCACACCGTTTCCCGCAAGCACTGGGCTGCTCCACGAGCCGCACGCCTGTCCAGCCTCTTTTGAGTGAACACGAAAAAGAGGCGTAT
>JAFLUH010000093.1:0-2953 GCA_022508895.1 Oscillospiraceae bacterium
GGCTTTGCCGCAGGGGTAGTACTGGCTCATGAGGCTGATGAGAATGTCGTCCTTGAAGGGGGCGAGAGCGTTCAGCAGGGCTATGCTGTCCTTGTAGCAGCTCGGCAGTATCAGGTGTCTTACGATAACGCCTTTTTTGATAAGTCCGTTTTCCATGCGGTATTTCCCCGTCTGGCGGAGCATTTCCTCCAGCGCTTTTCGGGCGGTGGCAAAGTAGTTTTTGGCGGAGGAATAGCGCAGGGCAAGGGCGTCGTCGCAGTATTTTACGTCGGGGAGATATACGTCGATATAGCCCTCCAGCATTTTCAGCGTTTCTATCCTCTCGTAGCCGCCGCAGTTGAAGATGACGGGGATTTGCAGACGGGGCTTGGCTGTGTCAAGGGCTTTGATTATCTGCGGGGCGTAGTGGGAAGCCGTGACAAGGTTTATGTTGTGAGCGCCTTTTTCCTGCAATTCCAGAAAAATGTCGGCAAGGCGGCTCACCGTTATCTCCTTGCCGTAACCATGATTGCTCACCTCGTAATTCTGGCAGAAAACGCAGCGCATTGTGCAGCCTGAGAAAAATACTGCGCCGCTTCCCTTTTCGCCCGATATCGGCGGCTCCTCACCGAAATGGAGCATCGCCTTTGCCGCTTTTACGGCGTCACTTGCTCCGAAAACGCCGCAGAAGCCTGCTTTCTGCGTTCGGTCAACATTGCAGGCTCTTGGACATAAAGTGCATTTTTCGCTCATTTTACCTCTACCGTTTACTGTTTACTGTGTGCCGTCAACTGTTCAAGCTCCTGTCCGAGCTGCTGTGCCTGCTTGTAGCCCTTCAGGGAGGACAGCTGAGGCTTCTTCTCCGACGGAAGGGTCAGGATACTCTGACAGAGCATAAGGGCGCCGTCGTATCGGGAAAACAGTATTGCACGCTGCTTTGCGGCTTTATAGGAGGGTCCGGGGTCGTCGGGGACAAGGGATATCTCCAAGGGGGAAAGAGCGGTGAGGTACGCTTTGCCAAGCTGGGAGTAGCCTGCGTAAAGGGTGCAGTTTTTGGCGAGGGACAGAGGGTCTCCGACGTTTACCTGCGGCAGAGGCAGGCGCAGCAGTCTTGCCCCCATTTTGTCGGCAATTTCCGAAAGCTCGGCGATATCGCTCCACTTTAAGCGGGAGGAAAGCTCCGAAGCCGCTTGGGGACGCATATCGTCCTTGCTGCGCACGCCCAGTCTTGTAAAGCCGAACACGCCGCTCACCGTGAAAAGGTCGATTTCGGCAAGACCGTAAAAGGTCATTGCATAAAGGAAAGTAAAGCCGTTTCTCACCGACTTTTCCGAGAGATCGAGGACAGAGGAGGAGAAGGATTTCTCCGAGATACCTCTGAAAAACGTCTCCTCGTTGTAGCGGGAGATGAACTGCAGGTCGTCGGCGGCGGAGCGCATAAGGCTGACGCTCATTTTCAGGCGCAGGCTGTCGGTGCGCTGCTTCAGTCCGAGTGGAAAAGGGGAACGATTGGAGGAGGCTGACCTTTGCAGCGTGGCTGCAAGCTTTTCGAGACCCTGCGTGTCGCCTGACAGTACGGCGGTTATCCGCTGCGGTGAGGATAAGGCGTAGGTGCTTTCTTCCTCGGTTATTTTGTAGATGAACAGCGGCTTGCCCCTCACAAGCAGGTCAAGGAGGACGCAGGGCATGAGCTTGGCGCAGAGCTGACGGTCGGCGTGGGGGTATTTTTTGCGGGTGAGCTCGGCGACGGTGGAAATGCCGCTTATAATGCTGTCATAGACGGACAGCTTCAGCTTTTCGTATATGTCACGCTCCTCTTTCAGCAGGACTTTTACCGAGTCGGCTGCGCAGCGGAACAGACCCTCGGCGCTTTCGCTCCCGTTTTCGTCAAGGGGCTGCCCGCAGCGGAGAAGGAGCGGGTTTGCGGGTAATTGACGGGGCATTGCTTTTCCTCCTTTCCGTTTGATGTGGGGAAGATCCGTTCTTAACCGAGGATTTTCAGGCTGTAGATATAGCTTTCAAATTCGACGTCCATGTTGTATTTTTTGAAGCGGGATTCACGCTTGATCTTGAAGCCGTTGCTTTCAAGCAGCGATCTGGAGGCTGTGTTTTCCTTTGCCACCTCGGCGGTTATCTCGGCTCCGCCGCTGTCACGGACCCAAGCCGTGATAAGGGCTATTATCTCTGTGCCGATGCCCTTTCTCCAGCAGTCCTTATGGACGCAGTAGCCTATGTCGAAGCTTTCCTTTTTCTCGTCGGGGAAAATGCAGCAGGAGCCTACTATCTCTTTTGTATCCCTCAGTTCCGCTACCAGATAGTATCCCTCCGAATTGTCCTCAAGCCCGTCCAGCACTTTACGGTATTTTTCGTCTGCGTATTCCTTTGTGGGGTCGCTGAGATATCTGCCGTTTTCCTCGTCGAACCACATGGCGGTGAGGAAGGGCAGGTCGGAGCTTATGTAATTGCGTATCGTTATTCTCGGGGTGGTGAGGGGGTTGCTTATTTTCATGGTGATCGCTCCTTGTTTATCTGTCGTTACGCAGCATTCCGTAAAGATAAAGGTCTGCCCAGTTGCCGTCATTGTCCTTCGTATGGCTTCTCTGAACGCCCTCACGCTTCATGCCCAGCTTCTCCATCAGCTTTACCGATTTTTGAGCGTCGATGGCTTCCGCAACTATTTTGTGGGCGTTCAGCTTGTCAAAGGCGTATTCGATAAGCGCCGAGCAGGATTCGCAGGCGAAGCCCTGCCGCCAATAGCTTTTATTGAAAAACCAGCCTATCTCGTAGACGCCGTCTTCCAGCGGCTTGAAAAGAATGTAGCCGATGACCTTGTCGGTTTCCTTTTGTACTGCGGCGTATGCGGCTTTTCTGGCAATGCAGAAGTCCTCTAAAAATTTTTGCGTTTTCTCAAGGTCGTAGGCAGGCTCGCAGTTTTTCATGGTCTCGGCGTCGCCGAGGATCTCGTGGAGGTCGT
>JAFLUH010000093.1:3053-6234 GCA_022508895.1 Oscillospiraceae bacterium
CCATAATAACATAAAAAAACAGTTTTTTCAAGGGCAAAAAACCTGTGCACACTATTTACAAAATCCAAAAAAAATGTTACAATATGTAGAATAACTCAAACGAAAGGACGGCAAAAAATGGACAACGAGCTTATTCTTGTTATCGACTTCGGCGGGCAGTACAACCAGCTTATCGCAAGGCGTGTCAGGGAACACAATATCTACTGCGAGGTCATCTCCTACAAAACTCCCATCGACGAAATAAAGGCGAAAAATCCCAAGGGCATTATCTTCACAGGCGGGCCCAACAGCGTTTATCTGGACAGCTCACCGAGAATGCCAAGGGAGATAATGGAGATAGGCGTGCCGGTGCTGGGTATCTGCTACGGTATGCACTTCATGACATACGCGCTGGGCGGCGAGATGGGCAGCGCCAGCGACAGCGGTCTGTCCGAGTTCGGAAGGACGGAATGCGCAGTTGAGACCACTCACCCGCTGTTTAAGGGGATAAAGGAAAAAACCGTTGTCTGGATGAGCCATAACGATTATGTAAAGGCGCTGCCTGAGGGCTTCAGAGCAGTCGCACACACCGACAAGTGTCCCTTTGCCGCCGTTGCAGACGACGAGAAAAAGCTGTACAGCGTGCAGTTCCACCCCGAGGTAAATCATACCGAGCAGGGCTTTGAGATACTGGGCAACTTTTTGTACAATATATGTGAGTGTAAGGGCGACTGGACTATGGCTAACTACGCCAAGACTGCCATTGCCCAGATAAGAGAGAAGGTAGGCGACGGAAAGGTGCTGCTGGCGCTGTCGGGAGGCGTGGACAGCTCGGTCGCCTGCGCGCTGCTGTCAAAAGCGGTGGGCGAGCAGCTTACCTGCGTTTTCGTTGACCACGGGTTTATGAGGAAGAACGAGGGAGACGAGGTCGAGGCCGCATTCAAGGACTGGGACGTTAATTTTGTGCGGGTTGACGCTTCGGATAGATTTATAAGCAAGCTGGAGGGCATTTCCGACCCCGAGACCAAGCGCAAGACTATCGGCGAGGAATTTATCCGTGTGTTCGAGGAGGAAGCTAAGAAGATCGGTCGGGTGGACTATCTGGTGCAGGGGACTATTTATCCGGACGTTATTGAGAGCGGGCTTGGGGACGCCGCTGTGATAAAGTCCCACCACAACGTGGGCGGTCTGCCCGATCATGTGGATTTCAAGGAGATAATCGAGCCGCTGAGACTGCTGTTCAAGGACGAGGTGAGAAAGCTGGGCACCGAGCTGGGACTGGCGGATTATCTTGTCTGGAGACAGCCGTTCCCCGGTCCCGGACTTGCCATAAGGATAATCGGGGAGATAACGAGGGAGAAGCTGAGGACATTGCAGGACGCCGATCTCATTTTCCGTGAGGAGATCGCTAAGGCCGGGCTGGATAGGTCTATCAACCAGTATTTTGCAGTGCTGACAAGTATGAGGTCGGTGGGAGTTATGGGAGATGATCGGACTTACGACTATACTCTCGCCCTGCGGGGGGTCACTACAAGCGACTTTATGACGGCGGATTTCGCAAGAGTGCCTTATGAGGTGCTGGAGACGGTCAGCGTCAGGATCGTTAATGAGGTAAAGGGCGTTAATAGGATCGTTTATGATGTTACAAGTAAGCCGCCGGCTACTATTGAGTGGGAATAAAAATTATTACCCCGAAAATCCTTTTATAATGCGGATTTTCGGGGCTTATTTTGTCTATTGGCTACAAATTGGCTACATTTTACGGATTTTTTTGTAGCCAAAGTTCTTGAAACTCTCAAATCGTGTCAAGCTTTTTGGCTACTTCGATCTGCTTGTTAGGATACAGGTGGCTGTATGTATCAAGTGTAGTCTGAACTTTTTCGTGACCGAGCCTTTCAGCGATAAGCAACGGCGAAAAGCCCATTTCTATAAGAAGCGAGGCGTGGCTGTGCCGAATATCGTGTACTCTGATTCTCTTAACTCCTGAAGCTTTGCAGGCTTTCTCCATTTCGTGGTACAAAAAACTCTTTGTGTACGGAAACAGTCTGTCGTCAGATTTCAGCTCGTAGCACCCGTCAAGATACTCACGCAAACACTCGCACAGCTTGTCTGGTATCGTGATGGTGCGAATGCTTTTCGGCGTTTTCGGAGAGGTTATGACATCTTCCTTGTTCAGCCGCTGATAGCTTTTGTTTATCCGTATCTCTTGCTTTTCAAGGTCAATATCAGCAGGTGTGAGCGCAAGCAGCTCACCTTCACGCATTCCCGTGTAATACAGCGTCATAAATATCGTTCGGCTGGCGAGCTTGTCCTCGAAATACTTGTTGCCGATAAACAGGCTGAATTCATCTTTTGTCCAGAACTGCATTTCATCGGCATTTTTCTTGCCCATACTCCCTGCTTTATGGCAGGGATTTTCTCTTAATCCGTAATACCTGACCGCATAATTGAATATGGCGGTGAGCTGGTTGTTTATCGAACGCAGATATGTTTCGCTGTAGGGCATACCCTTTTCATCACGGTAGCTTTTGAGACTGTTCTGCCACCTTCTGATGTCGGTGGGCTTTATCTC
Source organism: Oscillospiraceae bacterium (assembly GCA_022508895.1). Classification (GTDB taxonomy): domain Bacteria; phylum Bacillota; class Clostridia; order Oscillospirales; family Ruminococcaceae; genus Ruminiclostridium_E. The sequence goes on from JAFLUH010000093.1 coordinate 5,605, forward strand.
ATTCAAAGCCTTTTTCTCAAAGAACGGCGTTATCTTAAGGTCAACTACCCACTTCTTGTTTGCGACTGTTGACGGTTTGAGCCGCTTTTCCATATCCTCAAAGTACAGCTTGATAAAATCGGCAAAGGTCATTCCTATGCTGCCGCTTGCCTGCATAGTAAACTCGTGTTCCCATTCGAGAGCCTCTCGCCTTGTTGCAAATCCTCGCTTCTTCTTATGGATAACATTTCCCGTCCAGTCTGTCACTCTGATTTGTGACATCCAGCGTCCTGTATTTCCGTCTTTTGTTACTGACATACGCTTCTCCTTAACCTTTCTTTTTCTTTTTCAGTTCCGCTTCAAGGTATTCCTTGCGCTTTTTAAACAAAGTTTCTTGATCAAGTGCCTGCGGCTCCTCGCTTTCAAGCTCACTGCCTGCGGAATAGTATGCTAACGTTTCGGCTTTCCACCTTGAATATCTTTCAAGGGACGAGAAATAGGTGCGGAAATTCTCCCGTTCCTCCGCCCACCGCTCCAAAAACAGACACAGGTCGGGATTGAACTCTGCACCCTGCTGTCCGTTAAATGATATTGAACACTCCCATTGTTCGCAATGCGGAGGTTTTTTTACGTCAATTCTGAAATCAATGC
>JAFLUH010000094.1 GCA_022508895.1 Oscillospiraceae bacterium
TCCGCTTCCGTAAATCTATTTTCATTCCCCTTTACAAACTAAAATTTGTATGATATAATGTACCAAAATTTGTTTTTCGTTCAAATTTACTTTTCTTCACGGCTTTTAAAGCAGTTTTCCTTACGCAGATACGGAAAGCCTGCCGAATAACGTCAGAAAGCCGCCGAGCAAACAGGCGGCATATATTATGAACAACAAAATAAGATATTTTTTTACAAATTCGGAGGTCGATACTATGGAAATCAATGTAAAAGCACAGGGAAGCGAGCTTGAGGTGTCGGTTGCGGGCCGTCTGGACACCACTACCGCTCCGAAGCTTGAAGCGGAGCTGAATAACGGCATGAGCGGCATTACCGCTCTGACGCTGGATTTTGCAGAGCTGGAGTACATATCCTCCGCAGGGCTTCGCGTGCTGCTGGCGGCGCAGAAGGCAATGAACAAGCAGGGCACGATGGTCATACGCAATGTAAACGAGACTATCATGGAAGTGTTCGAGATAACCGGCTTTATTGATATTCTGCAAATCGAGGAATAAGAAAAGTACATACAAAGGCAAGACGCCGGCAACGGCACCGGCGCAGGGTAGAGCTTCATGAATAACGTCAGGATAAGGCTGTCAATGCTGATAGGTTCAGCGGCAGTTATTGTGATAGACTTGTTTTTTCTGTGGGTGCTGAACCTGAACGAGACTCAGGAGATACAGCAGATGCTGCGGTTTTGCATACTGATCTTGGGTGGAGCCGCCCTGATCACCGCTGCATTGTTTTTTATCGCAGGCCCGGTAATAAGCGTATACGGTCAGATAGAGACAGGGAACATCATGGCAATGATGATCTCGGTGCTTGTGGTGATACAGCTTGCATTTGCGTTTGCGGTTTACTCTCAGAAGGACCAGGAGCTGCGGTACGAAATGTACGGCGATATGCGAAGGTACATCACCGAGCTTGAGGGCTGTGACGGCGACGGGCAGCTTAAACGGCTGATGGATACGGCGGTAAGCGGTGCAGACAGCATTGTCGGCATGGAGATAGTGGACAGTGACGGCAGCGTTTACCTGTCCGCAGGCGAGGAACTGACCGCAGCGGAGCAGAACGCTCAGCAGTACGAATTTCCCTTTCTCAACGGCTCCCGCATCGTATTTCACGTCAGCGAAAATTACCGCAGCAGTCGGATATTTGATATATGGCTCAATCTGATGACCACGCTGGTCATCTCTGTTTTCTTTTCCGTTGAAATGGTGTGGTGCATGATAGGCGTAGTGAGCCGCAAAAGCTCCTCCGCCGGCTCGGCGGTCCCGAAGGAAAGACCCTCTGCCCTGCGTTTCGTGCGGCAGATAGCCTTTCTGTTCTACTTCGCCTCCCGTATGTCCGCCGCCTTTATCCCCATAATGGCAAAGAGCCTTGACAACGACCTGTTCAACATGGACTCCAACGTTGCGGCAGGCATTCCCCAGTCCGCAGAAACGCTGCTTACCTGCGTGGCGATATTTGCCGCCACCGAGCTTCTCACCCGAAAGGGCTGGAAGCTCCCCTTTATGGCAGGTCTGGGATTTGTCGCCCTGGGCACCTTCCTCAGTGCCATGGCGCAAAGCCTGCTGATATTTATAGCGGCAAGAGCGGTAGTAGGCTTAGGCTACGGCTTTTGCTGGATGACGCTGCGCAATCTGGCGCTGTTCGGGCAGAACGACAGCGAAAAAACATGGGGCTTTTCCATGCTTAACGCAGGTCTCTATGCGGGCATGAACTGCGGCTCTGCATTAGGCTCGATCCTTGCGGAGCGCTTCGGATACAGGAATATTTTCCTCACTGCGGTGGCGCTGACTCTGCTTTGCAGCATTTTCATAATGATGATGGAAAATGCGGTGCTGCCCAAAAGCCCTCAGGCAAAGGAGAAGAAAAGGAAGGAAAAAAGCCCCCTGCGCATATCCGAAAAGCTGCAGGTGCTGTCCTTTTCCGTATTCATGATAGCCCCCTCCTGCATCGTAGGCTCCTATCTCAGCTATTATCTCCCGCTGTATTACGAGAGCATGGGCAGAAGCGTTTCCGACGTGGGACGGGCGCAGCTTATATACGGTCTGATAATAGTATACGCAGGTCCCTTCCTGTCCTCGAAGATAATCAGCAAATCCAGCGATCTCCTGCGGGCGAACCTTGCCTACAACATAATTTTTTCCGCAGGACTGCTGATAGCGGGGATATGGGGCGGAATAGCCGCCTCGATCGTTGCGGTGCTGTGCATAGGCATTGCCGACAGCTTCGGCTTCGGCGTACAAAACAACTATTTTCTGGCGCTTCCTGCGGTATCTTCCATGAATCAGGAAAAGTCCCTTTCCTATCTCAGTTTTTTGAAAAAAATGATAGAAATGCTGGGACCCACCGCCTATTCCGTGGTGATACTGTTAGGCTTTGAGCAGGGACTGACGGCAATGGGACTGCTCTTTACGGCGGCAGTGCTCTGCTATGGGTTCACCCGAATTTTCACAGGCAAAAGAAAGGGCAAGGCATGAGAGTAGGCATAGTATACGGCGGCAATTCAAGCGAGGCAAAGGCTTCGGAAAAAAACGCCAAGGCAATAGCGGAGGTCCTGCTGGCAAAGGGCTACGACGTCATTATGCTGGAATACGGGCAAAACATGATACAGACCCTGCGGGAAAGCGGGATAGACATCGTGTACCTCTGCGTACAGGGCAAGCACCACGGCGACGGCACCTTGCAGGCGATGCTGGATCATGAACAGATCCCCTACACGGGCAGCAGGACCCAAGCCGCAATGCTGATAAACGACAAGATACTCTGCAAGCTCCTGTTTGACCGTTACGGCATACCCACTCCCAAATGGGCTATCCTGTCAGGGGAGGAGTACCGCACCGGCTTTGATTACGGAAAAATCGGCTTTCCCTTTGTAGCCAAGGCGCCCACCCAGGGCGGCAGCTTCGGCATAGAGCTGATACATACCCCCGAGGAGCTGCACAAAATAAAGAACGTTTTTGAGTACGACGACCCTATCCTGCTGGAGGAGTACATAGACGGCGGATTTTACACGGTAGGGCTTTACGAAAAGGATAACAGGCTCATCACCCTGAAATGCGCAGAGGGCGTGGAGATGGTCTCAGGCGCAAAAGCCGAGACCGACATAACCCTTTTCACCGGCGAATACGGCATCGAGACGCCTGACCTTCCCGACAGCGTTTTGCGGGAAACGGAGCGGCTGGCGCAGCAGGTTTTCAAGGTTACGGGCGCAGGAGGCTACGCAAGGGTGGACTTTATGATCCCCCGCAAAACGGGCAGACCTACGGTGCTTGAAATAAACGCAGTCCCGGGACTGAAACGGGAAAGCCTGATGCCGAGACAGGCAGAGTATTCGGGAGTGCGGTATGAGGATATGGTGGAGGATATTTTGCTGTCTGCATGGCAGGAAGTGACAGGGGGAAAAGGCAATGCTTAAAAATATGAAAATAGGTATAAAGATACTGCTGGTAGTGCTTGTCATGTCGCTGGGGACGCTGCTGGTGGTATTTATCAGCGCCTATCTCTCCATGGACGGGCTCAGCGACGAGTTCCAGAAGACCAACATCAGCCTTGGTCTTACCGCCTCCGACGACAGCAAGGAGGCGCTGCAGTCTCAGGCGGAGGAATACCTTGACCGCATAGCCCAGAAGCAGGCGCTGTATTCCAATGAAGAGCTGCAGGAGATAAGCCGCATGGTGACCTCTCTCTCGGGATATATCGAATATTTATATGAAAACAATGAGCGCTTTGAGGGCAGGGAGCTGCCATTGCCCGATGAAACGGAGGACGGCGCGGCAAGCTCCAAGTATATGCTCGCCCCCGGCGTCACCGCCACCGACGAGATATGGAGCGAGCTCGGCACACTGTCGGTATGTGAAGCCGCATTCGCTCCCGAGCTTGAGGAAAATCCCATGCTGGACAACATCTACGTCGGTACCGAAAGCGGCATCTCCTATCGCTATTCCAGCTCCAACCTGTACAATCCCGACTATGACCCCCGTGAGCGCTCATGGTACACCGGGGCGGCGGGGAATCCCGACAAGACTATCTGGCTCGACACCTACACCGACCCCTACGGTCACATCTGCATAACCTGCGCAAGAGCATTCCGTGACCGTGATGGCAATATTGCAGGCGTGATCGCCTCCGATATAAAGCTTCAGGATATGCTGGACGAGATAACCGCCGCAAAGATAGGACAAAGCGGCTACGCCTTTGTGCTGGACAAAAGCGGCACGCTGATAGCTCACCCCGATTACTTCACCGAGGGCTTTTCACCCGACATTGCCGCTCATGTACAGACGGAAAATACGGAAAACCTGCTGACGGAAGCGGACAACGGCATTGTAAGCCTCACCCTTGACGGCGTGGACAGCTATGTTGCCTATTCAACTCTGGAGGAAACGGGCTGGAGCCTGTGTATAAGCATAGACAAGGAGGAGGTGATAAGACCTGCCCTTGACACAAAGAACACCATCGACCGTATGACGGACGACGCTCAGGAGCTTACTCAGGGTATCCTGTCAGGTGTAATGACAAGATTTATCATATTCTTTGCAGTAGTGGGCATTATTGTTATAATGATCTCCTTCGCCGTAGCGGGCAGCATTACCCGACCTATACAGAAGCTTTCCCAGAACGTTGAGCGGATAGGCAAGGGCGAATTTGACAAAAAGGTGGAGGTCGAGTCGGGCGACGAGATAGGCAACCTTGCCTCGGCATTCAACAAAATGCTGGACGACCTGCATGAATATATCGAGCAGATAAAGAATATAACCGCCGAAAAGGAGAGGATAGGCGCAGAGCTGGACGTAGCCACACATATCCAGAAATCCATGCTGCCCTGCATTTTCCCTGCCTTCCCCAACCGCAAGGAGATAGACGTCTACGCCACAATGGACCCTGCAAAGGAGGTAGGAGGCGACTTCTACGACTTCTTCATGGTGGACGACAGGCACCTTGCCATAGTTATGGCGGACGTTTCGGGCAAGGGCGTTCCCGCTGCGCTTTTCATGGTCATCGGCAAGACGCTGATAAAAGACCACACCACCCCAGAGGCAGACCTCGGGTCGGTATTCACCCAGGTGAACGACCTGCTCTGCGAATCCAACAGCGAGCAGATGTTCATCACCGCCTTCGAGGGCGTACTCGACCTTGTGACGGGCGAGTTCAACTACGTCAATGCAGGTCACGAAATGCCCTTTATCTGTCCTGCAGGCGAAAAATACACGGCGCATAAGATAAAGGCAGGCTTCGTGCTGGCAGGCATGGAGGGAATGAAGTACCGTGCTGGCAGCATGACTCTTGCTCCGGGCGACAAGATATTCCAGTACACCGACGGTGTTACCGAAGCGACCAATGCGAATAATGAGCTTTACGGCATGGAGCGGCTGGAAAAAGTGCTGAACGCAAACAGGGACAAGACCCCCGAACAGCTGCTTCCCGCCGTCAAGGAGGACATCGACCTGTTTGTGGGAGAGGCGCCCCAGTTTGATGATATAACCATGCTGTGCCTTGAGTACAAAAGCGCTATGGAGGTAAAAGATGAAAGAGCTGACGGTTGAGGCTGCCATTGAAAATATCCCCTTAGTCACCGACTTCGTGAATGAACAGTTGGAGGAGCTGGGCTGCTCCGTGAAGGCACAGATGCAGATAGATATTGCCGTAGACGAGCTGTTCAGCAACATCGCACACTATGCTTACGATCACGAGTCAGGGAACGCCACGGTGCGGGTGGAGACGACAAAGGAGCCCCTTGCCGTAGTTATTACCTTTATCGACAAGGGCGTGCCCTACGACCCGCTGAAAAGGGACGACCCCGACATATCGCTGTCCGCCGAGGAGAGGGAGATAGGGGGCTTGGGCATCTACATGGTGAAAAAAAGCATGGACGGAGTGTCCTATGAATATAAGGACGGGCAAAACATTCTGACCATAACGAAAAATATGAAGGCTGAATAAGCTTGACGGGGCAGGCGGGGGATCCTGCGCCGACAGTCTTGATAAAGTACAGGAAACGCTGCGAATATATATAAATTGCGGCAATTTTTCTGAACGCATTCAGAGCATAGAATTACGCACATAGCTGTTATACGGCTATGTGCGTATTTTTTTATCCGAAAAATTTTCAAATATCCACGCCCGCAAATCCCCTGCTGATATCCTCGATAATATCCTCAATATTTTCAAGCCCCACTGAAAATCTTATCA
>JAFLUH010000095.1 GCA_022508895.1 Oscillospiraceae bacterium
CGCAACAGTCATTACGGTCATAGTCCGATAGCCTGCCCGCCGGATGGGACGGGAAGCATTTTTGCTTCGCCGTCCCACAGCGCTGTTTTCTCGGGCAAGGGAGATATTGACAGCGTTTTTTCAGTGCGCCCGAGAGGCGCTATTTTTATTTTAAGGAGGTTTTTGTAATGAAAACAAAAATTACATCAATTTTACTTGCAATATTTTTAGTAGTAACGTTTACCGCTTGCACAGGTGACACCGAAGCGCCGGCAGCCGCAGTCGTCCTTGAAGGCTCTGACAAATTGGTGGTTATTGAGGCAAATGCAACAGGCGGAAGCCTTGAGGAAGCAATGTCTGCGCTTAAAGCAGCCGGTACACTTACCTATGAAGGCTCGGAGGGCGACTACGGCTTCTACCTCACCTCGGTAAACGACTACACTCCCGACGCCGAAAACAACGAGTATTGGGCGATATACACCACCTTGGGCGAATACGAAGGCGTGGAATACTCCAACAGCGACTTCGGCACCTACGACTACAACGGTAAGACATGCGCCAGCGCTTCCTACGGCATTTCCGGCATACCGATGGTCGAAGGCGAGATATACATCATCACCATAGCCACCTACTGATGAAAACGGTACAGCTTGTATTCTGTGCAGTGATGACCGCCCTGCTTATCGCCGTTCAGTATGCCATGGGCTTCGTTTCGGGAGTGGAGCTGGTGACGGTGCTTTTTCTCAGCTTTTGCTATGTGTTTGGAGTGAAATGCGGATTGCTGACAGGTCTTGCATTTTCACTGCTTCGCTGTCTGCTGTTCGGCTTCATGCCAAACGTCGTTCTGCTCTATCTTGTCTATTACAGTCTTTTTGCTCTGCTCTTCGGTTTTTTGGGCAAAAGACGTGTATCAGTCTGGCTGTGTCCCACATTGCTGGCTGTCCTTGCCGCAGCCAGCGCATACTTTGCTTTCAGCGGTCTGCCCATAAGCATACTGTATCAGTCCCGTGTATCGACCATGCTCTGGATACTTTTCGGCATCTCTCTGGCGATACTTGTATTTTACATTGTGCTTGTGATAGCGAAAAAAGGAGAGCAGGGCAGGGAGCTTGCCTCGGTAACTGCCTTGGCGGTGGTCTGCACGGTTGCGTTTACCCTGCTGGACGACGTTATAACACCGCTGGTGCTGGGTTATTCCGCCGAAGCCGCCACTGCCTATTTCTACACGGGATTTATCGCCATGCTTCCTCAGACGATCTGCGCAGCGGTGAGTGTGTTTGTGCTGTTTTTGCCGCTGAAGAAAGCGTTTGGAGCAGTAGATAAAGCGGCGCAGTAAGCTTATTATGTGCTGCCTCCCCAAAACGCAGTGCTGTGCGGCGGCGAAGCCGCCTTTTTCGGCTCCGCCGAAAAAGCAATGATTTGCTCCGCAAATCATTGAGTTGAAGCTCCGCTTCAACCGCGGCTCCGCCGCTGCACAGCACTGCGTGACTGTCCACGCACCACCCCCTCGCTGCCCCCAAAGCTGCCCCTCCATAAAAGGGGCAGCTGTCATTATCTCACGAACCGACTGCTGCTTCAAATCATTTGACAAAACAGTGTCTTTATGATACCATATACTATATAAATAAAAACGAAGTCCCCCGTTTGAAAACAATTTTTTCAGACCTGCCCCTGCACCCTACTCCCCACAAGAAAGGCACAAAAATAATGAAAATAGACCGTATCCTGACCCAAAAGCGCACCCTCTCCTTTGAGGTTTTCCCCCCGAAGAAGGAGGGCAGCGAAAAGGAGGCCCTCTTTCAAACCATAGACCGCCTGAAAGACCTTCGCCCCGATTTCATCAGCGTGACCTACGGCGCAGGCGGCAGCAACGCCCGCAGCGCCGTAGAAATAGCCGGCTACATCAAATCGGCAGGCGTTGAACCCTTAGCCCACATAACCGGCGGACCCTCGGCCCCCTCTGACATCGACGCTGTGACGGAGCAGCTGAAACGCCTGAACATTGAGAATATCCTCGCCCTGCGAGGCGATAGGCCCGCCGACTACACCGCCGAATACTGCAAGCACTTCAGGCACGCCACCGACCTGATGGCGTACATAAAAGGCGACTTCTGCATAGGCGCAGCCTGCTACCCGGAAGGTCACTCCGAGTGCGCCACGCTTCGGGAGGACCTTCACAACCTGAAGCTGAAGCAGGACAGCGGCGCAAGCTTTTTGATAACTCAGATTTTTTACGACAATTCCTATTATTACCGCTTAGTCCACGAGGCGGCAAAGGCAGGGGTGACGATTCCCATAATCCCCGGCATAATGCCCCTTGTGAACCCGAAAAACATAGCAAGAATAAAATCCATGTGCGGCAGCACTATCCCCCTCGATTTCCGCAACATGATAGAGACTTACTCCGACAACCCTGCTGTAATGCGTGAAATAGGCATAAACTACGCAGTTTATCAGATAATCGACCTTATAGCCAAGGGCGCCCCCGGCATACACCTGTACATAATGAACCGTGCCGACACCGCCATAGATATCTGCGACAGATTAAAGAGTGTATTCCATGAACTTTTCTGAAATAAAACCCCGTATATACAATTACCTCGGCGTCAAGGGCATACAGCCCTCTCCCGAAAACGACGAGCTGATATTCTCCTGCTATACCGAGCTTGATCAAATCGTCCAGTTCAATTACATCTACAAATCCTACGCCGCCCCGCCCGACTTCCTGCAAAAGCAGCCCTACACCGACTTTCTTGCAGGAACGACAGGAGTGATCCTCTGTGCGACCACCATCGGCACAGTCATAGACCGCCGCATAGGTCGGCTCACTCGCACCGACCTGAGCAGGGCGATAGTGCTGGACGCCTGTGCAAGCGCATACTTGGAAGCAAGAGCCGACGAGTACGAGAAAACCATAGCCGACGACCTGACCTACCGCTTCTGCCCAGGCTACAACGGCAGCTCCACGGACGATTTAAAGCACATTTTCCGCCTGCTTCGCCCCGAAAAAATAGGCATTACCCTTAACAAAAGCAATTTCATGCTCCCGTCAAAATCAATGGCGGGCATAATAGGCATAGGCAAATCTGCGGAAAAGCACTGCGAGGACTGCATAATGCAGAAAAAATGCAGATACAGAGAGGAAGGCAAGCGATGCTACAGCTCGGAAAAAACGTTATAGTATTCGACGGCGGCTTCGGCAGCGAGTTAGAGCGCCGTGGCTTATCGGGAGGTATCCCCGAAGACCTGAACATAACCAACCCAGAGGACATTCAGGCTATCCACAAAGCCTACTCCTGTGCCGACATAGCCAGCGCCAACACCTTCGGACTTAACCGCATAAAATACCACGGCGCATACACTCTCGAAGAAGTGGCAAAGCAGGCGATAGAAAACGCCCGAGCCTCTGGCAACAAGGTATTCGTGGACATAGGTCCCACAGGCATGATGCTGGAGCCTTTGGGGACGCTTACCTTTGACGAAGCCTACAACGCCTTCGCCGAAATAGCCGACATTACAAAAGACCTTGCCGACGGCTACATTGCGGAAACATTTTCCGATTTATACGAGCTGAAAGCCTGTATCTTAGCCCTTAAAGAGCACACCGACAAACCGATTTTCGCCACAGTGACCTTCGATTCCACAGGCAGGACGCTCACAGGCTCCACCCCCGAAATCGTAGCCAACACCTTAGAAGGCTTAGGCGTTGACGCTTTGGGAGTAAACTGCTCTCTCGGTCCGAAAGAGCTTCTGCCCGTAGTACAGCGCCTGCTCAGCTCCACGACTTTACCCGTGATAGTCCAGCCCAACCGAGGTCTCCCCGTCCTTGAAAACGGCAAGACCGTCTACAAGCTTGACATAGACGAATTTGAGCAGTACACCGAGAAAATGCTGGAAATGGGTGTAAGCGTAATAGGCGGCTGCTGCGGCACCACCCCCGACTTCATACAGCGAATTTCCCGCTTTTCGGGCGCCCCCGTAAACCGTCCCGAAATCGAACCCAAGACCGCAGTAAACTCCGCCACCATCCTCACCGAAATAGAGGGCGTAAAGATATGCGGCGAGCGCCTTAACCCCACCGGCAAAAAAGCCCTGAAAGAAGCCCTCCTCACCGAAAACTACGACTACCTGATAGACGAAGCCCTGAAGCAGCAGGAGGCAGGAGCAGACCTTTTAGACATAAACGTAGGTCTCCCCCAGCTTGACGAGCCAACCGTAATGCCCCTTGTGGTGCGTAAAATACAGGAATACACCGACCTGCCTCTGCAAATAGATTCCTCCGACGCAGGAGCAATAGAAGCAGGCGTGCGCTATGCCAACGGTATCCCCCTGATAAACAGCGTAAACGGCGAGGAGGAGGTAATGGCGAAGATATTCCCCATCGCCAAAAAATACGGCGCGGTAGTTTTAGGTCTTACAATGGACAAAAACGGCGTTCCTCCCACTGCGCAGGGCAGATACGAGATAGCAAAGCGCATGATCGCAAGAGCCAATGACTTCGGCATTCCAAAGCACAAAATAATGATAGATACCCTTGTGGTAACCGCCTCTGCGGAGCAGGCAATGGTGAAGGAAACCCTCGAAGCCCTGCGCCTTGTAAAAGCTCTGGGCGTAAAAACCGCTCTGGGAGTATCCAACGTGTCCTTCGGACTTCCCAACCGTCCCCTGTTAAACAGGACTTTCTTAACGATGGCAATGACCTGCGGCTTGAATATGCCCATACTGAACCCCCTCGACGGGGAAATGACGGGAGCGATAAAAGCTCATGCAGTGCTGTCAGGGGAAGACGAAAACTCCGAAAAATATATCGAGACCTACAAGGACTACACCGCTGCAAGCGCAGCTGCCCTTGCCGCTGCAAAATCAACCGAAAAAACCGCCGCCACTCTCTCCGACTGCGTAAAGCAGGGACTCAAAAACCGTGCGGAGGAGCTTTGTGAAGCGGAATTGCAGCAGCACGACCCCATGTATGTGGTAAACGAGATACTGATAAAAGCCTTAGAGGAGGTAGGGAACGGCTACGAAAGCGGCAAACTGTTCCTCCCCCAGCTTGTAGCAGCCGCAGAAGCGGCAAAGCAAGCCTTCGCCGTAATAGGCAGGCACCTGCCCAAGGACGCGGAGCCAAAAGGCAAAATAATCCTTGCCACGGTAAAAGGCGACGTTCACGACATAGGCAAAAACATAGTCAAGGTAGTCCTTGAATCCTACGGCTACAACGTAATAGACTTAGGCAAGGACGTCCCCGCGGAAAAGGTAGTCTCCGCCTATAAGGAGCACGCTCCCATAGCGATAGGTCTTTCCGCCCTCATGACAACCACGGTGAAAGGCATGGAGGAAACGATAGCCGCCCTGCGCAGTGAAAACTGCAAGGCAAAAATTTTCGTAGGCGGCGCCGTTCTCAACGCAGAAACGGCGCAGGAAATAAACGCCGACCACTACACAAAGGACGCATTAGCCTTCGCAAAGCTTTTGGACGAGCTTTGCGGCAAATAAAAAGGAGGATAATATCATGGCAAAATTACTTTATCAGGGACACGGCAGCTTCCGTCTCACCACCGACAGCGGCAAGGTGATCTACATCGACCCCTTTGCAGGCGAGGGCTACGACAAGCCCGCAGACTTGATTTTAGTAACTCACCAGCACCACGACCACAACAAAATAAACCTCCCCCCTCATAATGAAAGCTGCGTTATCTATCAGAACACCGACGCTCTGCAAAACGGCGTCTATCAGACCGCAGACCTGGCAGACGTCCGCATAGAAGCGGTGGAAGCCTACAACAAAAACCACGACCCCAAGGAGTGCGTAGGCTATCTTGTGACAGCCGACGACGTCCTGCTCTACTTCGCAGGCGACACCTCCAGAACCAAGCAGATGGAGACTTTTGCAGACCGCAGCATCGACTACGCCTTCCTCCCCTGCGACGGCATCTTCAACATGGGGATACCCGAGGCAATAGAGTGCGCAGACCTTATAAAGGCGAAGCATTCCGTCCCCGTCCATATGTCCCCCGGCAAGCTTTTCAGCGAGAAGAAAGCCAAAAAATTCACCGCTCAGAACGCCCTGACAGTAACTCCCGGCAGCGAAATCTCTTTATAATCTAAAACACCGTCAAAAAAGGCGGTGTTTTCCATAACTATTCTCTGACAACCGTCAGAACCTCGCCCTGTACTCCGACGGCGTGACCCCGTTATACT
>JAFLUH010000096.1 GCA_022508895.1 Oscillospiraceae bacterium
ACGAGGAAAACCGAGGAAAAGGCTATGGCAGCGAAGCCCTGCGCTTAGCCTGCCGCTACGCCTTTGACCGCCTGAATATGCACTCTCTCCACCTCTGGGTATTCTCCTTCAACGAAAGAGCCATGAACGTCTACAAAAAGGTAGGCTTCAAGGAGGTGGGCAGAATGAGAGAAAGCTACTACCTTGACGGCAAATACCACGACAGCATTTTAATGGACATTTTAAGGGATGAGCTGAGATAACCTGTCCTTTTTTGCAGAGCTTGTTCTAATTTTGTCAACCGTACATACCATAAAATGAGGTGATTTTTATGATATGCCGCTTTGACGACCTGCGCTGCAAGGAGATAATCAACATAAAAAACGGCAGCAAATTAGGCTACCCCGACGACATCGAGTTTGACACCTGCACCGCAAAGATATGCAAAATAATCGTCTACGGAAAATCAAAGCTGTTCGGACTTTTTGGCAGGGAGGAGGACTTTGTGATCCCATGGTGTGACATTGAGATAATCGGCTGTGACACTATTTTAGTGACCTGCGATTTTCCCCCTCGCACAAAAAAGAGCGGTGGATTTATGAAAAATTTGTTAAAATAGACGAATTGTAATATTTACCCCTTTGTGTTATAATTTAAAAGCGGCTGTAAATCCGCAAATCCACACTCAGCGCAGACTTTTCTGTGGTGCCGCTATGCGGTGGGAACAGCAACACGCTGGGGAGGAAAAACCAAAAAACAGGAGGACACTGCTATGTCAGTAGTATCAATGAAGCAGCTTCTTGAAGCAGGTGTACACTTCGGACACCAGACAAGACGCTGGAACCCCAAAATGGCGCCCTACATCTTCACCGAAAGGAACGGCATCTACATCATCGACCTGCAAAAGACGGTGAAGAAGCTTGACGAAGCATATCTGTTCATTCGTCAGGTGACCGAGGAGGGCGGCGAGATCCTTTTCGTAGGCACCAAGAAACAGGCTTCCGACAGCATAAAGGAAGAAGCCGAGAGAGCAGGCGCTCACTTTGTAAACGCAAGATGGCTGGGCGGCATGATGACCAACTTCGCCACCATTCAGAGACGTATCAGAAGACTTGAACAGCTTCAGGGCATGGCTTCCGACGGCACCTTTGACCTGCTTCCCAAGAAGGAAGTAAGCAAGATGAACCTTGAGATCGAGAAGCTGGAAAAATTCCTCGGCGGTATCAAGAGCATGCAGAAGCTCCCCGCAGCCCTGTTCATCGTAGACCCCCGCAAGGAGAGAATTGCGGTTGCAGAGGCAAAGAAGCTGGGCATTCCCATCGTAGCCATCGTTGACACCAACTGCGACCCCGATGAGATCGACTACGTTATCCCCGGCAACGACGACGCTATCCGTGCAGTAAAGCTGATCGCAGGCGCAATGGCTGACGCGATAATCGAAGGCAATCAGGGCGAGACCGGTGCAGTGACCGGCGAGGAGGCAGAGCCTGCAGCAGAGCCCGCCGAAGAAGCTCCCGCAGAGGAAGCAACCGAAGAATAACAAAAATCAAATAGATAAAAGGAGAAACAAAATGGCTATTTCGGCACAAGACGTAAAACAGCTTAAAGAAATGACCAACTGCGGCATGATGGACTGCAAGCGTGCGCTGGAGCAGACAAACGGCGACTTCGACGCAGCCGTTAAGTACCTGCGTGAGCAAGGTCTTGCAAAAGCGGCTAAGAAGGCGACCAGAATCGCGGCAGAAGGTCTTGTATACACCAAGATTGACGAGGCAAAGAAGATAGGCGCTATCGTAGAAGTAAACAGCGAGACCGACTTTGCAGCCAAGTCCGACAGATTTATCGAGTTCGTGGACATGGTAGCCCAGACCGTTATCGACAACGACGTAGCAGACGTAGACGCTCTGCTTGGCGTAAAGATGAGCGGCACCGACGAGACCGTACAGGACGTACTCACCGAGCGTATCGCCACCATCAGCGAAAACATCAAGATCAGACGTTTTGCAAGACTGGAAGGCGACCTGTTCGCATATATCCACAACGGCGGCGGCAGCATAATCGGCACTATCCTGAAGCTTGAATGCGACGACGCCACTGACGAAACCGTTAAGCAGTGCGCAAAAGACCTGCTGCTTCAGATAACCGCCTCCGCACCCCAGTTCGTAAGTCAGGCTGACGTTCCCGCCAGCGTTATCGACGAGGAGAAGGAAGTGCAGATGGCACTGGCACAGAAGGAGAACGAGTCCGCAGCCAAGCCCAAGCCCCAGAACGTTCTTGAAAAGATAGTAGAAGGCAGAATGAAGAAGTTCACCGAGGAGATCAGCCTGATGGAGCAGTCCTATGTAAAGGACCCCGACATCACCGTTGCAAAATACATTGCAGGTCTGGGCAAGAACATCAAGGTAGTTACCTTCGTTCGCTTCGAGAAGGGTGAAGGACTTCAGAAAAAGGAAGAGAACTTCGCAGACGAAGTTGCTTCCATGCTCTAAGAATTATTTAAATAACAAAACAGACGTTTCACCATCGAAACGTCTGTTTTTATTTTGTTCACCAAGTATCAAAGCATCTTCTCCAGCCTATCCCTGATCTCAGTCAGAAACTCCTCAGTATTCACCTTTCTCTTATTGGGCAAATTAGACAGTGCAACTAAATCACCTGTCATGACCCCATCCTCAATAGTCTGCACCGTAGCCTTCTCCAGCTTCTCCGCAAACTCCACAAGCTCAGGCGTATTATCAAGCTGCCCTCTCTTCTTCAGCGCCCCGCTCCAAGCGAACAGCGTAGCCACCGAGTTGGTAGAGGTCTCCTCCCCCTTCAAATGCTTGTAGTAATGCCGTGTAACAGTCCCGTGCGCCGCCTCATACTCATAAACCCCGTCAGGCGAAACCAGCACCGAGGTCATCATACCCAGACTGCCGAAAGCGGTAGCCACCATATCCGACATAACGTCCCCGTCATAATTCTTGCAAGCCCAGATATAACCGCCCTCAGACCGAACGACTCTCGCAACTGCGTCATCTATCAGCGTATAGAAATACTCTATCCCCGCCTCTTTGAATTTATCCGCATATTCGGCGTCAAATATCTCCTGGAAAATATCCTTGAACCGATGGTCGTACTTCTTGGAAATGGTATCCTTGGTAGCGAACCACAGATCCTGCTTAACGTCCAGCGCAAAGTTGAAGCAGGACCGAGCAAAGCTGCCTATACTGCTGTCCGTATTATGCAGCCCCTGAATGATACCGTCGGTATCGTCAAAGCTGTGAATTACCTCTCTGCTCTCCTTACCGTCCGCACTGGTAACGACTAATTCCGCCTTGCTCCCCTTGCCGACTCTCATTTCGGTATTCTTATAAACGTCCCCGTAAGCGTGACGGGCAATGGTGATAGGTTTTTTCCACGTCGGTATCAGCGGCGTGATCCCCTTAACGATGATAGGCGCCCTGAACACAGTCCCGTCCAGAATAGCACGGATAGTCCCATTGGGCGACTTCCACATCTCTTTAAGGTCATACTCAGTCATTCTCTGCGCATTAGGGGTAATGGTGGCGCACTTGACAGCCACCCCATACTTCTTGGTAGCATTAGCGCTGTCAACGGTGACCTGATCGTCAGTCTCATTCCTGTGTACCAGCCCCAGATCGTAATATTCCGTATTCAGCTCGATATAAGGTGAGAGCAGGATATCCTTTATCATCTTCCATATAATACGGGTCATTTCGTCCCCGTCCATCTCCACAAGGGGGGTCTTCATTCTGATTTTTTCCATCATCAAACCTCCTCTTTGGAAAATGCGTGCTTTATTTTACCGACGAATCCGTTTGAAGCGCCGTCAATACGGTACAGCTCCTCCACATCGCTGTCGTCGTCGCAGTAAGTCTCGAGGCTCTTTGTGACCTTAGCAAGAATAAGCACCGCGCCCAGCACAAAGCCCACAACAAACGTAACTGCCGCTATCATAATATAAACTTTTTTCATTTTGTAACCTCCTGAGTATATTGTCAGTATTCCTTACGGCAACGATCAACCGTTCTTTGTAAAATTCAGCAGACCACCCGCCAGTATCATACCCTTACCTCTCTCGGAAAGCTCGCACTTAACGGGAATATCAACACCCTTGGTTTTATTCTTGACCGCAATATCCTTACCATTCGCAATAATATCACGAATATTCTCAATAACCAGCATATCCCCCTGCTCTATCCTGTCATAGTCCTCGCCGTTCACAAATTCCAGCGGCAGTATCCCGTTATTTATCAGATTCTGCCTGTGAATTCTGGCAAATGACTTGCAGATTATAGCCTTAACCCCTAAATACAGCGGAGCCAGCGCAGCGTGTTCTCTCGACGACCCTTGCCCGTAGTTCACGCCGCCCACAACAATGCTCTTACCCGCTTCCAGCGCCCTCTTGGGGAACGTCTCGTCGCAAACCGCAAAGCAGTGCTGTGAAATAGCCGGAATATTAGAGCGCAGCGGCAGTATCTTAGCCCCCGCCGGCATAATGTGGTCTGTGGTGATATTATCTCCAACCTTCAAAGTGACTCCCGCCTCAATGCTCTCAGCAAGCGGAGTATTGACAGGGAACGGCTTGATATTGGGTCCTCTCAGCACCTCAACATTCTCAGCCTCCTCGGGAGAAGCGGGAGGAACAACCATATTGTCGTTGATATAAAACCTCTCAGGCATAACATAAGGCGGCATCTCACCCAACGTTCTCGGATCGGTGAACACTCCCGCAACAGCCGAAGCCGCCGCAGTTTCAGGCGAAACCAGATAGATCTGCCCATCTCTCGTCCCGCTCCTGCCCTCAAAGTTGCGGTTAAAGGTACGCAGTGAAACACCCTTTGAGTTAGGCGACTGTCCCATACCGATACAAGGTCCGCAGGCACATTCCAGAATACGCGCTCCTGCGTCTATCAGGTCAGACAGCGCCCCGCACTGTGCCATCATATTATAGACCTGCTTGGACCCCGGCGCAATGGCAAGGCTCACATCGGGGTGAACCGTCTTGCCCTTCAGGATATGAGCAACTTTAAGCAGATCCTGCAAAGACGAGTTGGTACAGGACCCGATACAAACCTGATCTATCTTTATCTTTCCGATCTCCTCCACGCTCTTGACGTTATCGGGACTGTGAGGACAAGCCGCCAGCGGCACCAACTCGGACAAATTTATCTCAACCACAGCGTCATAAACTGCGTCATCATCGGCTTTCAGCTCAACCCAGTCCTCCTCACGCCCCTGCGCTTTAAGGAACTCTCTGGTAACTTCATCGGAGGGGAATATGGAGGTAGTAGCCCCCAGCTCCGCCCCCATATTGGTAATGGTGGCACGCTCAGGCACGGAAAGCGTCTTAACGCCTTCTCCCGCATATTCCATGACCTTGCCCACGCCCCCCTTGACGGAAAGCGTTTGCAGCACTTTCAGAATAACGTCCTTGGCGGATACCCAGTCGTTCAGCTTACCGGACAGGTTTATCTTCACGACCTCGGGCATAGTTATGTAGTAAGCCCCGCCGCCCATGGCCACGGCAACGTCCAGCCCGCCTGCGCCGCAGGCGAACATACCGATACCCCCCGCAGTAGGCGTATGTGAATCCGACCCTATCAGTGTTTTCCCCGGCTTGCCATAGCGCTCCAAATGCACCTGATGACAGATACCGTTGCCCGGACGTGAGAACCATATCCCGTGCTTTTTTGCAATGCTTCCGATAAAGCGGTGATCGTCCGCATTCTCAAAGCCGGATTGCAGCGTGTTATGATCTATATACGCTACCGATCTCTCGGTCTTTACCTGCTCAACACCCATTGCCTCAAACTGCAAGTACGCCATGGTGCCGGTTGCGTCCTGAGTAAGGGTCTGGTCTATTTTCAGCCCTATTTCCTTACCCTTGACCGCCTCGCCGTCCACCACATGACTGCCTATTATTTTCTCTGTAAGCGTTTTTCCCATGGGTTTACCTCCTTGAAAAGCTATATCTATATATTGCTATTATACAATAGAATAACGACATTGTCAACGCCGACCAAAAATGAAAAAATTATGAAAACCCCTTTAAAATCACGATTTTAGTTGACTTGCGGAAAAAAAGATGTTATAATTATCTTAGGGTAAAATGCCTTTCGGCATTTTGAAATGCTGCGCATTTCT
>JAFLUH010000097.1 GCA_022508895.1 Oscillospiraceae bacterium
ATAAAGCAGAATGGAGATCAGCCGTGAAATATGATGTAATAATTATCGGTGCAGGGCCGGGGGGGATATTTTCCGCCTATGAGCTGATGCAGAAAAAGCCTGAGCTGAAAATTGCGGTTTTTGAGGCGGGAAATCCCCTTGAAAAAAGGCACTGCCCTATTGACGGGGATAAGGTGAAGACCTGCGCCAATTGCGACACCTGCGCCGTTATGAGCGGGTTCGGCGGGGCAGGAGCCTTTTCCGACGGAAAGTACAATATCACCAATGACTTCGGCGGCACGCTGTACGAGCATATCGGCAGGGAAAAAGCCCTTGAGCTGATGAATTATGTGGACGGCATCAACCTTTCCCACGGCGGTGAGGGAACGCGTAAATACTCCACCGCAGGGACTCAGTTCAAGAAGCTGTGCATACAGCATAAGCTCAACCTGCTGGACGCCTCCGTGCGCCATCTGGGAACGGATATCAACTATATCGTGCTGAAAAATCTCTACGCCGAGATGAAGGAGCATATCGACTTTTACTTCCGCACTCCCGCACAGCGGCTGGAGGTGCTGGAGGGCGGCTACCGCATACATTATAAGGACGGCAGTGCGGACTGCGATAAGTGCATCGTCTCGGTGGGGCGGAGCGGCAGCAAGTGGATGGAGAATATCTGCCGTGAGCTGGATATCCCCACCAAGTCCAACCGTGTGGACATCGGAGTGCGGGTGGAGCTGCCGGCAGTCGTGTTCTCGCACCTTACCGACGAGCTTTACGAGAGCAAGATAGTGTACCGCACCGAGAAGTTCGAGGATCAGGTGCGCACCTTCTGCATGAATCCCAACGGTATCGTGGTGAACGAAAACACAAACGGTATCGTCACCGTCAACGGTCACAGCTACAAGGGCAAGGAAAAGCAGACGGAAAACACGAATTTCGCTCTGCTGGTCGCCAAGCATTTTTCTGAGCCTTTCAACGACAGCAACGGCTACGGCGAAAGCATTGCACGGCTGTCCAACCTGCTGGGGGGCGGCGTTATCGTGCAGCGCTTCGGCGATCTGATACGAGGCAGGAGAAGCAATGCAAAGCGCATTGAAGAAAGCCTTGTCGTGCCTACCATGAAGGCTAATCCGGGGGATCTGAGCCTGGTGCTGCCCAAGAGGATACTGGACGGGATAATCGAGATGATACACGCTCTGGATAAGATAGCTCCGGGGACTGCCAACGACGATACGCTGCTCTACGGGGTGGAGGTGAAGTTCTACAACATGGAGGTGGATATCGACGAGAACCTTGAATCCCGATATAAGGGACTTTATATTATCGGGGACGGAAGCGGCGTGACCCATTCTCTTTCCCATGCTTCTGCCAGCGGTGTGTATGTGGCACGGAGGATAGCAGAAAATGTAAGCGAGGCTTAGCTGCATATAAAAACAAAAGCGTGGAGCTGCTCCACGCTTTTTTCCACCAAAAAGGACTGCTCAAAAGAGCAGTCCTTTTTCTGTCATTCAATGAATCAGTTTACGATAGCTTCCTCGGTCTCCTTGTCAAAGACATGTATCTTGTTGGGATCGAGGGCGACCTTGATAGTGCTGCCGTACCTTGCGGTAGTGGAAGCGTCAACCTTTGCCGTCCACTGCACCTTCTTCACGTTGGCGTAAGCGTCCTCGCTGAACTGGCGCTGAACCTCGGCGGGCTTTTCGTCCAGCAGGTTGAAGTACAGGAGCACCTCGGAGCCTAACAGCTCGTAGCCGTTGATCTTTACCTCTATCTGGGTCTCGGGGTGAACGGACAGAGCGTACTCGTTCTCAAATATCTTCTCGGGGCGTATGCCCATGATGACCTGCTTGCCTATGTATTCCTTCTCTTTAAGCACTGCGCCCTGCTTGCCGGGGAGCTTTATGCTGAAGCGGTCGAAGTCCAGATAAACCTCGCCCTTTTCTTCTCTGCACTCGGCGTTTACAAAGTTCATCTGAGGAGAACCGATGAAGCCTGCCACGAACAGGTTCACGGGGTTGTTGTACAGCTCTCTGGGTGACGCTACCTGCTGGATAATGCCGTCCTTCATAACGACTATCTTGGTGCCAAGGGTCATAGCCTCGGTCTGGTCGTGGGTAACGTAGATTATGGTAGCGCCAAGTCTCTGGTGCAGGGCGGCTATCTCGGCACGCATCTGAACACGGAGCTTTGCGTCAAGGTTGGACAGAGGTTCGTCCATCAGGAACACCTTCGGCTCACGGACGATGGCACGGCCCATCGCCACACGCTGACGCTGACCGCCTGAAAGAGCGGCGGGCTTGCGCTCCAAAAGCTGCTCCAGGTCAAGTATCATCGAAGCGTCGGTGACCTTCTTGTTTATCTCATGCTTGGGAGTTTTGCGCAGCTTCAGACCGAACGCCATGTTGTCCTTTACCGACATGTGGGGGTAAAGTGCGTAGTTCTGGAATACCATTGCGATATCCCTGTCCTTGGGCTCCACGTCGTTCATTATCTTTCCGTCGATCATGAATTCGCCGTCGGAAATGTCCTCAAGACCTGCGATCATACGCAGAGTTGTGGACTTGCCGCAGCCGGAAGGACCTACGAAGATGATGAACTCCTTGTCCTCCACCTCAAGGTTGAAATCCTTTACCGCCTCAAAGCCGTTAGGATAGATTTTGTAAATATGTTTCAAAGACAGACTTGCCATGATTGACCCTCCTGAATAAATTTATAGTTTGTTGTCGTAGCTGAAAACGGGCTTTCCGTCCAGCCATCGTATCGGCTGCAGCATTGTGTGGCGGTTGGGGTTGTAGAGGGGATCGCCCTCTATCTCCGACTCGGTTCTGGCGTGGAACACCAGTATGTCATTGCCGTTCCCGTCCTTGGTGAAGGAGTTGTGCCCCGGTCCGTAAATTCCCCTGTCCCAGTCGGTTTGCAGCACCGGCTGCCGCTCCTTCCTCCAGCTCAGCGGATCCAGCAGATCGGCGTTCTCGTCCGCCGTCAGCATTCCCATGCAGTAATTCACGCCGGTGTCGCTGGCGGAGTAGGTCAGGTAGAGCTTTCCTTCCCGCTTTATCACCGCAGGTCCTTCATTTACCCAGAAGCCGTGCCGCTCCCAGTCGTAATCCGGTGTGGTAAGAAGAACTTGAACAGTGTCCAAAGTGTGTGCGTCCTTCATTTTTGCTATGTAGAGATTGGATATCTGCCTGCCCACGCCTACCTTTTCCGCCCAGACGTAGTAGTGTGAGCCTTTGCACTCGAACACCGTTCCGTCAAGGGAGAAGGCTTGGAAGGAGAACTCGTCGTCAGGGTGCGCCTGCATCATTCCCAGCTCCGTCCACTGCCCTGTCATGGGGTCGTCGCCCTCACATTCCAGAACGTAGGGACGTATCTTCCAGGGATCGTCCATCTCGCCTCCCGCAAAGTAGATGTGCCACTTTCCGAAAACGTGGTGCAGCTCAGGCGCCCAGATGTGCTTGCTCATAGGGCCTTTTTCGTGGCAGTGCCAGAGGGTTTTCTCCTCCGCTTCCGCAAGCCCCGCCAATGTATCCGACCTGCGCAGCACTATGCGGTCGTAGGCGGGCACCGAGGCGGTGAAGTAGTAGCTGCCGTCGGTGTGGCGCAGCACATAGGGGTCGGCACGCTGCATTATCCACGGCTTATTGAATTCAAGTTTACTGTCCATATCAGGAATTTTCCTTTCGGCGCAGAATTGGGTGACGCTCATGCGTTCACTTCTCCAAGGGCGGAGACGTTTTCTGCCCTTGGAGAAGTGGGGCTTTTGCAAGCCCCACAAGGCTCACCTTTTTGAAAGGTATTGTTGAACAGTGTTCAGTTTATTGCTCGGTGCTCTACATTAAGCGACATTGATGCCTGTCAGCTTGCAGTTTTCACCGGTGAAGAACACATACAGAGTGTCAGGCAGATCCACACCGGAGGTGGCGGTCATGCTGACGGTATACTCGCCGATGGTGGCGTTGTAGGTCAGCGTGTTGCCATCGAGGGCAATGGTGAGCTCAACGGCAACGCCTTCCTTCATCTTTGCCTGCCACTCGTCAAAGTTGGCGTTGGTCTCAAATGCCAGCTTGTTGCCTTCTCCGTCGGGAGCAACGAAGTCGGAGGCTCCGCCGCCCCAGCCCCATGCGTCAGCACGGATTACTACAACTTCATTGGCTGCACCGCCGTAAGAAGCTGCGTCCGCATTAGCTACAGCCATAACGAAGTTATCCCAGTTGTTGTTGCCGTTGGAGGTGTTGGTGAAAGTGTAGGTAAGGCTTGAGCCGCTCTTGAGGGGGGTGAACTCAGTCTTGTTGCCGAAGAAGGAGGTCACCGTCAGGTTGCCGGGTTCGTCTACCACAGGATCGGTAACCACAGGAGTGTCGGTTTCCTCGTCCGTGGGACCTTCGTATGCAGGCATGGTCTGGTATGCAGGAGGATTGCCCTTCTGATACAGAGTGGTGATCTGACCGGCGGTCAGAGCCTCGTCATACAGATAGAACTCGTCGATATACTCCTTGGAGTACTGATCCCAGTAGTTTACGCCCAGCAGGCACTCAATACCGTAGATACCGTCGACGCTGAGGATCTTGGGAGCTACGCCCTTCCAGTCGTTAACGACCGGCAGACCTGCTTCGTCTATAAGACCGATGTCCTCTGCGGAAGCCTTCATATACTCAACGCCGTTTACATAGAAGGTAGCGCCGATATGGGGCAGATTATTAGAGTCAGTGTAGGTGGTGCCGTCAACAACGAGAGCTACATGGATCCATTCTCTCTTACCCTGAAGGTCGGTGTTGTTGCCGATCCAGGGCCATACGGCGTCGCCCTTTTCGTTCTTCTCAGCAGAGTTGCGGTTCCAGGCAACAGGCGCACATTCAACGCCGCCGAAGCCCCAGGTGTCAGCCTTGGTGAAGTTGATCCAAGCTACACCGCCTTCGGTTTCATCAGCCATGCCCACGTTGTGTCCTATCTGAAGCAGAGGACCGAACTGAGAATAACGGTCAGCCGCATACCAGAAAGCGATGGTGTAGGTATCGTCGGAGGTCTTGGGCATATCATTGATCTTTACGCCGTACTTGCCGTCCAGCATCAGGGAGCTGCCTACTGCGCCGTAGCCTTCTGCGATCAGTATCTCATGAACGCTGGGCGCAAGAGCAAAGTTTGCGCCGGTAAGGTTGGGGTCCTCGGAAAGATTTACCTGATGAACTGCGGTCAGACCGGCAGCGTCCTCAAAGCCAAGGTACATCAGAGGGGTGTAGCTTATCTCCTCTGCGTCAGCATTCGACGGCTCCGATGTGGGAGTGGTCGAGGAGGTGGAAGATTGTGAATCATCGGGATTTTCGTTTCCCGATTCATTGTTGCAGGCAGCCAAGGAAAGCACCATAGCGCCTGCCGCAAAAATTGCCAATATTTTCTTCATTTATATACTCCTTTCTATTTCACCCCTGAGAATATGATCTCACGGGATAAAAAACGTTACTGGTTATCCGCTACCATCTGCTGGTACTCGGCAAGCTCGGACTCGCTGAGAACGTCGTAGCCGCCGGGTCCGAAGTAGTCTATCATTGCCTGAGCGTGATAGTAGTTCGCCTTGCGGTTTGCCTCGTCAACGTAGTCGGCTGCCTTGGCGGTGCCGTTGTCAACCAAGTCGTGAATGCCGATGGCGTTGAAGTATTCATCGCAGAAGTTCCAGTAGCCTGCAATGTTGGTCCAGCCGAAGGAAATGGGCTGCATACAGGATGCGAAGTAGTCTCTCCAGAGCTGAGTGTGCTCAGCGTCCATGCCTGCGCAGTATACCTGAGTGATATACTTCTCCCATACGCCCTCGTCCTTGGTGATGGGCACGGGCATTACGTCGTACTTCAGAGCGTTGCCTGCTGCGTTTACGATGCTCTCGTCAGCGTAGATCTCGCAGCGGGTGTACCAGCCGTCAACGCCGAAGGACATGAACTTCA
>JAFLUH010000098.1 GCA_022508895.1 Oscillospiraceae bacterium
AAGGATATGCCCGCAAAAAATAGACATTCCCGCTGCAATGAAGGATTTTACCGAAATGCTGGAAAAAGCCCCCGACTGGGCGGAGCTTTGCAGACAGCGTGAAGAAGCCGCCCGCAAGCTCCGTGAACAGTAAAAATAGAAGGAAAAGGAGAGGAAAACAATGAAAAAATATCTTGACCAGACCCTCACCCCTCAGCAGCGTGCAGAAGCCCTCGTATCCGAAATGACCACAGAAGAAATGGCAAGCCAGCTCCGCTACGACGCCCCCGCCATAGAACGTCTCGGCATACCCGCCTACAACTGGTGGAACGAAGCGCTCCACGGACTTGCCCGCTCAGGCATTGCCACCATGTTCCCTCAAGCCATAGCCCTTGCCGCCATGTTCGACCCCGACCTTGTGCAGCAAGCCGCCGAGATAACCGCCGATGAGACCCGAGCCAAATACAACGCCTACCTTGCCCACGGCGACCATGACATCTACAAAGGTCTGACCCTCTGGGCGCCCAATATCAACATCTTCCGTGACCCTCGCTGGGGCAGGGGACACGAGACCTACGGCGAGGACCCCTTTCTCACCGCCGAAAACGGCAAAGCCTATGTGAAAGGCCTGCAAGGGCAGGGACCTGTACTGAAGACCGCCGCCTGCGCCAAGCATTTTGCCGTTCACAGCGGTCCCGAAAGCCTCCGCCACGAATTCAACGCCGAGGCGACTCCCAAGGACATCGAGGAGACCTATCTCCCCGCCTTTGAAGCCCTTATAAAGGAAGCCCATGTGGAAGGCGTAATGGGCGCATACAACTGCGTAAACGGCGAGCCCTCCTGCGCCAGCGATTTTCTTATGGGCAAGCTCCGCGAATGGAACTTCGACGGCTATTTCGTCTCGGATTGCTGGGCTATACAGGACTTCCATCAGAATCACAAAATAACCTCCACCCCCATAGAATCCGCTGCAATGGCGTTAAAAGCAGGCTGCGACGTAAACTGCGGCTGCACCTACGCCTACCTTCTCACAGCCCTTGAAGAAGGCAAGATAACCGAGGAGGACATAAGAGCCGCGTGCACTCACCTTATGCGCACCCGAATAAAGCTGGGAATGTTCGACCAACAAACCGAGTACGACAATATCCCCTATGCCACGGTAGCCTCCCCCGAGCACAAGTCCGTCTCCTTGCAATGCGCCGAGCGCTCCATGGTACTGCTGAAAAACAACGGCATTCTCCCCCTTGACGAAACCAAGCTGAAAACCATAGCCGTGATAGGTCCCAACGCCGACAGCCGCATAGCTCTTGAGGGCAACTACTGCGGCACTGCCGACCGCTACACCACCTTCCTTACAGGCATACAGGACAGATTTGCAGGCAGGGTCATCTACGCCGAAGGCTGCCACCTGTACAAGGACAGAAGCTCAGGGCTTGCCCTGGCAGGCGACCGTTACGCCGAAGCTCTCACCGCAGCGGAAAACGCCGACCTTGTGATACTCTGCGTAGGACTTGACGCAACCATAGAAGGCGAGGAAGGCGACACCGGCAACGAGTTTTCCTCCGGCGACAAAAACGACCTGCGCCTCCCCGAAAGTCAGCGCATACTTGTGGACAGGATACTGCAAACAGCCAAACCCACGGTAATAGTCTGCGCCGCAGGCAGCTCAATCAATATCGAAGCGGACCCCGACGCCCTTATCCACGCATGGTACCCCGGCTCGGAGGGCGGAAAAGCCCTTGCGGAAATACTTTTCGGCGACGTCTCTCCCTCAGGCAAGCTTCCCGTCACCTTCTACGAAACCGCCGAAAAGCTCCCCGATTTCACCGACTACTCCATGCAGAACCGCACCTACCGCTACGCCAAGGACAACATTCTCTACCCCTTCGGCTACGGTCTCACCTATTCAAAGACGGAATGCACAGACCTGCAATATCAAAATAAAACCGCCCGCATCACCGTGACCAACACAGGCAAAGTCCCCTGCGAGGAGGTAGTACAGCTCTATATCAAGGACGCTTCCCAATGGTCGCCACTCAACCCCTCCCTCTGCGGCTTCAGACGCATAGCCCTGAACGCAGGCGAGCAAAAAACGGTAGAAATACCGATACCCGAAAAAGCCTTCACCTCGGTAAACGCCAACGGCGAGCGCAAAATATTCTCCGATACCTTCACCCTCTACGCCGGCACCCACCAACCCGACCCCCTCAGCGAAACCCTCACCGGCACCAAATGCCTGACCCTCGAAATAACCCCATAAATTCACACTTTCCGCCATTCGGTCATATAATGCTGCAATAAAAGGGATTAGTGAAGCATTGCGAGTTGAGCAAAGCTATTCTCTATTCTCTGATCTCTAATAATTATAAGGAGAATGCAGCCATGTCCGAAAACACACTCAGAGCCTTCGCCTACCGCCTCTGCCGCCGCCCCGACGCCTTCGCCTGCATAAAAGGCAGCTCAGAGCACCCCTCTGTAACAGGCTCAGTCCGCTTTTACCAAACGTCACAGGGCGTCCTTATCGCCGCCGAGCTTCACGGTCTGCCCGACGCAGCCACCCCTGCCCGCTCAGGCGTATTCGGCTTTCACATTCACGCAGGCGCTTCCTGCACCGGTACCCCTTCCGACCCCTTTGCCGACGCCAAGACCCACTACGACCCCCACAACTTTGACCACCCCTATCACTCCGGCGACCTTCCCCCCTTATTCTCCAACTGCGGCAATGCCCTGAGCATATTCCTGACGAACCGCTTTTCCCTCGCCGAGGTCATGGGCAGGACGGTGGTGATCCACTCCAAGCCCGACGACTTCACCACACAGCCCTCGGGAAATTCGGGTGAGAAGCTCGCCTGCGGCAGAATAACCGCCTTATGCGGCAACTAAGAAGTACCCCGAAAGGAGCCCTCATGCTGTACCACGCCTCTCCTACCCCAAACATAAAGACCCTGATTCCCCACATATCCAACCATGGCAAGCCCCTTATCTACTTCTCCTCCAAGCCCGAAAACGTCCTTGTGTACCTCAGCAACGCCGTGGAAAAATGCTGCCGTGAAAGGAACTTCCCCCACAGCGGCAGCTATTACAAATGGGGCTCCTACGGCTTTACAAAGGACGGGCTTCTCCGGTTGGACGAATACTGGCCCAATGCCACGCCCGACACCTACAAGGGCGTTTCCGGCTATATTTACGCCGTATCCGAGGAGCGCCTGACCCCCATGGACGACATTCCCTTTGCCTTTACAAGCGCCGACCCCGTCCCCGTCGTCTCCTGCGAATTTGTTCCCGATGCGTACCAAGCCCTGCTGTCCGCCGCAGAGGAAGGCAAGATCCTGCTGACCTCCTACGCCCAAAACAGCCCGAATATGCTTGATTGGATAAGGTCTGCCGTAACCGAGGACTACGAAAGCTCAAAGGACAGCCCCGAATACCGCTTTTTCCTTCGTGAGCACTTCGATTTTCTCCCTGACCGATAGACACAATCCACAACCGCTCAAATTCACTTTTGTTTATTTTCTACAAAAACTCAAGCAGGCATTTACATTTTTTATAAATTGTGATACAATAACAATTGTATAGTTATACCCATTAGCGGCTATAATGGAAGAAACACAAAATTTACATAAAAAACGGAGATAATTGATGAAGATACGAACATTATTCATTCTTTTTCTCACATTCTTTTCCCTTGCATCAATGATCGCCTACACGGTCTACAGTGCGGGAAGCATGAACAACAGCGCTGCGGTTCAGTACGAGCAGATGTACAAGGACATTGCCGAAAACGAGAGCAAGGCTGTCTCCGAGTACCTGAAGAAGCTCAATGCCACCGCTTCTGTCCTTACTTTTGACACTGCCATCACCTTCTGCAGCGTATATGACAAAGAAGCGCTGAACACCGCCATGGAGCAGGCGGAAAAATACATCAACTCCTCTACCGGCATCAAGCGCATAGCCATAATGAGCGACGACGGAAAGCCGAGAGCCTGTACCGAAAGCGGCTACGCCATCACCTTCGATCAGGAGCAGTTCTGGTCGATGACCGAGGGCGAGGCTTATATAAGCCCCTTGCTTGATGATAACGGAAAGACCACCGGAGAATACGATCTTGCGGTTCCGTGCAAGCTTAACAGCGGAGCTACGCTTCTGGTATATTTCAGCGGATATTATCACGGCAACGGTTCCAAGTCCGATTTCGACGTTATCATCAAGTCGGGCAACTTCCCCGGCAACGGTCACGTTGTATTTGTAGACAGTCTGGGCGGAACGGTGGACCCCACCTACATCGGCAACATTTCCTCGATAACTCTGGGCGATTACAGCACGCTTAAATCCACCGTACTCAACGACTCCTCAAAGCTGGGACAAAGCATCACCTTTGAGGTAGGCAAAAACGTCCGCACCTCCTACACGCTTCAGTCTCCGGGCTGCGGCTGGTATGTGTCTGCAATGGCAGAGGCGGACAAAGCCTACACCTACTCCTCAGCCGCCTTCAACAGCTTGCTTGGTCTTGTGATAGGCTTATCGCTGTTTTTCATAGCCCTGCACATTGTAGTGAATATACTGATAACCAAGCCTTTGTCCGAGATAGAGCATACACTTGCCAAGATACACAGAGGCGACCACGATTCCCGAATCAATATAGGCAGCAAAAACGAATACGGTCAGATAGCCCGTCAGTTCAACAACCTTGTGAACAACGTAGTTGTCAGCGAGCGCCGCTACCGCACCATAGTTGAGATGGCGGACGACATAGTGTTCGACTGGAACCTTAAAACCAAGAACATCACCTTCTCCAACAACTTCAACAAGAAGTTCAGCTACCGCGCTCCCTCAGACCACTTCAGCGACAGCTTCTTCATGAAGGGCAAGATACACCCCGAGGACAACGAGCGCTACCGCTCCGACCTTGCGAAGCTGGAGCAGGGCGTTGATTTCAAGGACAATCAATACCGCTGGAAGAACGTATACGGCGACTATATCTGGATGTCCATGAAGACCTCCACCATCAGAGACTCCGATGGCAATATCATAAAGATAATCGGCGTACTGTCCGACGTTGACCGTGAAAAGAGGGGCGAACTGCAGCTTATCCAGCGTGCAAGCTACGACGCCCTCACCGGCGTATACAACCGTGAGTCCATCGAGAACGTTATCAGCAGTGAGATAATGAAGGTATCCGAGGGCGGCGACAGCTTTGCCATTCTGTTTGTGGACGTGGACGACTTCAAGATATACAACGACAAATACAGCCACGCCACAGGCGATCAGGTGCTTCAGTTCGTAACCGGCTCCATCAGCGAGATAATAGAGGAATACGGCTTTATCGGACGCTACGGCGGCGACGAATTCCTCGTCTGCGTGCGAAACTCCTCCACCAACTCACCTCAGCGTGTGGCGCAGGACATTCTCACCAAGCTGAAAAACGGCTTTGTCTGCGATACCGACGAGCTTCTTTCCGTCAGCGTCAGCATAGGCGTATATATAGTCAGCAGTGCGGACAAGAATGTTGACGAGATAATCTCCATAGCCGACGACGCCATGTACAGGATAAAGAAAAACGGCAAATCCAGCTTCGGCGTTGTCAACGATCTGCAATAAAAAACAAAAGCGCTTCGGAATTTTCCGAAGCGCTCAGCTTGTCGAAAAACCCTCCCTTCGGTCGGATTTTCCGCCAAGCTGCAAGACCTCTGTAAAAGCCGTTTTACGGCTTTTACAGAGGTCTTATGATTTCAAATGAAGGGGAAACCCTGATGGTTTCCCCTTCAAACTTCCCCTTCCTTCCGAGGTTTTTATCCAGACTGAGCGCTTCGGAATTTTCCGAAGCGCTTTTTATTTAACTTTTTTATTC
>JAFLUH010000099.1 GCA_022508895.1 Oscillospiraceae bacterium
CCGCTATGAAGGCTGCTGCTTCCGAGTCCTACGGCTACAACGAGGATCAGATCGTATCCTCCGACGTTATCGGAATGACCTACGGTTCTCTGTTCGACGCTACCCAGACCATGGTTGCCAAGATCGCTGACGATCTGTATGAGGTTCAGGTCGTTTCCTGGTACGACAACGAGAACTCCTACACTTCTCAGATGGTTAGAACTATCAAGTACTTTGCTGAACTCGGCTAATAAGCTGACAAGGTAAACATAAAACCCGTGCTGAATAAGCACGGGTTTTGTTTTATTTTTTTAATTCCCCAAATTCAATAATACGTTAGAAAAATCCTTACCGGAATTTGCAGAGCCATACCAAAAAGCGTTTTCTGCATTATCGTCCTTGAAATATTTATCTCCGTCATACCGCAGTCTTACAGAATCAAGATCACCGCCCAGCACAAAAATTTCGGTGTCGGTGTTAAACCAAGCCGAGGAGAATATCCACTGCAAAGCGCAATGATAATCCCCGTCCTTTTGCTGCCAGTTGCTTATCATGAACAGCCCGTCCTCCGTTTCAACAAACCCGCTGATATCGGTGGTAAGGAACCAGTGCTTGGTGATATCTATATTGCAGGTTATGTCCATGTAATTGTCTGAGACGCCCGACTGCCCGCTGTAGCAGCGTATTTCTTTGGTGAGGTGTATGGTGGAAGGAAAAAAGATGAAGCTGACCACTGCGCCGACCAACCCAACTGCCAAAAGAAATATTGATATTACCGCAGCTTTTTTTGTTTGTGCAGACATATAAAACCTCCTTTGCGGGCTGTAACATTTTTGTTCATATTTTTATTATACACACGCTTTATTGCTTTGTCAACACACATACTGCAAAACAAAACCGCCGCTCGATTACCTCAAGCGGCGGTAAAATATTTAATTATTCACTCTGCGCAGCTTTCTCTTTCCTCTTAGCCTCAATATCCGCCAGCGCCTCTTTTCTCGAAAGCCCGATCTTCCCCTGCTGATCTATCTTGATTATCTTAACGATAATTTCATCGCCAACATTGCAAACGTCCTCGACCTTCTCAACACGGCGATTTTCCAGCTCAGAGATATGGACCATACCCTCCTTGCCCGGCGCAAACTCAACAAACGCGCCAAATCCTGTAACCCGCACAACCTTGCCCTTATAGATAGACCCGATCTCAGGCACCATCACGATAGCGTTTATCATCTCCACGCACTCCTTGGACTTCTGATCGTTCAGTCCGCAGATGAATACATTGCCGTCATCGTCGATATCTATCTTGACCTCATAATCGGCGCAAAGCTTCTGAATAACCTTGCCGCCTGTACCGATGACCTCACGGATCTTATCAACAGGCACCTTCATGCTTATCATCTTGGGAGCCCACTGATTTACGGTAGGACGGGGCGCAGGAATAGCCTTCAGCATTATCTCGTCAAGAATATAGTCTCTCGCCTTATGCGTCTTGGCAAAAGCGTCCTTGATAATTTCGGGAGTAAGCCCGTCTATCTTCAGGTCCATCTGGATAGCGGTGATACCCTTATGAGTGCCGCCCACCTTAAAGTCCATATCCCCGAAGAAGTCCTCAAGTCCTTGAATATCCACCATAGTCATCCAGCGGTCGCCCTCGGTGATAAGGCCGCAGGAAATACCCGCAACAGGCGCCTTGATAGGCACGCCTGCGTCCATCAGCGACAGGGTAGAGCCGCAAATGGAAGCCTGTGAGGTAGATCCGTTAGAAGAAAGAACCTCGGAAACCAGCCTTATAGCATAAGGGAATTCCTCAACGGAAGGAATAACAGGCTCCAGCGCTCTCTGCGCCAGTGCGCCGTGACCTATCTCACGTCTTCCCGGACCTCTGCTGGGCTTAGTCTCGCCTACCGAGTAAGAAGGGAAGTTGTAGTGGTGCATATAGCGCTTGAACTCCTCGTCGTCAAGCCCGTCCAGCTTCTGGGCGTCGCTTACGGGACCCAGAGTGGTAATGGTCAGCACCTGCGTCTGACCTCTTGTAAACAGACCCGACCCGTGAACACGGGGCAGCAATGCAACCTCAGCCGCCAGCGGTCTCATATCGTTCATGCCGCGCCCGTCAACACGCTTCTGCTCGTCCAGCAGCCAGCGGCGAACGATGACCTTCTGCAGCTTGTAAATGCACTCGTCGATCATGGCGAGCTGCTCGGGATACTGCTCGTCATACTCGGCGTGTATCTCGTCCTTGATGGGCTGCAGCCGAGCCTCACGAACATTCTTGTCGTCGGTATCCAGCGCAAACTTCACCTTATCGGTGTACTTGGTCTTTATATCCTCAAACAGATCATGGTCAACGTCCATAGACTCAAAGGTAAACTTAGGCTTGCCTATCTCGTCCTTAATGCTGTTGATGAACGGTATAAGGGATTTAACGATCTCCTCATGCCCCTTCATGATAGCGTTGAACATGGTGTCGTCATCGACCTCATTAGCTCCCGCCTCGATCATAACGACCTTTTTCTCGCTGGAAGCAACGGTAAGCTGCAGATCCGACTTAGCCCTCTGCTCAGCGTCAGGCATAAGAACGACTTCGCCGTCCACCAGTCCCACGGAGATACCGCCGATAGGCCCATTCCAAGGGATATCCGAAATGGAAACAGCGATGGAAGCCCCTATCATAGCAATAATTTCAGGCTGAGTATCGGGATCCACAGCCAGCACGGTCATAACGATGGAAACGTCGTTCCTCATATCCTTGGGGAACAGCGGTCTCATAGGGCGGTCAACCACACGGGAAGCTAAAATAGCCTTCTCGCTGGGTCTGCCCTCTCTCTTTAAGAAGCTGCCCGGAATTTTGCCCACGGAGTACAGCTTCTCCTCATAGTCCACGGACAGCGGGAAAAAGTCTATCCCGTCACGGGGCTTTTCGCTTGCGGTAACGTTCACCATCACCACCGAGTCGCCGTAGCGTACCCAGCAGGAGCCGTTAGCCAGCCCGCAGGTCTTGCCTGTTTCGACGCTCAGCTCTCTGCCTGCAAAGGTGGTCTTAAAAACCTTAAAACCTTCAAACATCTTTTTTCTCCTTTTCCCGAGAAAAACCTGTTACCCTTTAAAAGTGTCAACAAATTTCAACCCACAGCCCTGATATGGGCTGAAATTTGTACACTTTTTAAGGATACCTGCGGCTTTCCCCGAATTTAAATTTTTGCGGGAATATACCCAAAAAGGGCAGAACGACCGTTCCACCCTTTGGAGCACGATTTACTTACGGATACCCAGCTTAGCGATAATAGCACGGTAACGCTCGATATCCTTTTTCTGGAGGTAGTTGAGCAGGTTGCGTCTGTGACCTACCATCTTATGCAGACCACGTCTGGAGTGATGGTCTTTCTTGTGGGTCTTCAGATGCTCAGTCAGGTCGGAGATCCTCTTGGTGAGAATAGCGATCTGGACCTCGGGAGAGCCCGTGTCATTGTCGTGGGTACGGTTCGCTTCGATAATTGCGGTTTTTTCGTCTTTCAGTAACATTTTTACACCTCTTAAAAGTTATTTTCCCTAACTCAGCAAAGGGATATGGTGCTTCCCCAAAGGGGCAAATTCCGCAAAGCCGAGGGCAGGGTATATTTGGCTGTTTTTGACAGCGAATATATTGTATCACAAAATCCCATTTCTGTCAAGCAAAAAGCCAACATTTTTATTTCTTTCCCAACGCCTGTCATACCACATTTTCCCAAAAACATCAACACCCCTTGACCCCTCTCTCAATAAGCGTTATACTTTTATCAAAAAAATCTGCGAGAAATCCCCCCTATATCCGTCTAACAGATGTCAGACAAAAACGAAAGAAAGGAGAGCCTCATGGACAACGGTGCAAGTAGCTACCGCCGTTTCCTGAACGGTGACAAGGAAGGCATTGTAGAGATAATAAGGGACTACAAGGACGACCTGACCCTGTACCTGAACACCTACGTTCGCAATATCAGCACAGCGGAAGAGCTGATGGAGGAAGTTTTCGTAAAGCTGGTAACGAAAAAGCCCCGTTTCAGCGGCAAAAGCTCCTTCAAAACATGGCTTTACGCCATAGGCAGAAACACAGCCTTAGACCACCTGCGCCACGTTTCCAAGCTCTCGAAAACCCCCGTCGACGACCTTTACGACCTTGCGGACACCGACGAAAACACGGAGTATTCCTACATAAAGCAGGAGGACAGGCTGATACTCCACAAAGCCATGCAAAAGCTGAAACCCCAGTACCGACAGGTACTGTACCTGATATTTTTCGAGGAGCTGAACAACGAGCAGACGGCACAGGTTATGCGAAAGACCAAGCGTCAGATAGAGAACCTTGTTTATCACGCAAAACAATCACTGAAATCCGAACTCAACAAGGAGGGATTTGTTTATGAAGAGCTATGAAGAGGTAGCAAAAAGCGTTTTTGAGAAAAGCGAAAAGTATTTTGAGGAGAAGGCGCTGAAAGCGAAGCGCATAAAAACCGCCGCCACCGCCATGTCCTGCTTCTGCCTTGCGGCGGTGATAACGGTAGGGGCAATAGCGGCGCTGAACGGCAATCTGACGGAGTACCCTGTAGGAGGCAGAGACGAGGGTCAGTCCACAAGCGACACCGAAAACAACATCAACATCACCGACGATGAGGCAACAGCTACCGAAACCGAACCGCTCACAACTACGCCCTATTTAACAACGGGCGAAAACGACGTTCCGTTTACCCCCGCCGCCAACGCCCCTGATAATATTCTGGATAACCACGGGGAAGTTGTTTCCAATGGCGTATTTGAGCCGTTTTTCATTGCCTTTGACGGCGCACTGTACGTATCGTATGATTCCGGCGAGAGAGGGTTTTATGAACCCACAGGACTTGAAGCCTATTTAGCTGAGAATTATACCTGTAAAGTATGCTGTGTGCAGGGCAGACCTGATCACATTGGAGTGGACATAAATTCTTTCATACATGAATACAAAAAGGTGTTTGACTGTGACTTTGAAATTGACGGTCAAAAATATCAGATAGCCTACAGCGCTTTAAAGGACATCGACCACGCCTGCGGCGACATTGTACTGCAAACGGAGGATTTCACCGTATACGAAGCAGTCAGATTGCAGGGCGAACCCTCAGACACAAAGGAGTACATCGTAGACCTTTTACCTGTTCTGAAAAGGGAATTTCCCAATCTCTTTGATGAATTAAGAGAATTAGGATTTGATGACTACGGCGATGCATGGTGGATAGCGCTTCCCGCTATCCCTGAAGATATCCAATCCGACAATGATGTTCCGGAATACAGCATACCCGACGACCCGTCCCTGCCGAACAACACTTTAGTCGGCGTGACCCCCAAGGACACCGACCAGATACTTGCAGCTTCGCAGGCGGTATCCTCCGATAAATACTACCGTTCCGTCTTTGTACTCGCCGAAACGGGAAACGAGATATATTCTCTTGTTGACGGCACGGTGGTAATGGCTGAGTACAACGGAATATACGGCTACTTCATAGAGGTGGAGACTGCCGACGGACGGCACATAAGACACTCCCATCTCAGCGAAATGCTTGCGGAAGTAGGCGATACAGTAACTAAAGATCAGGTAATCGGACTTGCAGGAACTACTGGATATGCTTCATGTTCAGGTGTGGGATATTGCTTTATTACCGGCTAAGCCATATATAAATAACAGAACACGCCGCAGGCACACCCCTGCGGCGTTGCTTTATTCCCCCCAATATGCTATAATACAAAAAAAGACCACGGAGGCACCCATGAAAACCCTCTACATAACCGACCTTGACGGCACTCTCCTTACAAACAGCGC